>DLPX01000032.1:0-1555 GCA_002477475.1 Proteobacteria bacterium UBA7447
GCAAGGCTTGCTCGTTTGACGCCCTCAAAGCAGTTCAGCTTTCTCAAGGCGGATATATCGGATCAAGAAGAGATGCGAAAGCTATTTGCCGAGAATTATTTTGATGTGGTCGTTAACCTCGCAGCGCAGGCGGGCGTGCGTTACTCAATCGAGAATCCGGCAGCCTATATCGATGCGAACCTCGTTGGATTTGGTCATATCTTGGAGGGCTGTCGACACAGCGGTGTCGGACACCTTGTTTATGCCTCCTCCAGTTCCGTCTATGGTTCCAACACTGAGCTGCCATTTTCTGAAAAGCACAACGTTGACCACCCTATTTCGCTCTACGCCGCGAGCAAGAAGGCCAATGAACTAATGGCGCATGCCTATGCACACCTTTACGGAATGCCCGCTACGGGGCTTCGATTTTTTACTGTTTACGGTCCGTGGGGCAGGCCGGACATGGCGCTCTTCAAGTTTACTCGCGGCATTCTGAAGGACGAGCCGATTCCGGTTTTCAACCGCGGCGAGATGGTCCGTGATTTCACCTATGTAGACGATATTGTCGAGGGAGTGGTCCGTGTGATTGACCGGCCGGCGACCGTATCAGACGGCGTTAACGAGCCCGATCGGAGCGCCAGCGCGCCTTGGCGCATTTTCAATATCGGCAACAGTCATCGGGTTGCGCTCATGGACTACATTCAGGCTTTGGAAAAGGCGCTGGGAAAGCAGGCAACGCTTGATCTTTTGCCCATGCAGGATGGAGATGTGCCCGCAACCGAAGCTGACGTGACAGCACTGGAGTCGGATTTAGGCTACCGTCCGAAAGTGAGGGTAGAGGAAGGGATCCAGCATTTCGTGGATTGGTATCGTTCCTACTACAGGGAGTAATAGACTTTAGCGGGCGCTTAACTGCCCCCGGAGAGTTGCAGTCCAATCGTGTTCTGCACCGCGTTCATCCGCGCGAGGGCCTGCTCAGCCGCCTCGGCATCCTGACCCTCCTGTTTTCTTTGTAGGATGAGATACTGAAGTCCCTGTCGGTCATAAAGTGACGACTGACCGCCATTGCGCAATTGCGCAACGAAGCCTTCTCCCGGGAGATTAAATAGTCCTGTAAATTCTTCCATCAGATCGGTATTCGCCGGGTCACTGTACTCGGACATCAGCATGGATGTGTCACGTTGACTCCCCGGATTCTATCTGACACCTCGGTATTTGGGAGCAGGCGGTAGAATCGCGGCAAGACCTTGAGGAGATTCTAGCCATGAGCCAGGATGAGCAAAAGCGCCTCGCGGCGCAGGCTGCACTCGATTTTATTGAATCGGGCGATATCGTCGGTGTCGGAACCGGGTCGACGACCAATTTCTTTATTGATGCGCTGGTGGGGGTCAAAGGCAAGATCGACGGCGTCGTGTCCAGTTCTCAGGCATCTGCCGATCGGCTGAAGGCGATCGGGCTGCCGATAATTGATCTTAACCGGACAGGGGATCTGTCCCTTTACGTCGATGGTGCAGATGAGGCTACTGCTCATCTGCAACTGATCAAGGGCGGAGGAGGCGCACTCACCCGTGAAAAG
>DLPX01000032.1:1867-2042 GCA_002477475.1 Proteobacteria bacterium UBA7447
GAAAAGATCGTGGCAAGTGCCAGCAAGCGGTTTGTCTGTATCGTCGATGAATCGAAATTATCGGACCATCTTGGGTCTTTTCCTTTGCCGGTAGAAGTGATCCCGATGGCTCAAAGCCTCGTCGCCCGCAAACTGATTGCGATGGGTGGACAGCCCGAACTGCGCTCAGACTTCA
>DLPX01000032.1:2425-3317 GCA_002477475.1 Proteobacteria bacterium UBA7447
GATGGAGTCAAAAATCAATCTTCTTGCCGGAGTCGTTGACAACGGTCTTTTTGCCGCTCGCCGGGCCGATGTCCTGTTAGTGGGAGGCGGCTCGGGCGTGCGCCGGATGACGGTTTAAGTTGTCCAGCGCTTAGTCCTGCAGCAGGCCACCTGCTAATAGTTTTGCAAAAGCATTAAATGAAGGCATCTTGCGGATCACGCCATGGCGATGGTCAACCAGTCCGTAGCCCGGGTTGATCAGTTGCCACCAGTAAACCCGCTCGACCAATCCCGTCTGGTAGGCAATCCGATAGTAATCGGTCAGGTATTTGGCCTGGGTAGCTTCGTCAACTGTAGAGCGCGGCAGACCTGAATTTGGGGTGTAGGGCTTCGTATCCAGAAGGGGCCAGTTGGTTTCCGTAACCCATACCCGCGGGCCGCAGCGGTTCGAGGCCTCGGTGATGGCGCGAATCAGGCGGATTTTCCGCTCAAGGTTGAAAAACCGGTACTGGTGTGAATAGGGAGACCCGCGACGGTTTACATAAAGCGCGCTAGTACATGCATCCAGGTAATAGTGACATCCGTTGATCAGGGTGCGAATCGTGGCCAATGGTTCAAAGTCGATGACGGATGATCCGCCAAGAACAAGGTCAGGCCGACGTGTCCGAAGATCGTCTACTCCTTTCAGCAAGTCCAGGTATTCGCCCGTATGGTGACAGCCCCACTTGCTGCGGTTGATAGCGTTTCCGATTTGAAAGGTTGTGGTGAGGGGGGAAAAAGCATCAATAATTCGATCGACCGTCTCCAGCCACTCTGATGGATTGAGTACGCTCTGTCGGGATTGCAGGATGTTGATGAGAAGCTTATGCCCTTTAAAACGGCCCGCAAAGTCAAGATAGTAATCAAGCTTGTC
>DLPX01000032.1:3667-6035 GCA_002477475.1 Proteobacteria bacterium UBA7447
TTTTGAACACCGAGTTCTTCCACCAGATCGCTAACCGCTTGATGACTCCCATGATCAGGTGATACGCCAAGTCCAACAAAGTCACGTGGAGTTGGCGAAGCAATCCTTTTGGGGCGAGCGTAGTGCCACGCGATAGTTGGCAGCGATCCTAAAGCGCACAACGCGGTTCGCAAGTATTCGTTTAGATTGGCGGCCTGCAGCCGAGGTTTTTCTGAACGAGCAAGCTTGTAGGGTTGATCCGAATGCGCATCCCACCAGGACGGATGTTCCAGGCTCATCTTTTTATTGCGGCGATATCGAAGACTTGATGGCCTAGCCGCAGGCCCCGTCTCTCATATTTTGTGAGTGGCCGCCAATCCGGACGCTCTGAAAAAGCAAGACGACCCTCCTCATTTTCGAGTGCGGGTGTTGCATCAAGTGCTGTCAGAATCTCATCGGCGTACTCTTGCCAGTCGGTCGCAATGTGCAAGCGCCCTTGTGCCTGAAGTTTCTCACTCAGGATATGCAAAAAGTCAGCGGTCAGTAGCCGGCGCTTGTGGTGACGCTTTTTTGGCCACGGGTCTGGAAAAAGAATGAGGATCTGACTTAGTGAGCCGGGGTCGATCGTGGGCATCAATTGGGCTGCATCTCCAATCGCGATCCGTATGTTCTCGATACCTTCCTGCTGCAGTCGCAAAAGCAGCCGTCCGGCACCGGGTCTATGAGGGTCGATACCGATAAAGCACCGCATAGGGTGCTCTTTGGCAAGACTGAGCAAAGCGTCACCATCACCAAACCCAATCTCGAGTGAGCGTTCAGCATTCTCATATCCTGCAATCTGGCCGGCAAGACCGGAATCGGACCCGAACCCGTACGCGGGCCACAATTCCTCCAAAGCCCGTTTTTGCGCGTTGGTCATTCGACCCTCACGCCGGACGAAACTTCGCACTGGGCTTTTACGAAGATGGTTCATGTCTGAAGAGTTTATTGGTCATTGACTGCTGAGCATTGATGACTTGATCTATGGAGTCTGTTCGCGGGCAGGCGTCAGTGATACCCTTAAGCGTTATGGCAGCGCGGGTGTAGTTCAATGGTAGAACCTCAGCTTCCCAAGCTGATGACGTGGGTTCGATTCCCATCACCCGCTCCATTGTACCTCTGAGATGTCGCTCTAATCGTGCTGTGGTTAATGCAAATAGTGAGCAGTGACAAAATCGAAAGAGAATTTAGACTTTCCATCCTGAGATGAGACAGAAATCAACTAAGAGACCAAGGAGTCGAGTTTGAACGCCAACTGGAATTATCCGACGTCGGTCCGTGTAGGCGAGTCGCGTCTTTCAGAGCTTGGAATGTGTTGTCTGGAGCTCAATATGCGAAATCCGCTGTTGGTAACCGATCCAGGTCTTGCGGAGCTTCCGATTGTCAAAGAGGCGCAATCGGCTTGTGCGTCTGAAGGGCTCAGCTGTTCCGTATTCAGTGATGTCCAGCCAAACCCCACGGGAACAAACGTGGAGCAGGGGGTGGGTGTTTTCAGAGAAGGAGGACACGATGGCGTTATCGCATTTGGCGGCGGGAGTGCTCTGGATGCGGGCAAAGCCATTGCCCTGATGGCAGGGCAGACGATTTCGATATGGGACCTTGAGGATGTGGGAGACAACTGGACGCGAGCGGATTCAGAAGGCATTGCACCTGTGGTGGCAGTGCCGACAACTGCGGGTACGGGTTCGGAAGTGGGGCGCGTTTCGGTGATTCTGGACGAGCCGAATGAGATAAAACGGTTGATCTTTCATCCGGACATCGTGCCTGCTATTGTCATTCTTGATCCTGTGGTCACGGCGGGCTTGCCGCCTTTCTTAACTGCAGCGACGGGAATGGATGCCTTATCCCACAGCCTCGAGGCGTGGTGCTCTCCGGTCTACCATCCCATGGCAGAAGGTATCGCTGCTGAAGGAATCCGCCTGGTTCGCGAGTATTTGCCTGCTGCAGTTGCCGACGGAAATAATCTCGAAGCGCGTACTCAGATGCTGGTTGCATCAACGATGGGAGCGACGGCTTTTCAACGGGGTCTCGGGGCCATGCATGCTTTAGCACATCCTCTTGGTGCTCTTTACAACGCTCATCACGGCACATTGAATGCCGTTCTAATGCCTTACGTTCTCGTGGAGAACCGCAAGGTGATCGAAGAGCGCATCTGTCGGCTTGCACGAAGTATTGGGATTGATGACCCCGGGTTCTCGTCTTTTCTTGACTGGGTGCTGCAATTACGGGAGACACTTGATATTCCTCAAAACCTTGAAGCTCTCGGAATTGATGATGCACAGGCCGAAAGAGTCGGCGAGATGGCTGAGGCGGATCCTTCCAGCGGAACCAATCCTATTCTTTTTAGCGC
>DLPX01000062.1 GCA_002477475.1 Proteobacteria bacterium UBA7447
ATGAATCGCATATGTGTCTTTTGTGGATCCAGTAATGGTGATCTCGAGGCTTATGCTGAAGGTGCTGCGGCATTCGGATCATTGCTGGCACAACGGAAACTTGGTCTTGTCTATGGCGGGGCGTCTGTCGGGTTGATGGGAGCAGTCGCTGATGCGGTGTTGGGAGCGAACGGGGATGTCACGGGCGTGATTCCACAGTCTCTGGTGAATAAGGAGATCGCACATCCTTCACTGACGAACATGCACATCGTAGAAACGATGCATGAGCGCAAAGCGTTGATGGCAGAGTTGTCAGATGGGTTTGTTGCTTTGCCGGGCGGAATCGGCACGCTGGAAGAGCTTTTTGAGATGTGGACCTGGGCGCAACTGGGCCTGCATGATAAGCCATGTGTTTTGCTGAACATAGCGGGGTACTACGATGAGCTCATTGGATTTCTGGACAAGATGACCGACTCAGGTTATCTGAAAGAAACTAGTCGTTTGCAACTGCAGGTAGCCAATAGTCCTGAAGAGGCCGTGATCGCGTGTGAGGGATAACGCCGCCTGAGACGGATGCCCTAAACCGGCGTTTTCTTGTGATGGAAGTGCCTCGAGGTTTGAGAGTCTACGGGTCGAACTTGAAAGTCATATGAGTTCAGAAAAAATCACTTCCCTGATTCGTGCGATTCATGACGCACTGCAATCGAGCAAACAACTCGACGGGGTGCAACAGACAATTTCCCGGTTGGACGCATTGGACCTCGATGGTCATCGGTGCTCACCGGTACCGCCCCAGATTCCGCTCCATTTCGAGGGCGAACTCAAGGCAGCGGTGGAGCATATTCCGGCTTCCCTCAAGACAGTCGCACAAGCATTGTCGGCAGCCGCACCAACTCTGAACTGGAATGTAGAGACGGACAGCAGTGCCGGATATTACGAAGCAGGAGTGGATGTCGGACAAAGTTTTCTGGACGGTAACCTGGTTTGCCGTCTGGTTGGACCAGGCGAGTGTTTTTTCTTTAGCGAAAATCTTTTTTTGAGTCTGTTTTTCCTGAAACCCCGCACGCTCTATCGAGATCATGCTCATCAGGCCTCCGAGATGTATTTCAACCTGACAGGCCCCTGCGGTTTTCGGTTAGGCGATGAGGACTGGGTTGATTATCCGGGCGACTCGGTGATCTGGAATCTGCCTTCAAGACCGCATGCGACCCGCATTTACGGAATACCGTTTTTGAGCGCTGTCTCCTGGGTCAGCGATCTCGATAGTGTCTGTCGAGTGGTGCCACGCGATGATTGGCAGGGGCTTGAGGCGCAACTGCAGGTCAATTGAGCAGTTAGAATGATGAGTTTCTGTGTCACCGACCCAGACCCGCAACATTGGATCTGAATTGAAAAACCTCTGGAATGAAAACGACGCTGCTGCGTGTGGGGAAGATGCTCTTGCCCTCAGGGTCTATTCGTCGCGCTTGATCGGGCAAGCCTCCGACCTGGTACTGCATGGAGGCGGTAACACCTCAGTCAAGGCAGAGTTTTCCGATATCTTCGACGATCGTCACGAGGTTCTGTATATCAAAGGCAGTGGCTGGGATCTTGCCACGATAGAAGCGCCCGGATTTGCCCCGGTTGCGCTTGACGCCTTGTTGAAGTTATCCCGCTTTGACGCGCTGAGTGATGCCGACATGGTGCGTGCCCAGCGGGCTGCCATGCTCGACCCTGGCGCTCCCAATCCGTCTGTTGAGGCTATCCTGCATGCGTTGATTCCATTTAGATATGTGGATCACACCCATGCAGATGCCGTCGTCACGCTAACCAATACACCAGATGGGGAAGCGCGTGTTCGTGAGATATACGGCGATCGATTGTTGGTGGTGCCGTATGTCATGCCGGGATTCGTGTTGGCAAAAAAAGTTGCACAGATGACCGAGGATATTGACTGGTCAACCCTGGAAGGAATGATCCTCATGAATCACGGGATCTTCAGTTTTGCTGATGATGCCCGAGAAAGTTATACCCGTATGATCGATCTCGTAACTGAGGCGGAGCAGGCCTTGGGTGAGGCCCCACGCGTCGCGAACGACACAGCAGAAGCATCCGCCCTTGAGCTCGCTGCGATCCGATATGAAGTGAGTCGGGCCGCGAACTGCCCCATGCTGGTAGCGTTTGATGGAGGTGTGCAAAGTTGCGGCTTTGCCAAACGCAGTGATGTAAAAAGTATCGCCACGCGAGGGCCTTTGACGCCAGATCATGTGATTCGCACAAAGCGGGTTCCTCTGATAGTTGAAGAGGATCCTTCTGATGCAGTCGAAGGGTTTATTTCGGAATACCAGGACTACTTTGATCGCCTCACAGACGGAAAGCTCACGCGATTGGATTGCGCCCCGCGGTGGGGGGTGTGGCAGGGCCGGGGTACCATGGCTTTTGGGGCGCGGCCGGGTGACCTGGCCGTGGTCGGCGATATCGTCTCTCATACTATCGCTGCCATCGAGAAGGCGGAGCGCCACGGCGGATGGTGCGCTTTGCCTGAAGCAGACATTTTTGAGGTCGAGTACTGGGAGCTTGAGCAGGCAAAACTTGCAAAATCTGCGAGTTCGCCTGCTTTTCAGGGACGCTGTGCTCTAGTAACCGGCGGCGCCAGCGGGATTGGATATGCCTGCGCGCTTGCATTGTCTGAGCAGGGCGCGCAGGTCACGGTTCTCGACAAAGATCCTTTGGTTCTCAACGTCTTTGATGGAACAAACATCCAAGGACGGGTTTGTGATGTAAAGGACGCCGATGCCGTGCGTGACGCGGTGGCCGAATCGGTCGCGGCTTTTGGGGGCCTCGATATTCTCGTGAACAACGCCGGGATCTTCTGTGCGAGTGACGAGGTAGCGGATATGCCTGAAGCTGAGTGGCAGCGTTCTCTCGACATCAATCTGACGGGAGCCATGCATGTTGCGCGAGAAAGTATTCCTTATCTGCGCCTTGGCTGGGAGCCTTCGTTGATTATGGTCGGTTCAAAAAACGTGCCGGCACCGGGCCCCGCGGCCGGGGCCTATTCCGTGGCCAAGGCAGGCCTGACTCAACTGGCCCGAGTACTGGCCCTTGAACTGGCGGGCGATGGCATCCGGGTGAATACCCTGCATCCTAATGCCGTGTTTGATACGGCAATCTGGACCGACGAGGTACTTGAAGGCCGGGCCGCACACTATGGAATGAGCGTTGAGGAATATCGCAGAAACAATCTGCTTCATCGGGAAGTCACTTCACCAGATGTCGCCGCAATGGTTTGCGCGATGGCAGGCTCGGCATTTCGCTGTACCACCGGCGCGCAGTTGCCCATTGATGGCGGCAATGAACGGGTGTTGTGACCGATGAACATGCCGATGAATATGATGAATATAATGAATATAAAGACACAGTCTGGAATATCTTCAAATCCGTAGAGATGGATTTTAGGAGTGGATTGCGATGAGTAGGGTTCAGCAACGCTTTGAGCAGATGCTTGAGCCTGCGGGTATTCAAATCAATGGGCCAAACCCCTGGGATGTGCAGGTGCATAACCCGGATCTTTTCTTGCGAATTGCGCGGGATGGCACGCTGGGGCTGGGCGAAGCCTATATGGATGGCTGGTGGGATTGCGAAGCGCTTGATGAGATGATCACGCGGGGTTTTCGGGCTGGCCTTGAAGACCAGGTGCGCAATAACCTGCGCTTTCTCCTCTACCTTATCGGTTTTCGCCTGTTTAACCGCCAGAGTCGCGCCCGGGCGTTTCAGGTAGCCGAGCAGCATTACGATATCGGCAATGACGTTTTCGAGCAGATGCTCGATCCGCACATGAATTACAGCTGCGGATTCTGGGAATCGGCCAGTGGTCTTGATGAGGCCCAGATTGCAAAGATGGAGATGATATGCGCCAAACTGCAGTTCGAGCCGGGAATGAAGGTGCTGGATATTGGATGTGGTTGGGGAGGGCTGGCACAATGGATGGCCCAGCATCATGATGTGCACGTAACGGGAGTGACGGTATCCGTAGAGCAGGCCAAGCTGGCGCAAGAGCGCTGTGCTGATTTGCCAGTGGAGGTCACAGTGAAGGATTACCGGGAACTTGAAGGCAAGTTTGATCGCATTGTGTCTGTCGGCATGTTTGAACACGTCGGTCAGCGAAACTACCGAGCCTTTTTCACCAAGAGCCGTTCCCTGCTAAAGGATCAGGGATTATTTCTTCTGCACACCATTGGCGCGGGTCGTGATGGTTTTGCAACTGACCGATGGATCGAGAAATATATCTTCCCCAACGGAGTACTGCCGCCTGCTGCAGCATTGGCGCGCCAGGCTGGCGCGTGCTTCACCATCGAGGATTGGCATAATTTCGGCGCTGATTACGACCCGACCCTGATGGCGTGGTACCGCAACTTCAATGCTGCCTGGCCGTCGCTGAAAGCCCACTATGGGGATCGTTTCAAGAGAATGTTCGATTACTACCTGTTGGTGTGTGCAGGTTCCTTCCGCTCACGCGAAAATCATTTGTGGCAGGTCGTCCTTTCCGCCGGAGGTCTCGATGGAGGTTATCGCTCACCTCGTTGGTCCCCGAAGAAGTAATTCTGAGCTCAGCAGTTTTACCAGCCACCTCCGCCTCCGCCACCACCGCCTCCGCCGGAAGAACCCCCGCTAAAGCCCGATGAGGAGCCCGGTGCGGTAGCGGCCGATGCCACGGTTGACGATAGGGCGCGGCCGAGCGTGTCGCCGAACCGCGCAGGACGCGAAGGCTCCCAGGAACGGCCCGTGTACCAGCGAGGCCGGTAGTGCCTGCCGGGCTCCTGTGCCGCCTGTTCCAGTGTTTCGCTGAAGTTCTCACACCATTCTTGGGCAACATCAAGTGCTAACGCGAAGGGCAGGTACTTTTCAAAGAGCAGCAACTGCTGATCCAGGGAGCCCAAGGTTTGGAGGCGATGCTTCTCGGCGGTTGCCAGGTATTTTTTGAACCCCTCAATCTCATCCATCACCTCTCTCCCGAGTCGGGTAGGAGCTTTCAGGAGAAAATAAAAGAGCAGGTTGATGATAATGAGGGCACCGACCACCAACGTCAGGCCAAAACCGCCACTCACAGCAACTGATGTGATCAACAGGTTGCCAAGACCCACGATGCCAGTGAAGCCTGCCACCAAGATTGCAATCAGTCGCCTACCCTGCCGCCATAGTCGGACCGCTACGGTAAAGAACATACTGGTCACCAGCAGCGGAATGCCGATAATCATGATGGGTTCTGGGTTCGCTATGGCCAGAGCTGCAACAGTCAGCACCGAGAGGAGCAGTCCTGGAATCAGCCATTTGAGGTTTCTCAAAAAGAACTGACCGTGATACTCATCGGCGAGGCGGGATTTAAGGAGATCCCGCGCTGCCCCGATTGTCTTGTGGTGGGCATTGTCGAGTTCGAGACTCTCCGAGTGACCCAGCAGTTTTGTGTATAGCGCTTTTTCACCGAACGAGAGTGACTCCATGTTGCCATCGTCATCCCGGTGGATAACCGTTTTGCCATCGGCCTGCTCGCTGATGTGGATACGCTGTTTGACCGCCATACTGATGAGCGCGCAGGAAAAGGCTTTGCTGTCGAAACCCATTTGCAGGATATATCGTGCGGCTGCGGGAGACAGTCCTTCGGGGGGCTCGAATCGTGGAATGATGGTGCCCCCACTCGGGTCGCGTCCCACCTGATGCCAAGCGAAGAGAAAGTACAAAAACACCAACAGCGTGCCCGGCCATCCGACGACCGCCACAGGGTTATCTCGCACCCAGAAACCAAGACGCTGCTGGCCAGTCGGCTCAGTCACATATCCCTTGGGCCACCCCACGACTACCGTGAGCCCGGAGCCCGGTGCAAGGGTCGCGTTCGTTGTGAAAGTGACGGACGCATCGGAGGCAATTGTCGAACGGTAATCCCGACCGCGTGAGCCGAAGGGTCCGGTGTAGCCTGTGGCCTGAATCTTGTGAGACGGTACGCCTTGGGGGAGCGCGATCGTGACGACTGCCTCATCAATTTGAAACTCCCAATCGTTACCCGTGGCGTTCCAGTAAAGCTCGTCATGATCAGCAAAGAATCCCAATTGCCGGTCTGTCTGATAGGTCAGGGTGTAGCGGTACTCTCCAGGCGAAGGAAATCTGTCGTGCTGCCCGATATAGATGCGAACGCCATTGCTGAGGTTTTCGGTGTGGTGGGGTTCAGGGCGGCCGTCCCGCGTCACATGCAATAGTTGAAAACCCACCCGGTGCTGTCGGTTGTCGTGATCGCGGTAGTCGGTTGGGAAGTCGCGGTAAATGCCCCGCTTGATCTTGTTGCCTTTCGCCACGACCGTAATGGTTTCCGTGACAGTGAGTGCGCCGCTTGGCATCACCATCACGTGGCTTTGAAACAGGCGGATACGCTCGCCGGCAAGAGAAGGCAGCGGTGCAGCGAGCGTCACCAGCAGCGACGCTAGAAGGAAGAGCCTGGAGCACAACGCGCTCATCAGAAATCGACTTTGGGCAGGGTCCGTTCTGTGGCCAGTTCGATTTCAAAGAATTCAGCAAGCTGGAATCTGAAAATCCCTGCAATCAGGTTGCTGGGGAAAGATTCCACCAGGACGTTCCAGTTGCGCACGGTACCGTTGTAATAACGTCTCGCCAACTGTACCTGTTCTTCAGTTTCATGCAGCTTCTGTTGAAGATCGAGGAAGCCGGCGTTGGCCTTGAGGTCTGGATAGCCTTCTGCCACCGCCAATATGCCTCCAATTGCCCGAGAGAGATTGCTCTCGTGCTGTGCAATCTTGGAAACACTCTCCCCGGTGTCAGTGCCGGTTCGTAGACGGGTTAAAGAATCTAGTGTTCCCTGCTCGTGGCCCATATATCCTTTTACCGCTTCGATCACATTGGGAATCAGGTTGTGACGGCGCTTGAGTTGGACGTCGATCCCGCTCCATGCCTCGCGCACATTATTCTTGTGCCGAATAAACCGGTTATAGGTCCAGATCAGCCACGCTGCGATCACGATGAGCAATATCAAAACGACGCCAAAGATGTTCACTTCCAAAACTGCGCTCCCAGGATCGTGTGAGATCGCTGCTGTGCGTGAGACGGGTAACAGAACTATAGGTCAGTTTTGATAACGCGGCGGAGTTTTTAAGCTGTGATGTGATCTGGGTCACGCGGGTCGGATCCAGATTCTTGTGTCATGAAAAGCCGCACCACCGACCGGGGCGACCGGGTCTGCCCCGGTCAGAGCGTTGATGCCTTTGCCCCCGGCGAATGCACGGTTTGGCCAGATACTCTCGACGATCACTACACCGCGCTGCGCGGTTTCAACGACTTCTGCCGCAATGGGAATTTCCCCGCGAAGATTGCCCAGCCGGATGGTGTCGCCGTTGTTGATCTTTAGGTCACGGGCATCATCCGGATGCAGCATGGCGCTCGGCCGCTTGTGGCGCCGACTGGACGTTGGGGTTTCGGTAAACGTTGAATTCAGGTAATGGCGTGCAGGTGCGGTGACCAGGCGGTAAGGCATTTCGCTGTTCGCCGTCTCAATAACGTCCCAGTGATCTGGCAGGGTAGGCATGACAGCCCCGGCCGGGCCAAAACCGTGTGGCAGAAGAGCATCCCAGTCAGGTGAGAAGTGAAACCGCCCGTCGGCGTGGCCGAAGCCTTCGAGATAGTGCGCCTCCCGGAAGTCGGGTTGGCAATCGATCCAGTGCTGCTGTTCGAGATCGGTAAGTTGACCCCAGCCTGAGTCCTTGAGTGTTCGGTCAATGATTTCTCGAGCAGTCAACTCAAAGCCTGGATGTTGGGCGCCAAGTCGTTTTGCCAGTGCACAGATGACTTCATGATTTGAGCGGCAGCCCTCGGGCGGATTAACGATCTTGGGGCCGAGCGTAATGTGTTGATGGCCTCCTGCCTGGTAGACGTCATCGTGCTCAAGGAACATGGTGGCGGGCAGTATGATGTCTGCCATCTCGGCGGTTTCGGTCATGAACTGTTCATGTACGCAGACAAAGAGATCCTTGCGCGCAAAACCCTCATGCACCCGGTTGAGATCCGGCGCCACCGACATGGGATTGGTATTCTGAATAAAGAGCGCGGTAACGGGCGGACCGTCTTTGATGTCCTGCTTGTCTCCGGTCAGGATAGCCCCAATGCGGGATTGATCCAGCACCCGCACATCTGGGTCAATATGGTCCAGACCCTCCAGCAGCGTCTTATCCCAGTGGTAGATGCCCCCATTGCTGTGAAAAGCCCCGCCTCCCTCGTGACGCCAACTGCCAGTCACGGCGGCGATAGAAAGCGCCGCGTGCATGCTGGCGGCGCCGTTGCGCTGCCGGGTAAAACCATAGCCAAGGCGAAAAAAAGTCTTGGGAGTCTCGCCAATCATTCCAGCCAGGGTTTCAATCTGGCTGACCGGCACACCGCTAATGTGTTCTGCCCACGCGGGATCGCGAGATTGCAGATGGGCCTCAAGGGCATCGGGACAGTCCGTATATGCCTCGAGATATTCCCGATCGGCCTTGTTGTCACGAAACAGCACATGCATCAGCGCGCAGGCGAGCGCGCCGTCGGTTCCCGGCTGAACACAAAGGAAAAGATCAGCCTGCTTGGCCGTGGCATTGTTGTAGGTATCAATAACAACAATCTTGGCGCCGCGCTCACGACGTGCCTTCAGTGCATGGGTCATGACATTGATCTGGGTACTTGCGGCGTTGGTGCCCCAGATGATGACGAGATCCGACTTGCCCATTTCCCGTGGGTCCACGCCGGTGAGGCGTCCGGTTCCGGCCAGGAAGCCATTCCAGGCCATGTTGACGCAGATCGTCGAGTGAAAGCCTGAATATTTTTTGACGTGACGAAGACGGTTGATCCCGTCACGCATTACCAGTCCCATGGTGCCGGCATACTGGTAGGGCCAGACAGCCTCGCTGCCGTCGCGCTGCTCAGCTTCGCGCAGTCGCTCGGCGACCTCATCCAGGGCATCCTCCCAACTGATCGGCGAGAACTGGCCACTGCCTTTTTCGCCGGTGCGTTTCAGCGGCTGGGTCAGGCGGTCTGGATGATGGATTCGTTCGCTGTAGCGGGCAACCTTGCTGCAGATGACGCCGGCCGTATAGGTCTGTTCTGAGGCGCCTCGGACCTTGCCGATGGTGTTGTCATCGAGTTTTTCAACTTCCAATGCACAGGTGGAAGGGCAGTCATGCGGGCAAGCGCTGTAGTGGGTCATGAGTCAGGGGCTCGAGGATCAATGGGCAATGCGCCAGATAACCTTAGCAGATTCTCAAGGGCGCTGGCAGCCGCGAGCAATCTTGCTTCTTCGCGAACGGGCGCTGCAATCTGTAAACCCACTGGCAACCCGCTTTGGGTAAATCCGCAGGGGACCGACAGCGCCGGAGCGCCAAGGACGGTAAAGGCGTATGCAATCGAACACCACTCGATGTAATTCGAAAATTCATGATCGCCAACCCGTTGAACAAAGCGCTGCTCGACCGGGTAGGGCGGCACAACGGTCGCGGGCGTCAAAATCAGATCGAAATCAGAAAAGAACGTGTTTGCCCGCCTGTAGATTGCTGATCTTTCCACCATCGCATTCATGATGTCCTGGCCTGTGAGGGCGAGCCCCTTTTCTACATTCCAGACAATTTCCGGTTTGAAGGTGTCACGGTTCGCCTCGAGTTCAGGGCCAAGAGAAGTCGCAAAGGAAAGCGCGCGATGGACCTGGAAAACATCCTGCAAACCTGAAAAATCGGGCTGCGCTTTCTCAACGTGGGCGCCGAGCTCTTCAAACCGCAAAGCCGCCCGCTCACAAATTTCGGCGACTTCAGGATCGACCGGGGTGACGCCAAGGTCCGGCGAAAACGCGATCCGGGGAGCCACATGCTCGCGGATCGCAGCCTCTTCGAATGACTCGGCGGGGTTGTCAAGGGACATCGGATCCCGACTGTCATAGCCTGCCATGACATCCAATAGCATGGCCGCGTCATTGACGTTGCGCGCCATGGGCCCTTCCATGCTCAGACGATTGAATGCGGTCTCGCCTGGGTCTGATGCGATGCGGCCCTGACTGGGACGCAGCCCCACAATCGAACAGAAACTCGCCGGGTTGCGCAGCGAGCCACCAAGATCAGATCCGGTGGCTAGCCACGCCATCCCGGTCGCGAGTGCGACGGCTGAGCCTCCCGAGGATCCTGCCGCCGAAAGCGCGGTGTTCCAGGGGTTCCGGGTAAATCCGAAGACATCATTGAAGGTATTGGCCCCCGCGCCAAATTCGGGTGTGTTGGATTTTGCATAGACAATGCCCCCGGCTGCCTCGATGCGCTCGACAAGGAGATCAGAAACCTCGGGGATGTGATCGCGGTATGCCATGGAACCGAATGTGGTGCGCACGCCGCTGACTGGCAAAAGGTCCTTGATGGCCACAGGGATGCCGGCAAGCGGCAGACCGGAAAGATCCCTTTCGCGGGCACGTTGTCGAGCCCGCTCAAAACAAAGTGTTGGCAAGGCATTGACGGCGCCATCCACTTCACTGATGCGGTGCTCTAGCGCATCGAGAAGCTCGAGCGGGCCGACTTGCCGGTCCTTGAGGAGATCCCGCACCGAACGTGCGGAAAGACGGATGAGGTCCATCGTCATAGCGGCTTTACCTGTAATTCCACTACTGCGGGAAGATCATAGTGAGCCACAATTGTTTCTCCCGGGGCACTGTCGTAAATATCCGTCATCACGCCTGTAGTGACGATCTCACCTGCTGCCAGAGTCGTCCCCATGGCGTTGAGGTGATTGGCAAGCCAGGCGACGACGCCAAAAGGTCCGCCGTCCACATTGCTGGCAACTCCCTCACGCACGGTGATTCCGTTTGCGGTCAGCGTCACCGCGGTTTGTTCAATACTGTCGGCAGACCAGTTTTCGACCGGATTGCCCAGTACCAGATGGCGATGCACGCCGTTATCGGCGATCGCGCTCAAAAAGCCCATCAGTGGCCAGCTCGAAAACCGGCTTTCCACAACTTCCACCGAGGGCATTACAGCTTCAATGTGGTCGATGACATCTGCTCGTTGCCAGTTTTTCGAAGGGGCGAGATCCTTACCGATGCGTACCGCGATCTCTGGCTCGATGCCGATCATGTGGAGCGTTCCGGCATCAATGGTCGCGGGTGAAGCCGAAAGCTCTTTTTCAAAACACCGGCCGCTGAACGGAGAGTCGAGCGCAAGCATTTGCCGTGCTGTAGCGTTGGTACAGCCTACCTTGTAACCCACGGGTCTGCCGGAATGAATGCTTAACAAAGATACAAGTTCTGCCTGCGCGGCATAGGCCTGAGCTTTATCGGCGGGCAGGGCGCTTTTGGGAAGAGCCGTCAGAGCCTTTCCGGGCTTTCGTGCCTGAAGCAGCAGCTGGGCCGTGGCGCTTTTGTCGGACATCAGAATCTGATTCCATGTTTACCGGTGCCCGACAAGTCTATCCGAGTCACAGTGTAATGAGACCCGTCGGGCGTGATTTTTCTGGAATCTATGGCGTCTGCCCGATATGATTGCGCGCTCTGGTTTTTTCGCTGTACTTTAACTATGCCTGTTGAATCACATCTTTTTAGCCCACTAAAGATCCGCGACCTCACCCTCGAGAACCGGTTGGTTATCTCGCCGATGTGTCAGTACAGCGCCGGCGACGGCATCGCCAATGACTGGCATATAGTGCACCTTGGAAAGTTTGCACAGGGCGGTGCCGGAGTGGTCTTTACAGAAGCCGCAGCAGTGCAGCGCAGAGGCCGCATTACCCACGGAGATCTCGGGATCTGGTCGGATGCACATGCCCAGGCGTTGTCGGGTATTACCGGTTTTATCCGAAGTATGGGCTCTGCGTCAGCGATACAGCTTGCCCATGCGGGAAGAAAGGCCGCCATGCAGCGGCCCTGGCATGGGAACGGCCCGCTTGATGACAGCGACCGGCGACGTGGCGAAGAGCCCTGGCAGGTGATCGCACCTTCGGCAGAACCCGTGGGCGAGGGTTGGCTGCTTCCGGCTGAAATGACCTCTGCTGAGATCACTCAGGTTGTGGAGGATTTTGCAGCGGCTGCCAGGCGTTCCGATCAAGCCGGATTCGATATTGCGGAAGTCCATGCGGCGCATGGCTATCTTGCGGCGAGCTTCTTGTCGCCGGTGAGCAATCATCGAGCCGATGGGTATGGGGGCGATCGCTCGGGACGTTCGAGAATGCTGCTTGAGACGGTTGAGGCGGTCAGGGAAGCATGGCCGGAAGGCAAACCGCTTTTTGTTCGCGTGTCCGCGGTTGACGGGGCGCCTAAGGGCTGGTCACTCGAGGATACTGTTGCGCTTGCCAAAGATCTGAAGGGCTTGGGTGTGGATGTGATCGATTGCTCCTCGGGCGGCATCCTCGGTTCCGCAACGGCGGCAAAAGGACCACCACCACAGCCTGGCTTTCAGGTGCCTTACGCTCGAAAAGTAAAAGAGGAAGCTGGGCTCAGGACTCAGGCGGTCGGATTGGTATTGACGGCTGAACAAGCCGAGGCGATCGTTGCCAAAGGGCAGGCCGATCTTGTCGCGATTGGCCGGGAGGCGTTGCTGGACCCCAACTGGCCGCTGAATGCGGCGCTCTCGCTGGAAGCAGACCCGGAATGGAATCAGTGGCCTAAGCAGTACGGCTGGTGGCTTTCTCGACGCGCCAAGGTCCTGGAGGCGTTGGCGCAGGCGTCAGGTGATGCTTAAGGATGTTTTCTGGCCAGGTTTTGAATTGAACAAAATGCACACGGAGAGATAGAAATGCAGTCCACGGTTGTGAGTTCATGGAATGACTTTGATCCACTGAGGCATGCCATTGTGGGGCGTGCGGATTTTACTTGTATTCCGCCTTCGGAGCCCGCTACGGAAGCCAAGGTACCTGAAGACAGTGACATGCGGGGCATGTGGGGTCCGCGTCCCCTGGCCACCGTGGAACGGGCGAACGCCCAGTTGGATAACCTGGTGAACTTGCTCAAAAGCCGAGGCGTTCGGGTTGATCGACCGGAACCGATTCAATGGAATCAGGCGGTGATTACGCCCGACTTTACGACCGGATCCATGTTTGGTTGTATGCCGCCGCGCGATGTTCTGTTAACGGTGGGAAAAGAAATCCTCAGCGCTCCGATGTCTTTTCGCTGTCGCTACTGGGAGTTTCTCGCGTATCACACCCTCATGCAGCGTTACTTTGATGAGGATCCGGGCTTCCGGTGGGAGCAGGCGCCGCGGCCACGACTTGCCGACGATTCCTATCAAGCGGGCTACTTTGACGAGATTACGATCGAGGAGCGGCTTAAGCGTACTGCCGCGCTGGATTTTGTTACCACGGAACACGAGCCCCTTTTTGATGCTGCGGACATTTTGCGCATCGGCAAGGACTTGTTTTGTCAGCACGGTCTGACGACCAATCGCCGCGGCATGGAGTGGCTGCAGCGGCATTTTCCGGATCATCGGGTGCATTCGGTGAACTTTCCCGGTGACCCCTACCCGATTCATATTGATGCGACGTTTGTTCCGTTGCGGCCCGGCCTCATCATGAACAATCCCAATCGAAAACTGCCCGATGAGCAGCGGGAGATCTTCAAGGCGAATGACTGGGAGATTGTTGATGCCGCACAGCCCTCCAACGATGCACCGCCGCCGCTGTGTTATTCAAGTGTCTGGTTGTCGATGAATGTGCTGATCCTCGATCACAAGACAGTTATCGTGGAGGAAAGCGAGCATCAGCAGGCGGAGCAGCTGGACGGACTGGGGTTTGAGGTCTTGCCGTTGGCTTTCAGGGATGCCTATCCCTTTGGTGGTGGACTGCACTGCGCAACGGCAGACGTATTGCGGGAAGGAACCTGCGATGATTACTTCAGCCAGCAGGTGGCGGCACACGAATCTGAACATATTTGATTCTGCTCAACCTCCCGCGCCCGGTTTTTGAAGCATCGTAATGGACCGGCCGGCTACAGCGGCCAGCACAAGAACGCCCCCC
>DLPX01000082.1 GCA_002477475.1 Proteobacteria bacterium UBA7447
CGGGCCATCTGCGACGCTAAGGGATAATAAAAAGTGAGATCACAACGTTGTATATTTTTGAAACACGAGAGTGAGGTGGCATAACTTATCTCTCCCATTCAAAGATGTAGGTCGAAGTGTATTTCTGTTATTTATCCTCTTTTTCTTTTAAGGCTTCAAAAGTTGAGAATCAAGACAGAGCGATCTCTCGAAAGTGAGATTCAGATCGGTACAGCTTTAATGAAGTTAATTCTCAACAATCTGTAGTCATCTGGCCTCAGAACAATCAATCACCCTGCAAAAGTTGTTATTTATGGGACCCAGATTTAACACCATGTTCTTGAAAATGTCTAAATTTCACTGGATCGGTGTTGGACTGGGAATCCTTGCGATTGCCATACTTTTCTATCGCTATCTCGTCCACGACGGTGACTTCGATGTGTATTGGGCAGCCACGTTCCGTTATGTGCATGGCCTCAAGATTCATATCTACGAGCAGAATGTCTTTACTTATCCGACCTTTGCTTCTTTCATGCTGTTGCCGGTATATCCCCTGGGCTACACCGGTGGAAAAATCCTGTTCTTCGCCGTTAATGTCATTTTTCTCGTGGGCGCCGTCTATGTCTGTCAGCGTGAGGTGCTCTATGGCAGCGCTGTACGAGCAGCGACACTGGTCATTGCTCTGCTGTTTTCTTTTCGATCGATCCTGGCTGTCTTCAACAATCAGCAGACCGATATCCTGATTTTCGGGCTGATCATATTCGGACTCGCGGCTTTTGCTCGTATGCCTGTGCTGGCGTCGACCCTGATGGCGATAGCGGCCGGCCTCAAGGCAAATCCCCTCTTTATGGTGTTACTGTCGATTTACAAGAAGCGCTGGGCAGCAGCAGCGGTCTTTCTGAGCCTTACTGTGGTACTGGTCGCGGCACCCGATCTCGCCAAATATGCAGTCAGCGACAACTGGGGAGATTCAAGTTTTACGGTCCCGGGTTCTGTGCTGCCCAAGCGGGACACGGTACCGCAGGGGCAGTTCAAGGCGGAAGCCATCGCCGGTGGTATGTGGAGTTATTTGCGCGAGCACTACGAGATGACGCTGTCCGTGTCGCCTGACGAGGTCCGCTGGTGGCAGGATCGGGACAGCGCCGGTAACCAGTCTCTGTATCGGATTGCTGCGACCCGGCTTGGACACGCCGTGCCATCCAATATCGTGCTGCTGGGTTTGTGTTCGGGATTTGCGTTGCTGCTGCTGCTCGCAAGCCGGGTACGTAGAGATGCGGTGTTTGTGCTGGGCTTGCTTTTCTATACCGCTTTTGTCCTGATCGGACCGCAGTCCTCAAAGCCACACTTCATCGCCTTCTTCGGATTGCTCCTGTTTTGCTGGCAGGATGCGTTGGCAAAGCAGTCCTGGTGGAAGATTGTTGTGTTGGGGGCGCTCTCCAGCCTGCTCGGCATCAAAGCCGCAGCGCTGCTTATTCCTCAGGGGGAGTTGGCGCGCGACATCGTTGGCTTCGCGGGGCTTGCGATCTGGCTGTACAGTTATCTGTTGCTTCTTGTTTCAGGAGAGCGAAGATCATAGTGGGCCGAATCTGAGGCGCCAGACCAGTATCAATGCTTCCCTGAACGTGTGCCCCGACATTTTGGATACGCCGACGGTGCGGTCGGTAAAGTGGATGGGAACTTCAGTCACGCTAAGTCCACTCTTCAGAGCCCGCCACGTGGTCTCTATCTGAAAGCCGTATCCCACCGACCGGATCTTCTCCAGGCCCAGGGTTTGGAGCGCTTCGCGGCGGAAACATTTAAACCCTCCTGTCAGATCACGGTAAGACACGCCCAGAATGAGTCGGGCGTATAGGTTGCCGAAACGCGATAAGGCGAGACGCGACCAGGGCCATCCTGAGACACCCCCGCCGGGCATCCAGCGGCATCCGAGAGCGATGTCGGCATCGCCTGTTGCAGCGAGCAGTCGCGGCAGATCCTTTGGGTTATGGCTGAAGTCGGCATCGATTTCAAAGACATGGCTGTAGTTATGTTCAAGCGCCCATGCGAATCCGGCCAGGTAGGCGCGGCCGAGTCCCTCTTTGTGGGTACGGTGAAGCACGTGAACGTGAACATCCTTTGCAGTGATTTCCTCAGCCAACGCACCCGTGCCATCCGGCGAGTTGTCATCGATAACGAGTATGTCGGCCTGCGGCAGGCTGCTTCGTACAGCCTCAATAAAAGGCGGCAGATTTCCTTTTTCGTTGTAGGTGGGGATGAGGACAAGTGGTGAAGACATACGAACCGGATGAAGTGGCAGAAGAGGCTCTGGATAATGCTAATCTTAACCTGACCCTGCAGCCACTCGAATTCCGATCAACGTGAGCCACTCAGCCTTCATGAGCCGGTGCCGATAAATGCCAAGCCACGCTTTTCTTGAGCATGATGGGGTTTTGGCTTTTGCGCATCGAGGTGATGGTGAAGCTGCGCCGGAAAACACTGCAGCTGCCTTTGAGAGTGCGGCAGGGCAGGGCTTTCGTTATCTTGAGACAGATGTGCACTGCACCCGCGACGGTGTATTGATTGCATTCCACGATGACCGGCTTGATCGCGTCACTGATCAGAGGGGCAGCATTGCCCGGTTGGACTATGCGGATGTGGCGCCCGCCCGCGTGTTGGGGCGAGAGCCGATTCCGTTGATGGAGGAACTTCTTGGGAATTTCCCGCAGATCCGCTTCAATATTGATCCTAAATCGGACGCCGCAGTCGGTCCACTTATTGAGGTGATCAGGCGCACGAGTGCCCAAGAGCGGGTTTGTATTGGTTCTTTCTCCGACAAGAGGCTTAAGCAAATACGCAATGCGTTACCCGGGATTTGCACTTCCATGGCGACGCTTGAGACAACCCGGGCACGTCTTTCGAGTATTGGTGTTCCCGTCGGGCGTTTGCAGGCGGCCTGCGCTCAGGTCCCCGTCGTTTGGAATGGGATCAGGGTGATAGATAGACGCTTTGTGACCTCGATGAAGTCAAGGAGTCTGCAGGTTCATGTCTGGACGGTGAACGAACCCAAAGAAATGGACCGACTGCTGGATCTTGGTATCGATGGCCTGATGACCGATCGCCCCGCGGTGTTAAAGGAGTTGCTCGTGAAGCGCGGTCAGTGGGCTTAAGCCGACTTCTGATCTGTCGGATCGTTTACCAGCCTGAAGAAGAACATTCCGGCAAAAAAGAGCAGCGCGACTGAAAGAATACCCAGGCGCGGATTGCCGGTGAGATGAACGATGGTGCCCATCATGACCGGTCCAAACACGGCCGCCGCTTTACCGACCACGTTGTAGAAGCCAAAGAACTCGGCGTTTTTCTCCTGCGGAATAAGATGACTGAACATCGATCGGCTGAGTGCCTGGATCCCGCCCTGCACGAGACCGATGACCGCAGCGAGGATATACATCTGCAGCGCGGTTTCCATGAAAAAGGCAAATACCGTGACGCCGACATAGGCCCAAATGCAGATCCAGATCCCGCGTTTTGCGCCATAGCGCTCTCCCATCCGGCCGAATACCAAGGCCGCCGGAAAGCCGATGAACTGCACCAGAAGCAGCGCCGTGATCAGGTTGTCCGAGGACAGCCCGATCGACAGGCCAAAGTCGACCGACATGCGTACGATGGTATCGACACCGTCAATGTACAGCCAGTAGGCAAGCAGGAACATCCACGCTCCACGGTATTGCGAAAGGCTGGTGGCAGTATCACGCAAAGCTGCGAACGTGCCTTTGATGTCGACTC
>DLPX01000009.1 GCA_002477475.1 Proteobacteria bacterium UBA7447
GATCTGCTACCGCGTCGATTCTCTCAACGGAGCCCACGGAGGTACCGCCATATTTTTCGACTGCTATAAACATATTCTTTGCAAGACTCACAACCGGGGCGCGCATTAAACCCTTTTTGGGGAGACAGGTAAAGTTCTGAAAAACGTAAAGCGCTCTAAAGGGAACCTAGCCAGTGCGGCACATCAGCGAGCGCGCCGTCGAGACCATCAATTTTTGCGCCCCCGCCTTGAGCAGAGTCCGGACGGCCCCCGCCCTTGCCGCCCACTTTAACGGCCAGGTCTGCGACGAGTTTGCCTGCATGACAGCAATCGGTGAGATCCTTGCTGACGCCCACCAGGAGGGTCGCCTTACCGTTTTGCACTCCTCCCAAGACCACCACCGCCGAGCCCAGTCGATCTTTCAGTCGATCCATCATTACCCGAAGCCCTTTGATATCTACGTCGTCATAGCGCTTAACGAGCACGCGTATCCCGTTAACTTCCTGAATCTCGCTTGCAGGATCATCGCCCATGCCGCCTGCAGCCAATTGGCCCTGCAAGTGCTCGACCTTGCGCTCGAGCTCTCGAACCCGTGTCGAGAGGCTGGTGGCACGTTCTTCAAGATCAGAGCGACCGGTTTTCAAGACTGCGGCCAGCCGGTTGAGCGTCTCGCTTTCATTGACCCCATGCACGTAGGCGGCTTCGCCGGTCAAGGCCTCAACGCGGCGCACGCCCGCCGCAATACCGCCCTCTGAAATAATCCGGAAACTGCCGATATCACCGGTGCGCCGCACATGCGTGCCCCCGCAAAGCTCGAGGGAGAACTCTCCCATCGATACAACCCGCACATCTTCCTCGTACCTTTCTCCGAAGAGCGCGGCAGCACCCTGCGCTCGCGCGTCTTCCAGTTTCATGAGACGTGTGCCGACATCATTATTCGCCCGGACCTGCTGATTCACGAGACGCTCGACTTCGTTGATCTCAGCGCCGGACATCGCATCGCCATGCGAGAAATCAAATCGCAATCTTTCGTTGTTTACCAACGAGCCTCTCTGCTGAACATGAGCGCCCAGTACCTCCTGAAGCACAGCGTGCAGCAAATGCGTCGCAGAGTGATTGGCCGCGGTAGCACTTCGGCTTTGTGCATTCACTTCAGCATTCACTTGAGTGTCTTTTGCCAGCGAACCGGAAACCACCTTGCCCGCATGGGCAATGACCTTGTGTGCCAGAAAATGCACATCCGAGACCTCAAAGCGGCCGCCGGGCCAGATCAGAAAACCCTTGTCTCCCACCTGTCCGCCACTCTCTGCATAAAAGGGTGTGGTGTCGAGAATCACCAATGCCTCGGCGCCTTCGCTGATGCTCTCCGTCTCGGTGTCTTCGGCAACGAGCGACAACACCGTTGCATTGCCATCAAGATGTTCATAGCCAGAGAAGTCTGTTCGCTCTTCAATGCTGACTTTGGCAACCCCTTCCATCCGGAACTGACTGGCTGCACGGGCACGGTCGCGCTGACCTGTCATGGCTTCCTCGAATCCTTCCATATCCACGGTCAGTCCCCGCTCCCGGGCATAGTCCGCCGTGAGATCCGCGGGAAAGCCAAACGTGTCGTAAAGCCGAAAAGTCAGATCGCCTGGAATCACCGTCCCCGACAATTCAGTGAGTTCCTGCTCAAGAATGCGCATGCCCTGCCCCAGGGTCTGGGCGAAGCGTTCGCCTTCAATGGCCAATGCCTCCTCAACGCGCTGCTGGGCCTCAACAAGTTCAGGACAGGCTTCGCCCATCTCCTCAACCAGAGGGGCAACCAGTTTATGCATGAAAGGCCCCGATGCGCCGGCCTGATAACCGTGGCGAATCGCACGGCGGATGATGCGGCGAAGCACATACCCCCGACCTTCGTTAGAGGGGACGACGCCGTCCGTAATTAAGAACGCGCTTGATCTAATGTGATCCGCTATGACCCTCAGGGACGTGCTGTTGAGATCGTCGCAACCGGTTGCTTCGCCCGCGGCCTTGATCAGGGCAACAAAAAGATCTGTCTCGTAATTGCTGTGCACGCCCTGCAGCACGGCGGCGAGGCGCTCAAGCCCCATCCCGGTATCCACTGAAGGTTTGGGCAGCGGGGTATCGTTGCCGTCGGCATCACGATTGAACTGCATGAACACCAGATTCCAGATTTCTACATAGCGGTCACCATCGGCTTCCGGAGTCCCTGGCGGGCCTCCTGCCACCTCAGGGCCGTGATCGTAGAAAATCTCGCTGCAGGGACCACACGGACC
Source organism: Proteobacteria bacterium UBA7447 (assembly GCA_002477475.1). Classification (GTDB taxonomy): domain Bacteria; phylum Pseudomonadota; class Gammaproteobacteria; order Arenicellales; family UBA868; genus UBA868. The sequence continues at coordinate 2,259 of DLPX01000009.1, forward strand.
GGTGTCGCCCATGGCCCAGAAATTATCGCTCGCACCAATGCGTGCGAAACGCTCGGCAGGAACCCCCATGTCGCCTAGCCAGATATCTGCAGCCTCGTCGTCCTCATCAAATACCGTGACCCAGAGTTTTTCAGCTGGCAGACCATATCCTTCGGTCAGCAATGTCCAGGCGTGCTCAATAGCCTCACGCTTGAAATAGTCGCCAAAGCTGAAATTGCCCAACATCTCAAAAAAGGTATGATGCCGGGCCGTGTAGCCCACGTTGTCGAGATCGTTATGCTTGCCGCCGGCACGAACACAGCGTTGCGCGGTCACCGCACGGTTATAGGCTCTTTTGTCCTGCCCGAGAAAAACATCCTTGAACTGCACCATACCGGCGTTGGTAAAGAGCAGCGTGGGATCGTTATGGGGCACTAACGGACTGCTGGACACGATTTCGTGCCCGTTTGCAGCGAAGTAATCAAGGAACTGCTTTCGGATCTCCCGAGTTTTCATATCTATCCAGTTTATGCGGCGGTAAACACCGCCGTCCGCCAAGGCAAATGCCGAGGAAAACCGTGATTTTAACCGGGACTTTGCCATTCGCCGAGCACCTGACGAATGGTTTCTATATCAAATCCTCTTCTCTGTAGATAAGAAGCGCGTCGAGCCCAGTCCTTGTAGTCCTGGATAACGGGATTGGGGAAATGGGCCGCATGCCTGGCAGCAGCGACTTCAGGCCAGGACCACTCTGCTCCGGCAAGCGCCTCATCAATGATTAGCGGATCGACGCTGCGCTGGCGCAGCTCCTGGCGAATGTAGTCCGGACCGTAGCCGGTCTTTAACCGATGGGAGACAAGCGCTTCGGCGTAACGTACATCAGAAAGCTGGTTGCGCGCGCAAAGCTCATCCAGCACCCGATCCACGAGAGGATTCTCAAAACCACGCTGGAGGAGCTTCTGCTGCAACTCTCTGCGGCTGTGCTCGCGCCGCGTGAGCAATTTCAGCGCCTTGTCACGAATCTCGTTATAAAGATCCGCATCGGGCTCGTTCATAAGGCAGTCTGCGATCTGGACTTCTTTTGCGTAACCTGCCCCAACCTTGTCCTGACCCCGCCCTAATCCAGGGTCTAGGCTTCGGCTTCGGACTCAGGCTCAGGCTCAGAAACTTCCCCAGCAGACTCCGGTTGTCCGAGATTGTTGAGGCCCATTTTCTGTCGCACCACATTTTCGATCTCACCTGCCGTATCCGCGTGCTCTCTTAGGAACTCACGGACGTTATCCCTGCCCTGACCGATCCGCTCGCCGTTATAGGAGTACCAGGCTCCTGACTTCTCGACGATCTTGTGCTCGACCCCCATATCGATCAACTCTCCTTCCTTTGAGATACCTTCGTTGTAGAGGATGTCGAATTCACACTTTTGAAATGGTGGCGCCACCTTGTTCTTGACGACCTTGACGCGGGTCTGGTTCCCGAGAATCTCATCGCCCTTCTTTACGGCACCGATTCGCCGGATATCGAGACGAACCGAAGAGTAGAACTTGAGGGCATTACCGCCCGTTGTAGTCTCAGGATTACCAAACATCACACCGATCTTCATTCGGATCTGGTTAATGAAGATCACCATCGTGTTCGAGCGCTTGATGTTGGCAGTCAGTTTGCGAAGCGCCTGCGACATGAGTCGGGCCTGCAGACCAACATGGATATCGCCCATTTCGCCTTCAATTTCAGCTTTTGGCGTCAATGCGGCGACCGAGTCGACAACGATGACGTCAACCGCCGCTGAGCGCACCAGCATATCCGCGATTTCAAGCGCCTGCTCTCCGGTGTCCGGTTGAGAGACCAAAAGATCATCGACCCGCACGCCAAGGCGCTCGGCATAAGCGGGATCAAGCGCGTGCTCGGCATCGATAAAGGCACAAGTCCCTCCAACTTTTTGCGCTTCGGCAATCACGGAAAGCGTCAGCGTTGTCTTGCCAGAGGATTCCGGGCCATAGATTTCAACAACACGGCCGCGGGGCAATCCGCCGATTCCCAAGGCGATGTCCAATCCCAGTGAACCCGTCGAGACACTGTCAATGCTTTGGCCGGCTTGAGCATCCCCCAGGCGCATCACCGAGCCTTTACCAAACTGTCGTTCGATCTGCCCAAGCGCTGCGTCTAAGGCCTTCTGCCTGTTGTCATCCATGTGTTGCTCCGATTGCGTACTTAAATTCGAGATTACTGTTTATGTTCTGTTGCTTGTGTCGTGGCGATTATGCGCGTCTGGCGCCGAGTACTTCCGAGAATCAGGGGTCATTATTTCATAATCCAAATGTTGAACCCAGAGACCTGCTTCACAAAATCAGCCGGGGATTGCCTCGGCCCGTCGGGCAAGTTCTAAAAGGGCTGTAGTGACGCTCTGGCGGCGAACCTCCTCACGATCGCCATGGAAATGAAAGCGCTCACTGGCGGCCACGCCACCGGGGAACTGCCAGGCCATATAGACCGTGCCAACCGGTTTTTCCTCGCTGCCCCCGCCTGGTCCGGCGATGCCGGTCACAGACACCGCAACACTGGCGTCTGTTCTCTCCAGCGCTCCAGAAACCATCGCCTCTGCCACCTCCCCACTCACAGCCCCGTAACTGGAGATAACCGAACCCGGAACGCCCACAAGGGTTGCTTTGGATGTGTTGCTATAAGTTACCAGGCCGCACTCAAACCAATCCGAACTTCCCGCGAGAGACGTCACGACCTGGCAAATCCAACCGCCGGTGCAAGATTCAACAGTCGCGAGGCGCCAGCCCCGCCCACGCAGGATTTCGCCGGCTTTTAGGGCAATCTGGGAAAGTTCCTCTGATTTGGTCATACGAAAATAGTATCCACAACGGTCTCAGACTGTTCTAGCAGGCATTATCATTGATGGGTGACTCACAGCGTGAGCCCACGGCCTGATTTCCAGTTTTGGGGATTGGGCCTCGTCTTTAATGATAATGACCTTTTGGAGTGACCGGAACATGAAAACACTGCAAACGCAGGCCCCACCTCAGACCTTCATGTCATTTTGGGCCTTTTTGCTGATGACACTCTGTCTTGTGCCGATCTCACCGGCCGAAAGCGCCAACCAAGAGCGGGAAGATCGCCTTACTGAGGAGATGGAAGCCAACCTCTTTGACGGGGACGTGATCTCCCTTTTGCCCGACGGCGGGACTTTTGCAGCCGTCGAGATGGAATCACAGGCCGACTCTACCCGGGGGGGCATCATCCTGCTGCATGGCCGGGGATTTCACGCCGATTGGCCCGAGAATATCGGACCCCTGCGCGTAGGGCTTTCGGAAGCGGGGTGGCATACGCTTTCCTTGCAGATGCCGGTACTTGAGAAATCGGCCAAGTATTTCGACTACCTGCCGGTGTTGCCGGAGGCCTTGCCCCGAATCGACGCTGCCATCGCGCACCTTAGCGACCAGGACATCTCACCGGTTGTTTTGCTGGCTCACAGTTGCGGGGCACATATGGCGATGCTCTGGATGGAGCAAAATGGTGACTCCGGCATCGATGCCTTCGTCGGGATCGGCATGGGCGCCACAGACTACAAACAACCGATGCGCCATCTTTTTCCTTTCGCTTCCGTAGCCATGCCGGTTCTCGACCTTTATGGAGAGGAAGATTTTCCGGCAGTTCATCGCATGGCAGCTGAACGACTGGATCTGATGAATAAAGGAGGGAATCCCCTCTCCCAGCAGATTGTCTCTGCCGGGGCAGATCACTACTTTACGGACAGAAGCGACCAACTCACCGAGGAAATCAGTACCTGGCTGGATTCTCTCGGTTGGGATTAAAGGGTCAAAAATCCCCTTAATCTCGTAATATTCAGCCCGATTCTGATCGAAGGGTTTGTGATAGCCTGCGGCATTTCCACAAGAAAATCGGCTTTCGCTCTATGCTTAACCCATAGAGGGTTAAAAAAATAACTACAAGCCGAAAGTTCAGGAGGATATTATGGCGAGGGCCGACCACCCCGATATCGAGAAGTTTCTAGAGGGAGTAAAGACACGCAATCCCGGTCAGCCGGAGTTTGTGCAGGCTGTGCAAGAAGTAGCTCAGGACATTTTCCCCTTCATTCAGGATAAGACGGAATACCACGAGTACCAGATCCTGCGTCGTATCGCAGAACCTGATCGAGTTGTCAGTTTTCGTGTCTGCTGGGAAGACGATGAAAACAATATCCGGGTACAGCGTGGTTGGCGTGTCCAGAACAACAACTCAATCGGACCCTATAAGGGAGGGATCAGGTTCCATCCTACTGTCACCGAAGGAGTGCTTAAGTTTCTGGCATTCGAGCAGACATTCAAGAACAGCCTGACTGGTCTTCCGATGGGCGGAGGAAAAGGTGGGTCGAACTTCAATCCTCGCGGAAAATCTGAGCACGAGGTCATGCGGTTTTGCCAGTCTTTCATGACAGAACTTTTTCGTCATGTTGGAGACGATATTGATGTCCCCGCGGGCGATATTGGAGTGGGTGCGCGGGAAATCGGTTATATGTTCGGGCAATACAAGCGCATCACCAATCGGTTCACTGGCGTGCTGACCGGCAAAGGGCTCGAATACGGCGGCAGCCTGATTCGGACCGAAGCGACCGGCTATGGCGCGATCCTCTTCATGCAGAACATGCTGGAGCACATAGGGGATTCGGTAGAGGGGAAAACCTGTGTTATCTCCGGGTCCGGTAACGTGGCGACCCACGCCGCAGAAAAGCTGGTCCAGCTAGGCGGCAAGCCGGTGACGTTCTCTGACTCCGATGGATTCATTCATGATCCAGAAGGTCTCACGCTTGAGAAAATCGATTGGGTGAAGGATCTGAAAACCAATCGACGCGGACGCATCGCAGAGTTTGTCGATGAATTCAAAGGGGCCAGTTATCAAGCGGGAGAACGCCCTTGGGGTATCCCTTGTGATCTGGCCGCACCTTGCGCCACGCAGAACGAAATCAATGGAGATGATGCCAAGACGCTTGTCAAAAATGGCTGCCTTGCGGTGAGTGAAGGCGCAAATATGCCAACAGACCTGCATGGCGTAGAGGCGTTTAAAGAAGCGGGCATTCTTTTCGCACCGGGCAAAGCTGCCAACGCAGGGGGTGTCGCAGTGTCGGGTCTCGAAATGAGTCAGAATTCAGCGAGGCTTTCCTGGAGTGAAGACGAACTGGAGTCTCTACTGGGGGGTATTATGAAACGCATCCACTCCAGCTGTGTGGAGTATGGCGCTTCATCAGGCGAGAGCGCAGTTGACTATGTCAAAGGAGCGAACATCGCGGGCTTCAAGAAAGTGGCTGACGCCATGCTGGCCTATGGGGTCGTCTAGCGCCTGAGGTTTTTCGGGAGGCCTAAACCTCCCCTGCAGACTAGAAGACAAGTTAGTAAACCACTTTACTCTGGTCCTAAGGCCTAAGACTAGCCAGGAAGAGACTGTCTAGAGTCTGCTCACCTGAATGAGTTGCCATACCTGTCCAAGC
>DLPX01000076.1:0-10207 GCA_002477475.1 Proteobacteria bacterium UBA7447
TAAGACGAAAGTGCCGCTACGCCTCGAGCCCCGAAAAGGGTTCCCGTCAAACGGTGAAGTGATGGATCCGATATGGCTTCTACTACTTCTGCCCCTCGCCGGATTGTCGGGGTGGGTAGCCGCCCGGCGGACTCGATATCAAGGAGCCCCTCCTTCCGCGTCAAAGGCGCTCTCCGGACCTTATGTCCGGAGCATAAATTTTCTAGCCAACGATCAACACGATGAAGCGCTCGATGTTCTAACTAAAGCACTAGAAGATCATGACCAGTCGTTGGAGATCCAATTGGCATTGGGGACCCTTTTTCGGCGTCGAGGGGAGATCGAAAAGGCAACACAAATTCACCAGAGCCTGATCTCCCGTGCGGGCACTAGTCCAGAACAAAAAAGCCTCGTGCTTTTTGAACTTGCGAATGACTACTTCAAGGCTGGCTTGCTCGATCGAGCCGAGAATCTTCTTCTAGAGCTAGGTGTCACTGAGAATTTCCGTGAAGCCTCTCTGCGGCTGTTGGTACAGATCTATGAGAGCGAGCGCGAGTGGGAGCGCGCAATCGCTGCTGCAAAAGCTTTAGACAAGATTGCTTCAGAGGCTTTGGCGCCGCAGATCGCCCAATTCCAATGTGAGATGGCAGAGCGTGCGCTTGTTGCGGGGGACCATGCGGCAGCGAAAGACAGAGCCACTAAAGCGCTGAAACTGAATCGAAATTGTGCTCGGGCAATAATCCTGCGTGGCAGGCTAGAAGCGCTGTCAGGCAAACATCGGCAGGCGATCGCCACGTGGTCCAGGCTTTGCGTAGAACGCCCAGAGCTGCTGCACGAAGTCTCGAAGTTGGTTCAGACTAGCGCGGAAAGCGTGGATGATGACGTGGTCTACCTTAATTTTCTGCGGCGAGCGATTGTAGTCAGTTCAGATGAGCGGTTGCAGTTATTGTTAGCGGATTTGCTTTTGCAAATGAAGCGATCCGAAGAAGCCGAGGCCCTTTTGCGCTCATGGTCGGAGGAACAAGGCAGTTTATCCGGGTTGCATCGCTTATTAGAGATACGCGCGCGGAGCGATGCGACCGGCGAAGCGGGCGCCGATTACCAACTGATGCGCAAAGTGGCAGGTAGATTGCTCTCGGATCATTCTGGTTACGAGTGTCGCTTTTGTGGATTTCAAGCGAAGTCAATGCACTGGCAATGTCCGGGGTGTCGACACTGGGACACCACGACCCCGAGGTTAAATACCATCAAACTCTCTTAGCGAAGTGTGAACTATTTACCTTGAAGCTAGCTACCGAAAAACAGACTATGTCTCCTATCGCGATGAACGCGATGAATTTTTGGAAACAACCAACTACAAGGAGAGTAGATCATGTATCTGAGAAAACTTCGCCCAATGTCTGGGATCCTTATCGCCGCGCTGATGTCCTTTGGCAATGCGGCCAACGGCGAGCCCGTCGACATCAATCAAGCCGACGCGCCGCTTCTGGCGGAGAACATCGTTGGGGTGGGACCCGTCCTCGCTGGAGCAATTGTTGCTTATCGCATCGAAAATGGAGCCTTTCAATCGATCGAAGAATTGCTGGAGGTCCCGGGGATCGGCCCCAAGGTGTTGGAAAACAACGAGGAAACTCTGTTCATGGATGGAAAAGCCTACCAGAACTGATAGAATTCATAACTGGCGTTAGAGAAGGGTGCTCGAAAGGGCGCCCTTTCTTTTTGGCGAATAGGGGAAATTGGGAAAAAGATCCCCTGAATCTTTGGAGTTGCCCGAGTGAAAGTAACGATAGTTGGTAGTGGTTACGTCGGCCTGGTTTCCGGCGCCTGCCTCGCCGACGTCGGGAACGACGTGCTGTGTATGGACGCAGATCACGCCAAGATCGATGATCTAAAACAGGGCCGGATTCCCATCTATGAGCCTGGCCTTGAAGAGTTGATCAGTGCTAATTCGAAAGCGGGCCGGCTCGCTTTTTCAACGGATCTGTCGGAGGCGGTGCAATATGGGCAGATAATCTTTATCGCCGTAGGCACACCGCCCGATGAAGATGGAGCGGCTGACCTGAAGCACGTCTTGGCCGTAGCACAAGGAATAGGAAACGCCCTCACCGACTATCGGGTGATCGTCAATAAGTCCACAGTCCCGGTAGGAACGGCAGAGAAGGTTCGTGCCGAGATTCAAAGCCATCTCGATCAGCGTGCTCTCGATGTGGATTTTTCTGTCGTATCTAACCCTGAATTTTTGAAGGAAGGCGCGGCGATCGAGGATTTTCTCAAACCGGACCGAATAGTTGTGGGCACCGATAGCGAACGCCCTAGGCGTTTGATGCGGGAGCTCTATGCGCCCTTCAATAGAAGTCATGATCGCTTGATGTTTATGGACCTTCCGTCGGCAGAACTTACCAAATACGCAGCGAACGCCATGCTGGCCACCAAGATTTCGTTCATGAATGAGTTGGCGAATATCGCCGAGCGCGTCGGCGCGGATATCGAGACTGTCCGCCTTGGTATTGGCTCGGACCCCCGGATCGGATATCACTTTATCTACCCAGGTTGCGGTTACGGTGGATCTTGTTTTCCTAAAGATGTACAGGCTCTTGCGAGAACATCGGATGAAAACGGGTGGGAACCCAAGATTCTGAACGCAGTTGAGGCTGTCAATCAGAAACAGAAAACGAGTCTTGTCGAGAAGATCGTCTCGCGATTCGGGGACAGTTTGGGTGGCCGCCACTTTGCAGTCTGGGGTCTCGCCTTCAAACCCAATACAGATGACATGCGTGAAGCACCCAGCAGCGCCATCATTAGGGCGTTAACCAATTTGGGGGCAAGCATTACTGCATTTGATCCCGTGGCAGTTGAGGAGGCGAAAAAGACATTCTACGACCTCGACGGAGTGAGCTTTAGCGCAGACCCTTATAGCGCGCTTGAAGGCGCCGACGGCCTCATCCTCCTCACAGAGTGGAAAGCTTTTCGCAGTCCAGATTTGGCCCGTGTTCGGGAGATGCTGAGCGATGGCGTTATCTTTGATGGCCGAAATGTTTTTGATCCAAAAATACTCAATCAATATGGCCTCGATTACTACAGCATTGGCCGGCAACCGATTCTGTCAGATTAAGAGTGAATAGATCGATGGACCATGAGTTTTTGGGCCGGCTTCGCCCCAACCGCGTCTTGGTGGTTGGGGATACTATGCTCGACCGTTATTGGATCGGTGACGTCACCCGCATTTCCCCTGAGGCGCCGGTGCCTATTGTCAATATCGGAGACGTGAGAGAGTGCCCCGGAGGCGCAGGAAACGTAGCAGCCAACATCGCCGCTCTAGGCGCGGGGTGCGAGTTGCTCGCATTCATTGGAGATGACGATACCGGTCGCCGTCTGAGCGAGTTATTGGCGCAGGCGGGAGTGGATCGGCATTTTCACATTGACCCGCATGGGCGCACGACGGAGAAGCTCAGGATCGTTTCTCGAAACCAGCAACTCCTCCGCGCTGATTTTGAGTCGCGTCCTTCTGCGCAGCTGCTCGAGCGAAGCGTCGCCGACTTTCGGGAGATCAGTCAGACCGTCGACGCCGTTGTCATCTCCGACTACGGAAAAGGGGGTCTCGCGTACATCGAACAAATGATTGAGGTTGCCAGGAATCAGGGAATTGCTGTGATTGTTGATCCGAAAGGCGCTGACTACGGGCGCTATCGGGGAGCGACACTGGTTACCCCAAACCGGGACGAGTTTGCCCTGGCGACCGGCGTTGCGACGAATGACCCGGCATTCTTTGACACAGCGCAGTGCTTAGTTCAGCAGGGGGATCTGAAAGGGCTATTGGTCACCCGGGGGGATGAGGGGATGACACTGTTTCTTTCATCAGGCGAGGTCATCCATCAGGATGCCACCGCGCGGGAGGTCTTTGATGTCAGTGGGGCAGGCGACACTGTGGTGGCAATCATTTCAGTGTGCATTGCCGCAGGACTTGATTGGACTGATTCCATCAAGTGGGCTACGCGGGGCGCTAGCGCAGTGGTTGGTCGGTTCGGAACAAGTGTCGTCCGTCCGTCGGACTTAACCCTCGACCCGCAAGGGGAGGACTTGGAATGATCGTCGTTACTGGCGGTGCGGGTTTTATTGGTTCAAACCTGATCGCAGCACTTAACCTGCGGGGTCGCCGCGATGTTATTCTTGTGGATGATCTTTCGGATACCGCAAAAATTGAGAATATCAGCGACCTTGCGATTGCAGACTATATCGATAAGGAGGATTTTCAAAAGATTGTCAACAGTTCAGGCCTTTCGGCAGGGGTTGAGGCGGTGTTTCATCAGGGAGCCTGCTCGGATACGATGGTCAGTGACGGTCGATATGTCATGGAGGTCAACTTTGAATATTCGAAGAGCCTCCTGCGCGCATGTGCCGGTAGCCAGGTTCCGTTAATTTATGCGTCGTCGGCGTCTGTTTATGGCGCCGACGGGCCATTCTTCGAAGCCGTCGACAATGAACACCCGCTCAATGCATACGCGTACTCCAAGACATTGTTCGATCGGTTTGCTTTTGCAGAGGGTAGCCGTCCCGCATCGCAACTCGTGGGTTTAAGATACTTTAATGTCTATGGTCCACGGGAGGGTCATAAAGGGCGGATGGCCTCGGTCGCTTGGCATTTGACCCATCAGTATTTTGATTCGGGTTCGGTGCGGTTATTTGAAGGCTCGGGCGGTTATCAGGCGGGAGAGCAGCGGAGGGACTTTATCCATGTGGATGATGTCGTTAAGGCGAATCTGTTTTTCCTCGACAATCCAAAAAAGAGCGGGATCTTCAATGTGGGGACGGGGGATGCCGGAACTTTCAACGATGTCGCGTTGGCTGTAATTAATTCATGTAGAGAAGTCGACGGTGAGACCGGATTATTGCTTGAGGAGGCTCTCCACCAAGGACTCTTGGACTATTTTCCGATGCCGGATGCGTTGGTGGGTAAATATCAGAGTTATACCGAAGCCGATATCGGCCGCCTGAACGCGGCGGGCTTTTCAAACAACTTTCTTGATGTTGCGGAGGGAGTGGGTCGGTATGCCACGGAACTTTATTCCAAACTAAAGGAAGGAGCACATCGGTGATGTCGTCCTCATCGGAGCCCAAGATTCATCAACCATTGCCTGCGCCGGAAGACTGCTGCGTTATGGTAACTGGCGGGGCTGGATTTATCGGGTCGGCTGTTATTCGCCGTTTGATTGCTGATGGATACTCCACCATTATTAACGTCGATATTTTGACGTATGCCGGTAACGAGTCGACGGTTGCCCAGGAATCCGGATATTCAGGCTATCAACACGAGAGAGTCGATATCCGTCACGCCCGGGAGATTCGCGAGTTGGTCCATAAATACCAGCCTGATGCCGTTATGCATTTGGCTGCAGAATCTCATGTAGATCGTTCCATTGATGGTCCAGAAGAGTTCATCAGCACGAATATCCATGGCACCTATAACCTCTTGGAGGCGGTTCGGGCTGAAGATCAGGAGCGTGCCTTGCAGTCCGATGCGCTGACCAAAAAAGTTCGGTTTCATCATATCTCTACAGATGAAGTATTTGGCTCTCTGGGGGCCTCAGGTCGCTTTCATGAGGATTCACCGTATCAACCGAACTCACCATATTCGGCGAGTAAAGCCGCTTCTGACCATCTTGTCCGGGCGTGGGGTGAGACGTTCGGTATAGATGTCGTGATCTCTAACTGCTCCAATAATTATGGGCCCTACCAATATCCTGAGAAGTTGATTCCCGTCGTGATTCATCAGGCGATGGCCGGTAATCCCATTCCGGTCTACGGCAACGGCGATAACATTCGCGACTGGCTCTATGTTGATGATCACGCAAAAGCGCTTGTTTTGGTGATGAGTCAGGGTGAATCGGGGCGCACGTATAACATCGGCGGTGACGCGGAAAAGACAAATCTTCAAGTCGTTGAGACGATTTGTCGCGAGCTAGATACAGCTATCCCCCGCTCGGAAGGGAGTTATTTGGAACTCATTAGTTTCGTCAAGGACCGGCCAGGGCACGATTTCCGATACGCGATCGATGCCTCGCGAATTAAAGATGAACTCGGTTGGTACCCAAAGGAGCGATTTGAGTCTGGAATTCGACGCACGATTGAGTGGTATTTGAATAACCAGGAATGGGTCGAGGAGGTCGGAGGTAAACAGACTGCAGAGAAACGCCTCGGTCTTGGAGGTTCCAGATGAGAGGCTTAATTCTCGCGGGCGGGGCGGGAACCCGGTTGTCACCGGTCACGCAGGTCGTGTCCAAGCAGCTTTTGCCGGTGTACGATAAACCCATGATTTACTATCCGCTCAGCGTGTTAATGCTTGCGGGTATCCGGGACATCATGCTGATCTCTACGCCGGAGGACACGCCGCGGTTCCAAGAGTTGCTGGGGACCGGAGAACAATGGGGATTGAATCTCGCCTATGCGGTCCAGCCTTCTCCAGACGGTCTGGCGCAAGCCCTGATCATTGGGTCGGAGTTTGTCGGAAACGGGCCATGTGCACTAATTCTTGGAGACAACATTTTTCACGGAGATCAACTGGCGGATGCTGTCAGGCGAGCCTCCGAGTTGAAAAACGGAGCCACCGTTTTTGCCTACCCCGTGAAGGATCCCGAGCGTTATGGCGTCGTGAGTTTTGATAAGGAAGGGAGAGCGCACACGCTTGAAGAAAAGCCACAAAGTCCTCGTTCACGTTATGCGGTAACCGGGCTGTATTTTTATGACCACAACGCTCCTGACTACGCGCGTTCACTGACACCCTCCAATCGAGGTGAGCTGGAGATCACGGACCTTAACCGGGTTTATCTTGAAAATGGGAGCCTGAATGTTGAACTGCTCGGCCGGGGAACCGCATGGCTGGACACCGGTACACATGAGTCTTTGCTCCAGGCGTCAGTATTTATCGAAACACTCGAGACGCGTCAGGGGATGAAGATCTGTTGTCCGGAAGAGATCGCTTTCCGAATGAACTATATTGGGATCGAAGATCTTTCGGCCCTCGCGTCGAAGCTGGGGAAGAGCACATACGGCACTTATCTTCGTCAGTTGGTGACGGAGTACCAGTCGGGCAATTCATAAGGCGTCAACAGCACAGTGCAAAAAGAGCTTTTGGGTTCCACTAACACGCGTTACCGCGCCGATCCGCTCTATATCCCCGGCAGCATCGTCGAACACCGCTTCGTCATTAGTCAACTTGCAAAACGGGCGATTCTGGGAAGGTACCGCGGAACCGTGTTGGGGTTGCTGTGGTCCTTAGTAACGCCACTGCTACTGCTCGCTGTCTATACCTTTGTTTTTGGAACAATCCTGCAGGTCCGTTGGGTTTCCCAGAGTGGAGGGAATGCGGAGTTCGCGGCGATTCTGTTTTCAGGCATGCTGGTTCACGGAATTCTCGCCGAGTGCTTGACGCAGGCCTCCACTCTGATCGTCTCAAACCCGCAATACGTTAAGAAAGTGGTCTTTCCTCTAGAAGCGCTACCCTGGGTTACCGTGATAAGCGCATTTTTCCAAGGGGTAATTAGCACGGGCATTCTCTTGATCTACTTATTCCTTGTTCAGGGGAGTGTTCCTTGGACTGCCGTACTTTTCCCTATACCCCTGTTTGTCCTGGCTTTTGTCTGCATTGCGGTTGGTTGGTTAATCTCGGCAACAGCGGTGTATCTCAAAGACATTGCCCAGATGATGGGTCTGCTAAGTACGGTGCTTTTCTTTATGGCGCCTATTCTCTATCCCAAGACCGCCTTACCCGCAGAGTTCCAAAGCTTGCTCTATCTTAATCCGCTGACCTACATTATCGAACAGTTCAGGGCAGTTGTGCTTTGGGGCGAAACTCCGAACTGGAGTGGTTTGAGCCTTTATGGAATAGCGTCGGTTGCAATAGCCTGGGTTTCACTCGCGTGGTTTCAAAAAACACGAAAGGGATTTGCAGATGTCCTCTGATTCAGCAATCACCGTCAGGGGGCTGGGAAAAGACTACCGAATCTATGGAAGACCGATCGACCGGATCCGCGAGATGTATTCAGTGCATGGACGCAACTATCATTCAGTTTTTACGGCTCTCAATGACGTCAGCTTTGATGTTGCGCCCGGGGAAACGGTTGGGATTATCGGGCCGAACGGCTCGGGAAAGTCTACGCTTCTCGAAATGGTGTGCGGAACGCTGACCCCGACCCGGGGCACCGTAACTGTGAGCGGAAGATTAGCAGCGCTGTTGGAACTTGGCGCAGGTTTTAATCCCGCTTTTTCAGGGCGGGAAAATGTTTACCTCAACGCAGCGCTTTTAGGCATCTCAAAAGAAGAGATTGAGGAACGCTTTGAACATATCGTTGAATTCGCCGGGATCGGTGAATTTGTTGAGCATCCAGTCAGCACCTACTCGAGCGGTATGTATGTCCGGCTCGCTTTCGCAACGGCCGTAAATACAGACCCGGACGTCCTCATTGTTGATGAAGCCCTCGCGGTTGGGGATATCCGATTTCAACGCAAGTGCTTTCGTCTTTTCCAGGAAATGCAAAAAGCGGGAAGAACGATTCTCTTTGTCACCCATTCGGTGGATCTCGTTCAGGCCCACTGCTCGCGCGCAATTTATCTGAAATCCGGCGAGGTTCGGTCCAAAGGGGAACCCAAGACAGTGATCCAGGACTATCTGGAAGATCTTTTTGGATCTGAGGGCGCTAATGAAAGTGATGCCGCGAGCCCCAGAGAGCCCGAGGCATACCCGAAGAGCAAACAAAGCCGACCCGAGCAAGATCTACCGCGCGACCTATGCTCATCCAGACCCCTTTATAACCCTAACGAGTATCGTTGGGGCGATCGCCGAGCTGTTATTTTCGACTATGTACTCAGAAGTGAAGATGGCCCGATACGTGGTGGATTTGAGCGGGGACAGAAAATAAGCCTTAACGTTTCTATCAACCTAACTGAAAGCATCGACCATCTTATTATTGGATTTACGGTTAAGACCGTTGATGGTCGAACGGTCTTTGGGGCCAACACCAGGGACAGAAATGTCCAGTTGCCAGGGCTAGGCGCCGGAGAAAATCTCACCGTACAGTTCGGTTTTGTTTGTGCACTTATCCCGGGAGAGTACTTTCTCTCAATTGGAATCGCGCAGGACGATCAGAGCCGCGACAACATTGCTGTGGACAGGCGATACGATCTTATTCATATGCCGGTCCGTGGATCATCCGGAGACTTTGGGGTAGCCGATCTGGGCCTTTCGATTGGATTTCCAAGTCATGAATGACTCGCCTAGCTCCATCGGGTTTCCTGCTTCATTGAGTTCTGGAAACTTCTCTGCGGAGTTGCGTCGGACAATCAGTCTATTTCCAAATTTGCCATGGGGCCACGACGATTCAGGTCTTTTTGATGGGGCAGAAGATCTCTTACGGGCTCTTCGTCCGGAATCAGCGGGAATAGCTAGCTTACTCGCTTTGCCAGAGGGTGCGTCGATCCTGCTCTGGAACTGGGACGGGATTGCGCTGGGGCGCTATCTTCAAGACTCGGGACATCGGGTCAGATTTCACGATTCCAGGATTGGGTATCAAGAAGCCGTACGTTTGCTCTGTGGTGAGGAATCGATAGTTCCTCTCGCTGAGTCCGCCGCTGAGAATGAAGCACCTGATGCGGTTTTTATCGGTAACGCCGCCGCTGACTCTGAAGAGCTCTTCGATACTTTATCGAAAATTCTGGGAAATACCCTAGACAACGGGGGCATAGTTGTGACGTCCCCGTCCGCCTCATTGTCGCCTCCCGTCTCACCGACTTTTTTGGTCAAAAGTACTGACGACGACTCTTTAGGCCAAGAGTCGGTTCTGGTGCTACCGAATCTTGACTCCCCCAAATTATTGATCCGCGAGAACTTTCTACACGAGAGCCCCGGAGCATGGAAACATCTTGCCAGTTATCTCGATGAACTCGGCGCCCCGCGTTTTCCCGGTTCGGTTCCCATAAGAGAGGTTTGGTCGCTCTATGAAGAGCATCACAGGTTTCCGCTTGAGGAAGTTTCCAGAGCCCAAATACTGTGGAGACGAGACTTAGCAGAGCGCGACCCTGTAGCCGCAGACTTTATCCATCAAACCGTCGGCGGACGCTATCGGGAATTCTGGACTGAGACTCTAAAAAGACGCGGGCAACCGATCGTGGAGCGTCGACCCATTTTCAGCGGGACTGAGCAGGAACTTTGCCCTGAAAGTGCAAACGCAGACTTTCA
>DLPX01000076.1:10577-31908 GCA_002477475.1 Proteobacteria bacterium UBA7447
CTTTGGTTGTCTGCGCTCCAAAAACATTCCAATACCGAATTCGATAATCTGGTTTTCGCTTACTTCAGTTTTTTGCAGACACGGTTGAAACCTGGTGAGCGGTGTGAGGTCGATCTCAATCCAGATAATCTTTTGTATACCCGCGAGGGGAAGATTGTCCCGATTGATCAGGAGTGGAACTGCCGTCCGGAACTGCTGAGCGTTGAGACAGCTTTTTGTCGCGGAATACTCTACTTTCTTGCCAGAAACGCGCTCCGATTGGACGAGTTCCCGAGCATACGAAGCCGTGCCCGTTCTTTTAGAGAATTCCTGGAAGTGGTCTGTAATCTTGTCAGCGTAGACTGTGAAAGCGCTGTTGATGATTTGGGCTCCTTTGAGCAATTATTCAGAAGCGCCACGTTAGCTTCGTTTGGCGTGGTGGAGGTCTCCACTCTGCTCGAACGCTGTTTTGGGGATTCCGATTTGCTAGAGGTAGTCGGTATCCTTCAATCCACCTGCAGCGGGCTTAGGCGGGTTTTGATCCCGTTTCCCGTCAGCACCGCAAGGATAGGTTGTTATCTGCAGTTCCAATTTTATGAGACGGGCCTATGGCCTGAGCGATTCACCTTGCTATTTCCAAGTTGGCTTGGAGAAGCACGTGTTGAGTCGCTCGAGATAAAAGGTGTCGGCGATGGAAATGTCAGCGATATCTTAGAGCTCAAGAGCGCGGCAGAAGTCCGTGCATTCTCGAAGGGAGTTATCGGCTCAAATAACGAGGCAGTTTATGCGCATCCGCAGGATGAAACACCGGCAGGCATCGAGTTTGCGTTGTCTGAGTCTGGAGCGCAAACAGACTCCAACCAGACCCTGAGAGTGAGCGCTAAGGTGGCATGGCCCGAAATGATCTATGGAAGAGATGCCGAGAAAAAATTGATTGACGGGTTGTGGCAAAAGGAAGAAGCGCTGCAAGAACTTTACCAGAGAGCGAGTAAATATCAGGAGGAGGTGGAGCATCTTCGAGATATCGCACACCTGCGAAGCGCAGAACTGGAACTCTTGAAGTCGTCAAAGGCCTGGCGGGTTGCGGAGTTGCTTCGCAAAGTATTTTTTGGATGGCGAAGAACGCAGGACGAGGCGCGGAACCTGAGTGCCATTGAGCAACTGGCCCAGAAGCGGGTCCCTCCAACGGAGTGCTTTTCGCAAATTAATGAGTCAAGAAAAATATCAAACGATGCCCGAGAGGTTTCCATTCCTGGCGGACCTTTAATCTCGGTCATTATTCCGGTCCACAATACACCCAAGGCCTGGCTGGCGGATGCCGTGAATTCCGTGCGGGGGCAGACCTATTCGAGTTGGCACCTGGTCCTGGTCAATGATGGTTCCACAGATGTTGGCACGCGGGAATTTTTAGACAACCTGGATGATCCCAGAGTCACGAAGATTCAGCTCACGAGAAGTTCTGGCATCTCAGTAGCCACTCAGATGGGAGTTGACGGTGCGCACGGCGAATATATCGCGTTGATGGATCACGACGACATGCTCGCACCTACAGCCCTTCAGAAGGTGGCGGAAGAAGTCGTCCGACATAACTCTGATGTCGTCTATACCGACGAAACAACTTTCAGCGACAGGACAAAGGAAAAACGTGACGGGTATTTCGGCCTGCCACACCTTAAGCCGGATTATTCTCCCGATCTGCTGCTATGTCACAATTACATCACGCATTTGTTGGTCGTCAGAAAGGAGTTGGTCGATGAAGTCGGAGGATTTCGGTCAGAATTTGACGGAGCGCAAGACTACGATCTGCTTCTTCGTTTGACGGAGAAAACGAATCGGGTGGCACACATCGCCGAGCCGCTGTATCACTGGCGACAGTCGGCGCAGTCGACGAGTCTTGATACCGGTGCTAAGCCTTTGGCTCACATGCGGGGGTGCAAGGCCCTATCAGAAGCGCTGGACCGTCGTGGTATTGAGGGCGAGGTTCTGACCGCCAATGGGCCACATTTTTTTCGCGCTAGACGCAAGATTTTTGGTCAACCGACGGTGGAGATCGTGATTCCCTTTCGCGATCAACCGCTTATGCTCCGTAAATGCCTTGACGCGTTGCTTTGCAGGACTCGCTATCTGCACTACCGAATTCTTGGCGTAAATAATGGAAGCACAGAGGTGTTGACTCATGAATTGATGTCCCAATATGAATCAGAAAACAGCCATGTGCGTTTTGTGACATTGGACGTACCGTTTAATTTCTCGCAAATCGTCAATTTTGGTGTGAAGAATTCGGACGCAGCGCATGTCGTTCTTATGAACAACGACATTGAGGTGATCAACAACGATTGGATGGAAGCGATGCTGGAGCACTCTCAACGGCTGGAGGTCGGCGCTGTGGGTGCTAAGTTATATTATCCAGACGACAGGATTCAGCACGCGGGGATCGCCATCGGCATTGGTAACTATGCAGGCCATCCTCATAAACACGTTGAGGGGGGTTATTCTGGCTACCTTAACAGACTTCACAATATTCAGAATGTATCTGCCGTCACTGGTGCGATGATGATGGTGAAGCGCGAGTTATACAACGAAGTTGAAGGGTTCGACGAGGGTTCGTTTAAGATTGCCTGTAACGATGTGGATTTCTGCCTGCGGCTGCGAAGTCGGGGCCTGCTGAATATTTTTACGCCTTATTCGAGGGCCTATCACCACGAATCTGTCAGCCGGGGGTATGAAGACACCCCCGAAAAGAAAGCCCGATTCAACAAAGAGGTTGATGCATTCAGAAAACGCCACAGCGAGGCTCTCACCGAAGGTGACCCGTACTACAATCGGTGTTTTCGCCTGGATACTGAGGAAGTTCTGGCTCGCCCGCTCAATGAGACTTAGCAGCGCTTTAATTTTCGCCTCTTAGGGAAACTTACATCATGTCCACAACTGCCGTATCAGTCATCCTGCCAGTGTTTAACGAAGCGGAGAATTTGGAATCGCTTACCCAGGATATTATCGCGGCGCTAGAGGACATCGGCAGAACGTACGAGATCATTTTCGTAGATGATGGCAGCACGGATCAATCTCTGAATGTGCTTACCGCTCTGCAGAAAGCGCAGCCGTCGGTGGTGGTCATCGAGTTTCGCCGCAATTTCGGACAAACCGCGGCACTCGCGGCCGGGCTACGTGCGGCCAACGGGGAAATTATCGTCACGATGGATGCGGATCGACAAAACGATCCCAGAGACATTGCGATGCTGGTGCAGGAGATAGAGCGGGGTATGGACCTTGTTTGTGGCTGGCGTCATGACCGTAAAGACGGATTATGGCTGCGTTTGCTTCCCTCACGAGCGGCTAACTGGCTAATTTCCACTACCACAGACGTCAAACTTCATGATTACGGCTGCACGCTAAAGGCCATGCGTCGGGATGTGGCGAAAAGCCTGCGTCTTTATGGAGAGATGCATCGCTTCATTCCGGCCATTGCAAGTTGGTATGGCGTTCGGATGAGCGAGGTAAAAGTGCGCCATCATCCACGAACGGCCGGGGTGTCGAAGTACGGAATATCCCGTACGTTCAGGGTCTTGCTTGACCTGCTGACGGTTAAATTTCTGATGGGTTATTCAGCCCGACCCATCCAGTTCTTTGGCAGTATCGGAATGGGCTGCACGGCTGCGGGTGGTGGCATCCTGGGCTGGCTTTTCATTGAACGTGTGTTTCTCGGGATCGCATTAGCGGGTCGTCCTGCGGTGCTGGCAGGTATCGTTCTGACCTTGGTAGGCCTTCAATTTATTACTGTGGGTTTGCTTGCCGAACTGCAGACACGGACCTATCACGAGTCGCAGGACAAACCGATTTACGAGATCCGACATACCTATGGAGGCCGCGAGTCCTAACGGGAAAGCGTGTTCTTAAATGGGTGAAGATCGAGGCGCATGGGTTGTAAGCGGTAGGGTGTCCCATCTCTCGGTAGTTGTTGTCAATTTCAACTCTGGCGCGTTTCTTGAGGCAACCACCACCGCGCTCCTTGCTTCTTTGCCGCCGGGCTCAGAACTCATCGTCGTGGATAACGACTCTTCTGATTCGAGTGCGGCGCCGCTTCGTGACCATGACGGTATAATTTTTGTCCAGTTAGAGAGAAACGTCGGTTTTGGAGCTGCCGCGAACATTGGCGCGGCCAGGGCCAGAAACGAGTTAATCGTTTTCCTAAATCCGGATGCGTTTGTACCGGATGGGACACTTCAAAGAATGGCAGGTTACCTGGCTGCTCATGCTGAGAGCGCTTTGTGTGGCGCCTTGTTGCTAGATTTTCAGGGACGTGAGCAAGCCGGAAGCAGACGTTACGATCCGACATTGCTGCGATCCTGGGGCAAGGCGGTTCGTTCGATTGTACCGACGCACATTTTTCCAACTTTCGACCGGCATGATGAGCCACTGCCGAGCATGCCTGTTCAAGTTGATGCGATTTCGGGCGCTTGTATGATGGTTCGGCGCCAGGTGCATCAGAACATTGGCGGCTTTGATGAAGGATTTTTCCTGCACTTTGAAGATCTGGATTACTGCAGAAGGGCGCGAGATGCAGGGTGGGACGTCGGATTCGTGCCCGATGCGCCTGTTTTTCACTATCAAGGAGCTTCCGGGCTCGTAACCGCGGACCGCTTGTTGCAGCACAAGCATGCCGGTCTTGCGCGATATCTGGACAAGTTCGGCTCCGAGGGGAAAGTATCCCGAGCGATCAGGACGCTTGCTCTGGCAGCGCTTAAGCTAGCTGTAGGGATTGCGCCTTGGGGTTTTCGGTTAAAAAATATTAGAGCTCGGCGCCCTGCGACGCTGGTTAACGACAATGAATTGATCAAGGTGGGTCAAATGCTCTCGGGCACACTCCCTGTGGTGATGCTCTTCGGTGCGAGGAGTGATCTTGGGGATGCGTTTAACGCCCGACTCAGCGCTTGTGGCCAAAACACTGTAAACGTGTCCCGAAACCCTGCGGGAGTCCGTGCCCCTCCGGGCTCGATCACGGTCCACCCAGACATGCTAGTACGAAACCGCGTCGGCGCGCGTCTCAACGTAGCGGGATTAGTTAGCGTCTGCCCAATTTGGGAACTCCCAGGGTATGCGGATTTTCTGACCAACCCATCATTCCGAAAAGCACCCTGGGTGGTATTGAGTTCCACGAGCGCAGTCACAAAACAGGAGTCTGCTGAGAGAGCCTCGCAGGCAGTCGTGTCGAAGCTTTGCGCGGGAGAGGATGGGGTCGTTCGGATGCGATCTGACGCTGCGAGCTGGACAACTATTGTCCGGCCCACCCTAATTTATGGGGGGAGACGAAATAGAAATATTAATAAAATCAGACAAATAACAACAATACTAAGAATAAAGATCAATATCGATTTCGCTCGAGGCAGCCGCCAGCCGATTCACTGCGATGACATTGCAGAATGGGCGACATCTTTGTTGTTGCTGGGGCCAGTGAATCAGAAGGAAGCTATTCAGGACGCAGACCAACAGGCAAGAAAGCATGGAACAATTATCAGCACTCGCCCCATTCGCGTTGATGTGGCCGGAGGCGAAGCGGTGTCTTTCGCGGAGATGGTGAACCGCACGCAAGCGACAGCATGTGCGGGCGGGATCAGACTGTACTGTCGGCGAGGCGTCGCCAAACTGCTTTTTTCCCTCGCCCATTGGTTGCCCTGGTTTAGGGAAGTGCCGGGAGATTTCGTGAGCCGCCTCGAACAGGACTTTCTTTTTTCCAGTGAGGAAGCGATCGCCTTGCAATCTCAGGTTTTCAGGCGTTTCTACCCTTAGGGTTCATTGGACAGATGACGTAAAGCAAGTTTGACGATGATTGAAAGTTTCCTGATCGCCCTAACAGCGGCAGCGCTTACAGCCGCATTCCTTTTCTGGTTACTGCGGAACGACAGCATTCTCTTGGCCAAAGACATGCCTTCGTCGCGAGGCCTCCATCAGCGCGTCGTGCCAAGGGGCGGCGGCTTGGCGATTTTTGCTGTTGTCACCCTCCTGGCAGCACTGGGGTATCTTCATGGAATAAGAGATGCTGAATTGACATTGGTCACGGTTGCCTCGTTAGCCGGGGTTGCTGTAATGGGATTTCTTGATGACCGCTTCAATCTGAGTGTCAGCGGTCGTTTTTTGGCAGGTTTTGCGTTTACCGCTTTACTTGCGGCGGGTTCCCTTGCCGATCAACCTGTTCTGATGTTTGGGCAGGAGTACAACCTGTCTTCTGGCGTCCTCGTTGTAGTCGGGGCTTTGAGCATCTTCTGGTTAATGAACCTGTTCAATTTTATGGATGGAGCAGACGGCGTCGCAGGTGTCCAGAGTCTCGTTGCGAGCGCCGTACTGGCTTTTTGGTTCGCGTACGAGGGTCAAGAGTTCCTTGCGTTGGTTAATTCAGCATTGGCGGGAGCTTGCCTCGGATTTCTTTGGTTTAACTGGTCTCCCGCCAGGGTTTTTATGGGTGACGTTGGAAGCCTGGCGTTAGGGGCGTGGTTTGGGGTGATGAGCCTGATTGGAGTGACGCGGTTCGGTCTTCCGCTTGAAGCGTTGCTGACATTGCTCGGGGTATTTGTGTTTGATGCGACACTGACGCTGTTTCGGCG
Organism: Proteobacteria bacterium UBA7447; assembly: GCA_002477475.1. Classification (GTDB taxonomy): domain Bacteria; phylum Pseudomonadota; class Gammaproteobacteria; order Arenicellales; family UBA868; genus UBA868. The sequence continues at coordinate 17,156 of DLPX01000076.1, forward strand.
ATTGTTCCAGGGAAAACGCATTACGCAGGCGCACCGGGAACATCTTTATCAAAAATTGATTTTGGCGGGCTTCAGTCACGCCCAAGTTTCTGTCCTCGTAGGAGTAATGGCTCTTGTCGCAGCGTTTCTGGCGACGCTGACGGTCTGGCGACCGGATCGAGGGTTATGGTTCTTTGTGGTGGCGCTTGTTATGCTTCTCGGATTCGCAATTTTTGTAATGCGCACGAGCGCACGAATCCCTGAAAGGGTAGAGAACTGACATCAGTATGGAACGATCTTGGCTTGACCGGATGAGGGCCGCGCTCCAGTATCTTTTTGGCCGCTGGCCGGTACTGCTGCACGATGCAGTCGCTGCCTGCCTTGCCTGGCTCGGCGCGTATTGGTTTCGGTTTAATCTCGACGAGATTCCTGACGTATTCCTCGATCAGGCGCTTGACGTGCTTCCGCTGGTGGTTTTCTGGCATCTCGTGTTCTTCGTAGTTTTCGGTGTGCACCGGGGCGCCTGGCGTTTCACCTCTACGCACGATCTTGCGGTGATTCTGAAATCCGTGATTGTGGGAACGGCGGTCGTGGCTTTCTCAATCTTTCTAGCCACCCGCCTTGTTGCGGTCCCGAGGTCAGTATTCCCGCTCCATGGGGCCTTTTTGGTTGGCCTTTTGATTGGAACCCGAATCCTCTACCGCCTTTTCCGGGATCGACAGATCAGTCGGGGAGAGGGCAAACGGGTGCTGATTGTAGGAGCAGGAGCAGCAGGGGATATGCTGCTTAAGGACCTTGGACGCAATCATCAGATTCACTATGACGTCGTGGGCTTCATCGATGACGATCAGGCAAAAAAGGGGCGCGAAATCCAAGGCGTTCGGGTACTGGACCGTTGCTCCGCGCTACCGCAGTTGGCGCGACTCCTCAGGATTGAGTTGATCCTGATTGCCGTACCCAGCGCGAATGCGGAGGAGATGCGCGCGATAGTGGACTATTGCGAAAGAGCGCAGACGCCGTTTCGGACGCTTCCGAAGGTCCAGGACATCCTGGACGGATCGGCTTCCAGCGCGGATCTGCGATCCGTCGAGTTGGATGATCTTCTGGGCCGCGACCCTGTCAGCCTCGACTGGGAGGCGATGGGTCAGATGATAAAAAACCGGCGAGTCTTGATCACTGGTGGCGCCGGCTCAATTGGCAGTGAGTTGTGTCGACAAGTAGCGCGCCTTGATCCCGAAGAAGTGACCTTATTCGAGCAAAACGAATTCAGCTTGTACTCCTTGGCTATGGAACTCGAAGAGCAGTTTCCAGGCATCCGTTTCAACCGTTTATTGGGAGATGTCTGTGACCCGGAGGCGGTACGGTTTGTGTTCTCCCAGTATCGGCCACAGGTGGTATTTCATGCGGCCGCCTACAAACACGTCCCGATGCTCCAGGCGCAATTACGGGAAACGATACGCAACAACACAGTGGGCACCATGGTCGCGGCTCGCGCTGCGGTGGAGAGCGGGGTGGAGAAATTCATCCTGATCTCGACAGACAAGGCGGTCAACCCGACCAGCATGATGGGCGTAAGCAAACGTATCGCGGAAATGGTAGCGCAATTTAACGATGCGAAATCCACCACCGCTTTTATCACCGTTCGGTTCGGCAATGTCCTTGGATCGGCTGGGAGCGTTGTGCCTCTCTTTGAAAGACAGATTCGGGGAGGGGGTCCGGTGACGGTGACGGATCCAATGATGACGCGGTACTTCATGACCATCTCGGAGGCCTGCCAGTTGATTCTGCAAGCCTGTGCCATCGGACGGGGAGGCGAGATATTTGTGCTGAATATGGGCGAGCCGGTCAAGATCGACTATCTTGCCCGACAGATGATTCGTTTATCAGGAAAGGTCCCTGATGAAGAGATCAAGATCCGGTATACAGGGCTTCGGCCAGGAGAGAAATTGACCGAAGAACTTTTTCACCCTGACGAAGACCTTGCTCCAACCTCTTACGAGAAGATTTTGCTGGCGCAGAGCCGAAGCCTTGACGAGACGCACTTTGAGAGTGAATTGCATATGCTGCGCGAGTCTGTCGAACGCTACGATCACGAACGTGCGCGGCAGATCGCTATCGGGCTGGTTCCGGAGTATCGGGAAGGCGAAGAAAGCAGTACAGCGGAGTCTCCGAATCAGGCAGCGTGAGCCTGATTCAGTTCTTTTCAGCCACAATCAAGAGTATCCCGAACGCCGGGTGATCGAGATAGTGGACTTCTCCGATCTTAAGTCGGCGTGAGTCTCGGAGAATCCACGGTTCAAGGCGCGCACCTAGAAATCCTTGACGGTGTTCCTCATCCGGGGTCGCTACTGCCTCTGGGAAGGGGACATAGACCACATTTGTTGTTAACTGCCGTTTGGGCGACCCGCCGCACTGAAAGTGGATGCGAATATCTGAGGTGTCCTGAGTCGCCGCGCGCTTGATACGGAAACGAATGGCAGCGGTGTCGCCTGATTTCGTGAACTCCGTTTTCGCGTGAAGGGTAACGCGGTAAAACGGACTTTCTTTTAAACGTACATTGTGCTGTTGCAGCAGTCCTGAGCCTGAGATGAGCGAGTGGCGGCTTTGGGCATGAGTATCGTTACTGGAGAGAGCGCTCACCGCAAGCAGTCGGTTCTGCGAGGTATCGCGCTCGGGCAAAACGTTTCCAGCCTGCTGGTGAGTAAAAACAAGGTATTCCAAAAAAAGTTTTTCGCTCGCTCCTGAGGATGAGATTAAGGCGCAGTAGAGCGCAATAAAAATGCCTGCCCCTATCGCCCGGCGCAATGGGGCCCCATTGGCAGGAAGGCGGCTAAAAGTCATTCGCGAGGTTATCCTTGATTTCCGATGGAAGCGGCTTGATCTCGTTGGATTCATCGAGTGTATCCAATAGCCAATCTGTCAGGATGGCGCGCAGCTCTGGATCCTCAAGACCAGCGGGCAGGGCGAGCTCCAGAGGACCGTTCATGGAGAACAAATCCGAATGCTCTGCCAACAGACTGGCAAATCGAGGAGCCGACACGGTGGCATCAGGATGGAAGCCCACGCGCCCCCCTCGGGCGCTATACCTCAATTTCTTGATTCCCGCCGCTTCTCCTTTGATCCTCACCCCGGTTATCTGGAAAAGCATCTTGGTTTCAACAGGGAGCAAGCCGAAACGATCAACCAACTCAAGTTTGAGATCATAAAGCGCGGCGCTGTCTTCGCAATCAGCGATGCGCTGATAGAGTACCAGCCGGGTATGGACGTCGGGGATATAGTCGTCAGGAATAAAAGCGCTTGCGTTAAGGTCAATCTCACAGACTGAGTCCAGTTTTAGTGACGACTCAGTGGGTTCTCCGGAAAGGTCCCGGATAGCGCGATTCAAATAGTCCGTGTACATAGAAAACCCAATCTCTTCGATCACGCCGCTTTGGCCTTCGCCGAGCAGTTCGCCCGCCCCTCTGATTTCGAGGTCATGATTCGCAAGGGCGAATCCGGCACCAAGTTCTGTCAGGGCTTCCAGGGCTGCGAGACGTTTCTTGGCGGTTTCGGATATAAATTCTGGATCTGGAACCAGCAAAAATGCGTAGGCCTGGTGACGGGAACGGCCAACGCGACCCCGTAGCTGGTGCAGTTGTGCGAGACCGAACCGGTCAGCGCGGTTCATGATCATGGTATTGGCAGTTGGGATATCGATCCCGCTCTCTATGATGGTGCTGCAAACCAGAACATCAAACCGCTGGTGATAGAAGTCACGCATGACTGACTCTAGATCACTTTTTGGCATTTGACCGTGTGCAACCTCAATCGAGGCTTCGGGGATCAGATCTCTAAGGTCGGCGGCAACCCGGTCGATTGTTCTCACCTCGTTGTGAAGGAAGTAAACCTGCCCCCCGCGGTGCATTTCGCGCAGGCAGGCCTCGCGGATGAGATGCGTCGAGTAGCGCTGCACCGTTGTCTTTATTGAGACCCGTCCAGGCGGGGGGGATCCAATCAACGAGATAGAACGCAATCCGGACAACGCGATATTGAGCGTCCTTGGAATCGGCGTAGCCGTAAGCGTGAGGACGTCCACTTCTTCTCGAAGTTGCTTGAGACGTTCTTTTTGGCGAACGCCAAAGCGATGCTCCTCGTCGATAATCACCAGCCCAAGTTGGTGAAAATTGATGTCCTGTTGGAGCAATCGATGGGTACCGATCACGATATCTACTGAACCACCGCCAATATCCTGCACTAACTGGGCGCTGGCGGTTGGGGACTTGAAGCGCGACAACTCTTCTATTCTGATCGGATAATCGGCGAAACGTTCGGCAAAGGTGTTGTGGTGTTGGTGTGCCAGCAGCGTGGTCGGGGTCAGCACCGCGACCTGATATCCGTTCTGCGCCACGACGAAGGCGGCACGTAAGGCGACTTCTGTCTTTCCGAACCCCACATCGCCGCAAACCAGTCGATCCATTGGCGTGGAAGCCTTTAGATCCGCAACTACCTCCTCGATCGCATGTTCCTGATCGGGCGTCTCGTCGTACGGAAACCCTGACCGAAACGCGGCGTACTCTGTATGCGGCACGGAATAGCAGCGCCCCGATCGAAGTGTGCGCAGCGCTTGTGTCTTTAATAGTTCGGCGGCAGCATCGTGAGCGCGTTTTTTTGCCCGGGCTTGAGCTTTCTTCCATTGGTCACTCCCGAGACGGTGCAGCGGAGCGTGCTCGGGATCTCCACCGATATAGCGAGACAGGACATTGATATTTACTGCGGGGATGTAGAGTTTTCCCTCTTCGGCATAGTGGATTACGAGGAACTCATTTTTTTGGTTGTTGACCTCCAGCCATTGAAGCCCCCCGAATCGCCCGATCCCGTGTTCCAGGTGAACGACAGGGTCACCGGTATGGAGTTCCGCGATTGACCGGATGATCGCTTCGGGATCTTGGCTTCTTCCTCGCTTTCGTCGGTGTACCCGTTCTCCGTAAAGTTGGGACTCCACGATGATCTCAACGAACGGTTGGGCGGCAACAAGCCCCCTGTCGAGAACCGAGGTGACTATTGCGGGGGTATCTGGAGGTGAATTGAGGAAATCGGCCCAGCTTTCGACAGGCGTCGGATACAGGTCATGTCCGGCGAGAAGTTCGACAAGTGACTGAACTCGCCCGGGTGTCTCCGCGCTTAAGAGCACCCGCGGTTTGGAGTCCTTAAAGAGCCGTTCGATAAGCCCCGAAAAAGGCGAGTTGGATTTGTGATCGACGGGGTATCCTGACGGAGAGTCGCAAATTCCAGGATTGGATTCGGTTACCTCCGAATGACCGACCTCGATCACCCCCGAGCGTGATATCTGCTGGGCCGCGGCCTCTCCCGTGAGGCACAGCACGTCGGGAGAAAGGGGTTGCCGCTCAGAGTCAAGGCGAGCAGAGGCGAAGCGATCCTGAACGTTCGCGATTTCCGTTTGAATTTGAGAGAACCACTCTTTGGGAGCCAGCCACTGAAGATCCGCTGGAAGATAATCGAAAATGGTGCTGGCCGAATCAAAAAATAGAGGGAGATAAAATTCTATGCCGGCCGGAAACCGCCCCTCCGATACCTCGCGGTAGATAATTGATGACTGAGGGTCGCCCGGCATCTGCTGCCGGAAAGACTTGCGGAACTGCTCGATCGCCGCCTTGTCCGTCGGAAACTCCCTTGCCGGGAGAATATCAAGGGCTCCGGTCTCTCCGGTCGACTTTTGACTCTCGGGGTCGAAAAAACGAATTTGCTCTATTTCATCCCCAAATAAATCCAGCCGAAATGGCGCCGCTGCCCCCATGGGAAATACGTCAATAATCCCGCCGCGCACGGCATACTCACCCTCAGCCTGGACTTGCGACACACCCAGATAGCCGGCATCCGAAAGCTGGTCTCGTAGACGGAGCGGGTTGATGACGTCGCCCACCGAAATATTGAAACTGGCCCCAGAGATGAATTCTCTTTTGGGCAAGCGGAACAGTATCTGCTCGGCGCAAACGAGAAGAATAAACGGGTCGCTTTGGCACAATTGCCCTAAGGTACGAATTCGTTGAGATGTGATCTCCGGATGCGGAGAGTATCGATCGTAAGGCAGGCATTCCCAGCCAGGCAGGATGCAGACCCGGCCGCTGTTGGGCCCCAAGAAGAATCGAAGCTCGTCAGCCAAAAGTTCGAGTTCTCGAACTGAGGATGCCAGCACCGCAATATGAGCTTGACTGTTGGAAAGCTCAGAAACTCTCAGAGCGAGCGCAGAACCCGGGCAGGCTGGCCATTTTTTTGGCGGTGCGCCCGCGGGGGAGCACGACAATACGTCAGAAGGGGATGTCACGGCTGCGGGCAAGACAAAGAAAGCGGTATTTTATCGTAAACTCCATTCAAGCCTTCGAATTTGTCGCAACACAATCAAAGAGTGAAACCAAAGATCTGGGCAATCGTTCCTGCAGCAGGTTCAGGAACCCGCTTTGGCAGTGATCTGCCTAAGCAGTACCACAGCCTTGCTGGAGAAGAGGTCATTTTGCGCACATTGCGTCTGCTGAGCGTAGTTACTCGCGTCTCAGGAATCACTGTGGGTGTTGCCGCCCATGATCCCGTGTGGGCGGGCCTACTTCCCCGGCTTCCAGAGCGGGTCTCGTCGTTTGAAGGAGGGCAAACCAGAAGTGAGACAGTGTTGAATGGACTATCGAAGCTTATTCGACAAGGCAGAGAAGCTGATTGGGTCCTGGTTCACGATTCGGTTCGACCCTGCGTGCGAGTGCAGGATATCAACCGGTTGATAGATGAAACCGGGTTTTGCTCTCCCGGTGGATTGCTCGCGACTCCAGTCAGCGACACTTTAAAGGCCGTTTCGCCGGGTCATCAGGTCACTGGGTCTGTGCCGAGAGAAAGTCTTTGGCGCGCACAGACGCCGCAATTGTTTCCTGTGGGATTGCTTCATGAAGGCCTGACCAAGGCCTGCGCCGAGAATTTTGACTGCACAGACGACGCTCAAGCACTGGAGCGTCTGGGCCTGAAGCCAAGTGTGATTTCAGGCTCCTCCCTGAATCTTAAAATTACCCGGGACTCAGATCTGGCGCTTGCACAAGCGATTTTAGATATGCAGGAGGAGTTGCCATGTTCCGAATAGGGCAGGGATATGACGTCCACCGCCTTGAGAAAGGTCGAGAGCTTTGGCTCGGGGGAGTGTTGATTCCCCACTCCTCCGGTTTATCCGGGCACAGTGATGCCGATGTACTGCTGCATGCCATCTGCGATGCCGTGCTCGGGGCAGCTGGGTCGGGGGACATCGGACACCACTTTCCTGACTCTGATCCGGCTCACCGGGGACGAAGCAGTCGGGAATTCCTAAAAATCGTGGGCGAGATAGCAAAAGCCGGTGGGTGGAGTGTTTCTAATATTGACGCAACCATCATTGCCGAAAAGCCCAAGTTGTCGCCCTATGTGACTGAGATGTGTGGAAATGTTGCGGCAGACCTCGACCTCTCGCCCACACAAGTAAATATCAAAGCCACGACCACAGAGGGGCTGGGTTTCGTCGGGCGCGAAGAGGGCATTGCGGCCCTGGCCGTGGCAATGCTTACGAGCGAAACTTCCGGGTAAGCACGTAGAACGCGCCTGTGCCGCCATCTTTTGGTTGGGCCCAACAATAGGCCTGCACCGAAGGCTGAGACTGCAGTAGGTCCAGGGCGGCAACACGGACGGGCGAATAACCCTCAGGAGAGTGCGAGCCTTTACCTGTGATCACAAGAAGGCATCGGAAACTGAAATCTGTATGCACGCTCAAGAATCTCGCCAAAGACTGCTCCGCTTTTGGGACTGTTTGCCCATGAAGATCGATCGTGGCACAGGGTGGAAAACGCCCTTGCCGCAATCCCTTCATCATGTCTTTGGCTAAATCTTCCCGATAGAAGAGTTCGCCTTCCTCGTCGAGAAAGCCTTGCGCAGGACGTTGACTGGTTCGAATAGGCTTTCGTCTCACCTGACCGGGGCCAGGAGCGACTCGTGATTCTTGGTCTAAGGGCTGGACTTTCGCCACGGCCTCCCTGAAGAGTTCTGTCTCTTCAGCCGAGATCTGCAATCCTGGCGTTTTCTTCATTAGTCTCGGTCAGTCCGCCTGATCGAGAAAACGTTTAGCGTCTAACGCCGCCATGCAACCTGTGGCAGCAGAAGTGACCGCCTGCCGATAGACGTGATCCATCACATCTCCCGCCGCGAATACGCCAGGGATGCTCGTCGCGGTTGCCTCACCATCGAGGCCCGATTTCACCCGAATGTAGCCTCCCTGGATGTCGAGCTGATCGGTGAAGAGTTCCGTGTTGGGCGTATGGCCAATAGCGATGAATACGCCATGAACATCAAGAGAACGCTGTTCCTTGGAAAGTGTGTCCTGGATCTGGATACCAGTGACACCGTGGTCGTCTCCGAGTACCTCGCTCAGGGTGTGATTCCAGGCCAGGGAGACATTTCCGTCCTGACCGCTGCGGGAAAAAAGCTGGTCCTGAAGAATGGCCTCTGCACGGAGGCTATCCCTTCGATGAACCAGGGTTACGCTTGAGCAGATGTCCGAAAGGTAGAGCGCCTCCTCGACCGCTGTGTTTCCGCCCCCGATAACGGCGACCGGCTTGTCACGATAAAAGAACCCGTCGCAGGTGGCGCAGGCAGAGACCCCTTTGCCTTTGTAAGCCTCCTCTGATTCTAGACCCAGGTACTGTGCAGAAGCGCCGGTAGCGATGATGAGTGCATCACAGGTATAAGTCCCCGCATCGCCCTCTAAGGTGAAAGGGCGTTTATCCAATTTTGCAGTATGGATATGATCGAAAATAATCTCGGTGCCGAACCGCTCGGAATGCGCAAGCATTCGAACCATCAAATCGGGGCCAGTCAGGCCGTGTGGATCCCCTGGCCAGTTGTCAACGTCGGTAGTCGTCATGAGTTGACCACCTTGCGCTATGCCAGTCACTAACACGGGAGAAAGATTGGCACGGGCTGCGTAGACGGCGGCCGTATACCCGGCAGGCCCGGAACCAAGTATGAGTAGTCGACAGTGTTGAGCGGTTTCCATGGGTTGCTCCGAAATAGGGGGTAAGCCGTATTTTCCCAAGAACCTCCTCCAGAATCCATAAAACAAGAGAGTCGTTTCACATTATTAGAGAAGACCGCAGGATTCGATATAATTCGGGTTTCACTTGGTCGATGGACCAAGAGGTCAAATCCTTTGGCTCAGGCAAAAACGAAAAACATCCGAAATTCTTCTGAGCCCGCTATCCCGCCGAGACTGATCCGACTCGGTAGAGAGATGCTCGTGATTGCGCTGGCGGCGCTCACTGGCTATCTGCTGATCTGTCTGGTTTCCTATTCATCGGCGGACCCTGGCTGGACCTCCACGGGCGATGGGGGCCCGATTCGCAATCTCGGTGGGCGCTTTGGCGCCTGGTTCGCAGATTTATTCCTGCACGCTTTTGGCTACTCTGCGTATCTTTTCCCGCTGATTTTTGGCTTATTGAGCTCTCGGATTCTTAAAAACCGTTCGGAACCCCTGAGTCCTCAGGTTCGCGCTGTTCACGGGCTTGGGCTGGTTCTCACGGTTTTTTCGGCCTGTGGGATAGGGTTTTTGCACTTCAACGCCTCCGGCTCGACTCTGGGGTTTTCGGGCGGCGGCTGGCTTGGTCTCGTGGCAGGCGGGTGGCTTCTGGACGCGTTTGGCTCGGTAGGAGCGACGGTGATGCTTCTCGTTGCGCTCGTGGCTGGTATTTCATGGGCTCTGGATATCTCATGGTTCACTGTGATGGATCGCCTGGGAGAGAAGGTATGGCAGTGGTCTGAGAGGGCTAAAGTCTGGTTGGCCGAGATGGCTGACAAGACGCGAGGAGCAAGATCCCGCCGGCAACGCCAGGAGTCCGTCGCGGAGATCAGGCGCGAACGTGAGCACAAAGAACCGCCTCGGATCGAACCCAAAATCAAAACAGCCAAAGAAGGGGTCCGAATCCAGAAAGAAAAACAGGCCTCTATCCCGCTCTTTATTGATGGGAAGGCGCCTCAGGGAGATCTGCCAGCGCTCAAACTGCTCGATCAGCCCGAACAGCAGGGCGGAGGGTTTAGCAAAGAAACCCTAGAGACGATGTCGCGATTGGTGGAAAAGAAACTGCGTGATTTCAATGTGGATGTAACAGTGGTTTCGGTTCAACCAGGCCCTGTCATTACCCGATTCGAGATAGATCCCGCCGCCGGGGTGAAAGCCAGCCAGATTGTGGGCCTTTCGCGAGACTTGGCCCGCGCTCTGTCAGTTGTCAGCGTTCGCGTAGTCGAGAATATTCCTGGGAAAACATATATCGGTCTTGAAATCCCGAACGAGGGTCGTGAGACGGTCTTTTTGTTGGAAGGGCTTGCCTCAGAGGTCTACGAAAGTAGCAAAAGTCCTTTGACGGTTATTTTGGGAAAGGATATTGCGGGTGAAGCAATCGTTTCGGATCTTTGCAAAATGCCGCATCTCCTGATTGCGGGCACCACAGGTGCAGGCAAGTCTGTTTGCGTCAATGCGATCGTTCTGAGCATTCTTTATAAAGCGACCCCGGAGGATGTTCGAATGATTATGGTCGACCCGAAAATGCTGGAACTTTCCTCCTACGATGGGATTCCACACCTCCTGACCCCGGTTGTCACGGATATGCAGAAAGCGGCCAATTCCTTGCGGTGGTGTATCGTAGAGATGGATCGGCGTTTTAGACTGATGGCGTCACTGGGAGTGCGCAACATCGTGGGATACAACCGTAAGGTAGAAGCGGCTATCAACAGCGGCAAACCATTGGACGATCCGCTGTATGAAACGATTCCCGGAGACGAAACGCCAGCGCCCAAGCTTGGGAAAATTCCTTACGTCGTGGTGATTGTGGATGAATTTGCAGACCTCATTATGGTCGTGGGCAAGAAGATTGAAGAGCTGATAACGCGAATAGCCCAACGAGCCCGGGCTGCGGGGATTCACTTGGTTCTGGCAACGCAACGACCTTCTGTCGATGTGGTTACGGGATTGATAAAAGCCAATATTCCGACCCGTATCGCTTTTCAGGTCTCCTCGCGGGCGGATTCGCGAACGGTGCTGGACCAGATGGGAGCCGAGCAACTGCTCGGCCATGGTGACATGCTGTTCCTCCCTCCGGGTACCGGCTTTCCGATTCGTGTCCATGGTGCTTTTGTCTCCGATCAAGAGGTTCATCGGGTTACGGAGGAGCTGAAAAAGAGTGGGGCGCCGGAGTACCTGGAGGCCGTGATTGACAGTTCAGCATTGGGAGGGGTTGGCCCCAGTGGAGAGAGCGATGAGGCCGGGAACGGTGAGGACGATCCCCTGTACGACAAAGCGCTCGCATTTGTGACGGAGACACGCAGAGCCTCCATTTCATCGGTCCAAAGACACCTCCGTGTCGGGTACAACCGGGCTGCGCGCATGATCGAATCCATGGAGGCCGCTGGGGCTGTGGGGCCTCTTGAAAATGGCAAACGCGAGGTGTTAGCTCCGGAGCCGACTGAGTGACATCGAAGCCTAAACCCTTGACTGAGTTCAATAGGCGATCGTTCTGCCAGGCGTTGTCGCTTGGGGTCCTCGGCGGATCGCCAGTGCTGGCCTGTGTTGCATTTGCTGCAACTTCAGAGCCACTGGATGGTTTCTTCTCTCGGGTCAAGACCTTTCACGCCGTCTTTCAGCAGTCTGTTCTCACTGAAGAATTGGAACTCATCGATCAGAGTCATGGCGAGTTATGGTTGGCGCGCCCCGGGCGGTTTAGATGGAATTACGGCACTCCCCTGGAACAGGTTGTGATGGCGGATGGTGAGAATTTGTGGATCTACGACCCGGGACTCGAGCAGGTAGTTCTTCGTGACCAAGATACCGCCCTTGGTGACACCCCGGCCGGATTACTGGCTGGGGACACGAGCCCTGGGCGCTCCTATCTGGTTGAATCACTTGGTAACCAGGGGGGAATTGATTGGGTTTCTGTTTTCCCAAGGAACGCAGACTCTGCCTTCTCGCAGATCCAGTTCGGGTTTGAAACCGATACCTTGCGAATGGTTCAGATGCTTGATCCGCTTCAGCAAATTACTCGTATTCGTTTCAGCGATGTGGAAGTGAACATCGCGATCCCTCCTGAGAAGTTCATGCTTGAACTGTCTGAGGAAATCGACATTATTCGTGAGCCTGCAAGCGGATGATCGGCCAATACCTTGCTGTCGGCGCAGGCGGTGCGGTAGGAGCGATGCTTCGGTATTGGCTTGGGCTCCGCGTAACCGGGGCAATGGGGTCCACATTTCCGTGGTCCACGCTCACCGTCAACCTCATCGGATCATTCTTGGTGGGTGTTTGTATGGTGTTGATTGCAGGAAAAGCATCGGGGGCTGAGCTTTGGAGATTGGGACTGATGGTTGGGCTGCTTGGAGGATTCACCACTTTTTCAGCGTTTTCAAGCGATACTTTGGGTCTTCTCGAAGCTGAACAGTGGTTCCGGGCGATGGTCTATATCAGTGCGAGTATTCTGTTATGCATCACTGCCGCGGCGGCCGGTGTCGGCGCGGCCCGTCAGATTTTTTAGGAAGGAAGTCGGTCTATGCTCGATCCTCAATTATTGCGTGCCGAGGCTGAATCGGTTGCCGAGCGCCTCACTGTCAAAAAATACATCCTGGATGTCGAAAAGCTTGGATCCCTGGAGGATCAACGAAAAGGACTTCAATCTGAGGTGCAGGACCTTCAGGCCGAGCGTAATCGGTCAGCGAAAGAAGTCGGTCGACGCAAGGCAGCCGGAGAAGATGTATCGGGCCTGATTGAAGAGACTTCGGGGCTTGCTGGGAAGATTTCTGCAATCGAGAAGGAGCTTGAGGGCGTACGCTCAGCTTTAGATGAACTGATGCATGGGATTCCAAACCTCCCGGCCGAGTCGGTTCCCTTCGGCGATAGCGATGAAGATAATGAAGAGGTGCGTCGATGGGGGGATCCGACTACCTTCGCGTTTGAGCCTGCGGATCATGTGAGTTTGGGATCCGGGCTCGGCATGATGGATTTCGAATTGGCAGCGAAGATTACGGGCAGCCGGTTTGTTGTCATGTCCGGCGCGATCGCTCGGCTCCATCGGGCGCTTGTTCAATTCATGTTGGATCTTCACACGACAGAGCACGGGTATCAGGAAACATACGTGCCTTATCTGGTCAACGCGAATTCGCTCTTTGGGACCGGACAGTTGCCCAAGTTTGCCGAAGATCAGTTTGTGACATCGGGTGATCCGTCGTATTTCCTTATTCCCACGGCTGAAGTACCGGTTACCAATATTTACGCACGGGAAATTGTGTCGGAGGAAGAGTTGCCAATCCGTCATGTCTGCCACACGCCCTGCTTCAGGAGTGAGGCGGGATCCTATGGGAAAGACACCAGAGGGATGATTCGTCAACACCAGTTTGAGAAAGTGGAATTGGTTCAGTTGGTGCGGCCGGAGCACTCGTGGGATGCTCTGGAAGAGTTGACCGGACACGCTGAAACTGTGCTGCAGCGCCTGGAATTGCCCTATCGAGTGGTTACCTTATGCGGAGGAGACTTGGGGTTTTCTTCAGCCAAAACCTACGATCTGGAAGTCTGGCTGCCGGGGCAAAACCAATATCGGGAGATCTCATCGTGCAGCAATTTCGAAAGTTTTCAGGCTCGAAGGATGCAGGCGAGATGGAGAAACAACGCTACGTCAAAGCCCGAGTTATTGCATACCCTTAACGGTTCTGGCCTGGCGGTAGGCAGGACTCTGGTCGCGTTGATGGAGAACTTCCAGGACGCAAACGGAACGATCAGTATTCCCGATGCGTTACGAGCCTACATGGGTGGTCTAGAGAGCATATCCCCATAAAAAACCCCGGCGATTGGCCGGGGTTTTCCTGCGCGTTGAGTTATCAGTCGTCGCCCCCGAAAATACCCAATAACTGGAGCAGACTTAAGAACAGGTTGTAAATCGATACATACAGCGTAATCGTCGCCATGATGTAGTTGGTTTCTCCGCCGTGGATGATTGCGCTGGTCTGGTAAAGGATCATTCCGCTCATCAGGATAATAAACATCGCTGATACAGCCAACGAGAGCGCGGGAATGCTGAATACAGCGGCCCCAAGTCCAGCCAAGAATGCCACTAGGATTCCTGCAAAGAGCATGCCACCTATGAAGCTGAAATCCTTGCGCGATTTCAGCGCGTAGGCTGAAAGGCCGAGAAAGATTACGCCTGTGCCGCCCAGTGCTGTCATGACCAACTGATCTCCATTGGGAATCGCGTTGATGTAGTAGCCAACGATAGGGCCAAGTGTCAGGCCCATGAAGCCGGTAAGCGCGAATACAAAAACAAGGCCCAATGCTGAGTTTTGAAAGCGACCTGCCAGAAAAAGAAGACCAAAGTATCCCACCAGCGTAATCACCAGGCCGGGGTGGGGCCAATTCATCAGCATGGACAGACCTGCGGTCACTCCGCTGAATATCAGCGTTGCCGAGAGCAGGGCATACGTATTCTTTAAAACCTTGTTGAATTCAACGCCCTCTACTGCCGGACGTGATGCGCTCAAAGTCTGACGATTAATCATGGTGAAAAAATCTCCGTGTTGTCGATCGAGGTTGTTACTCTCAGATATGGGTTAATTATGCCAGATTTCAACAGTTCCAAATTGTCCTTTCGCCACTGCTTGGCGAAAAATAGTTCTATAATTTCGCCCGCGCCCGCGCCCGCGTATCGCTTTTCGCGCACGCCGCGGGCACGGAGAGGTGGCAGAGTGGTCGA
>DLPX01000016.1:0-3917 GCA_002477475.1 Proteobacteria bacterium UBA7447
GCGGCCAGCACAAGAACGCCCCCCGCCAGGGCCATTGCGGTGGGTCTTTCGCCGAAACCCATCCAGACCCAGATGGGACCCAGGGTGAACTCGATCAGGGTGATCAGCATGATTTCGGCGCCGGGCACATGTCTTGAGCCCTGGATGAATAGAAAGTGCACGATGGTGACAATGCCGCCGCCCCAGATCAGGCATAAGAGGCTGTCATGCATCGTCAGGTGGTAGTCAAATCCCGCGCCAGCCAGCCCCACGATAGCGCCGATTGCGCCGCCTGTAATACTGGTGGGCAGCATGTTCCTGTCTTTGCCGACCCGCAAAAAGATGACGAACATTGAGAAGAAAAGAGCGCACAGCAGCGCAAGCGCGTTGCCCAGCGAGGATCCCGCGCCCAGGCCATCGGCAAGCATAATCCCGATGCCGATCATCGCTACTCCAATCGCGACAAGAGTGGCGCGAGAGAGCTGTTCACGAAGAAAAATCCGGGCGAGTACAGCGGTGATCAGTGGACAGGCTCCCAGGATAAACATGGCATTGGCCACCGTGGTGTGGGTCATTGCCAGGATCACGGTCGGATTAGCTAATCCAAGGCAAACGCCCGCAGCCAGACCCACCCATCCTGATTCCACAAACAGTCTTAAGAGATGTGTCCGATACCGAATCAGCAGCACGATCAGGATCGCAGGCGTAAAAAACGCCTGGCGACCAAAGATCACCTGCCATTCATTGGCAGATTCGATACTCCGCAGCATGAACCCGTTGACAGAAATCAGGAGACTGCTTGCTGCGATCAACCAGACCGCATAGCGTTCGGAAGCACCAACCGGTGTGGTGGCTGGCTGCGTCACGCTGTGCGGCCTCGCTGCATCCGGATGGTGTAAAGGGATAGGCAGATCAGGGTAGCCAGGATAATCCCTCCACCAATCAATGTTTGCCGGCTGGGCACCTCTCCCAGTACAAGCCACACCCAAAGCGGCGCGAGCAGCGCTTCCAGACGCAGGATGAGACTCACCTCGGGTGCAGGCAGATATCGCGGGGCCAGTCCAATCATCGTAAGACTGGCAGGCAGTACGATCAATCCCAGTACCAGCATAAGCAGGAAGGCTGTTCCGCTGAGGGAGGCAGGAAACGCGAAAGGCAGGGCGGCCAGACATGCCAGTCCGCTGCTCCAGGCCAGTGCTGGCACCATACTGATATCGCGGTACTCGCGCATAAGAACGAGACTGATGGCAACGCACATACTGGTGACCAGTGCGGCCAGATCGCCCACTACACCGCCCGTTGCAAGGCTCCCGTAAAACACCATGGTCAGACCGAGAAAAATAGCGACAGCCGCGGCCCAGGTGCCGGCGGATATAGGTTCCCGAAAGAGAAAATAACTGAGCAGCGCCGCAAACAGGGGCGATAAGCTCATGATGACCAGAGTGTTGGCAACGGCTGTATTCTGGATGGAGAAGATGAAAGCAAGATTGGCAATCGCAAAACTGACTGCGACCACAACGCCTTGCCGGGTCAGCCGGAGAAGTTGCTGTTGACCCGGTTGACGCCCTTCCATAAGTAGCACGGCGACCGCAAGACCCACTGCGGAGAGGCCGCCTCGCCAAAAGGCTAGCGTCCAAAGGTCGGCTCCTATCAGTCTTAAGAGAAGGCTATCTGGGCTGAGCAAGATAATCCCACAAAGACAAAGCAGTACGCCCTTCATTTCGTGTGAGGTGGTCGGCATTGAAGTGGCGTCTAAAGGGTATTGTTTTTTCAGATCGATGAGGTAGCTGACTCTACGCTAAATGTATCGCCCCCCCGCGGCGAGAAAGCTCTTTTCTTCCTCGGTGGATTCCCTCCATAAGGCCGCGTTTCTGTGTGGAAAGCGTCCGAAGCGTTCTATGATTGAGTGGTGTCTACGAGCATAGTCGAGAGCATTTTCAAGAAACGAGCGATAAGACTGAGGCGCTTGTTGCAACAGTGTTTCGTACAGTTGAACAGAAAGGACCTGATCCGATAGCGTTTCGGAATGCTCAAACGGCAGAAACACAAAGACCTGTTCGACCGGGTTCAGAACCTGAAAGATTGATTTTTCGATCATGGCGCCAGAAATGGCCCGCGCTTGTTGATCATAGGCAAAAGCCTGCGGAGTATTGCGGTAAATCTGTCGTGGAAACTGATCCAGGATCAGTATGATGGCGAGGAGATCATGGGGGTCATCCGGGCGGTAGCGCAGGGTTCCGGATCTTGCGGCGTCCGGCAAAGCGCCAAAACGTTTCTCGATATCTCGGTCGAGTTGGTCGCTCGGCGCAAACCAGCGGGCCTGATGCCTGGCCAGCGACTCGGGCGCGAGGCACGCGTCTTCAAACCAGAAATGCCTGACCTCCTCAAGGGGTGGGTGTTTCACGCAGTTCTCTCGTCAGGATATGCTGAGTGAGCATCTCGCAGGAGGTCAATACACCATGTCTTGGCGGCGTGGCTCCAGAAAAGTTCAGGATCCTGAACCGACTCTGGCATCGGAATCTGCCTGAGAAACTGCCAGGCTGCTTTGAGCGCAGATAACGGCTGGGCTGGATCAAGAGGATGTGCGCGATCACTTTTGCTGATTTTTCCCCCATCGCGATCTCTTACTAGCGGGACGTGCGCATACTCCGGTGTTGGATAGTGAAGCCTGCTTTGAAGGTACATCTGCCGGGGTGTTGAGAGTACAAGGTCTGCGCCACGAACAACGTGGGTAACGTTATCCAGGAAGTCGTCTACCACAACAGCAAGTTGATAAGCGGCGATCCCGTCAGCTCGGAAAATAACAAAGTCGCCGATATCCGTTTCAAGATTCTGGGTAATGTCGCCCGCAATTCTATCGATCGCGGTCACTTCGGCGTCACTGGTGAGCAGCCTGATAGATGTCTGCTCGTCACCCGTTCCCTGCCAGTTACGGCAGGTGCCGGGATACACCAGACCCTCGACTCCCTGGCGAGCGGTTTTCCCGATTTGCCTTCGTGAGCAGCGGCAGGGGTAGGCCAGCGACCGATTGCGTAAATCAGCAATGGCGTCCCGGTAATGATGCTTTCGTTCGGACTGTCGGCGGATAGGGCCATCCCAGCGAAAGCCGAATGCTTCAAGTGCCGTAATGATGGACTCGGAAGAGCCGTCGATACTTCTGGGCTGATCTACGTCATCAATGCGAAGCAGCCAGGCTCCGTTATGGTGTTTGGCGTCAGCGTAGCTGGCGACTGCCGCTACCAGCGATCCGAAATGCAGTTCGCCAGTAGGGGACGGCGCAAAACGTCCGACGTACCGTGAATTCATGGTATCAAATCCCTGGTCGGGCAGATCCTGACCTAGTCTTCTGGCTCATGATGCCACCAAGGCGAGTCTTCCAGAGCTTTCCGTAGCGGTGTTTGCACCTGTGATGGTGCTTCACGGATGTACCTTCTGGCTTCTTCCAATGAGACTCCCTTGAGTGACCAAAGATGGTCCTGGGCAGTTGTCAGGTTGAAACGTTTACCGGCCATCGTTTCGAAGTTGCGTTCGCCGTCGGTCCACACTGCTCCAGAGTAATCGGTATCTTTAATCCAGCGCCAGAACGTCTCTTGCGTTTCTTTTCTATGACTATGAGATTGTCCGCTGTCCCGGTCGATGAAGCCGATGTTGGAAGGTGCCATCCGCTCGCGCTCAGCCAGGTCTGCTACGGAGGCGCTGATGTCGGAACGTATGCTGTCGATCACACAGGTCGGGCAGGGCGCCCCATCGAGATAATCGATCACCAATGCCAGCGCGAAATGACGCTTTTTTGAGACCAGGGAAAATTCAAGCGGCAGAACCGGCCCCTCGTACATCTTCCATTTTCCCGAAACCTTCGGGGCAAGATCATCCAGATCCCAGAGCAGTGACCCAAATCCGATGACGGCGATTTTTGACATGGTTTATATTGACTGGCT
>DLPX01000016.1:4348-38046 GCA_002477475.1 Proteobacteria bacterium UBA7447
ATTCAGCGAGCTGCCAGATGTTTTGCCGGTGTTTCCTCTGCCTGGCGCCGTCATTCTGCCTAATGGCCAGTTGCCGCTCAACATCTTTGAAGATCGATACTTGAATATGGTGTTCGATGCAATGGCGTCGCCCCGGTTGATCGGCATGGTACAGCCCAAGGGAGAGGCGCAATCGCAGCATCCTGAATTGCATGAGACGGGCTGTGCAGGCCGCATCGTCAGCTTCAGCGAGACCCGGGACAATCGTCTGTTGATTATTCTTGCGGGGGTGTGCCGATTCGATATCTCAGATGAAGTGGAAATGAAGAATGGATATCGTCGCATTCAGGCTTCATGGGGAAGATTTGCCCATGATCTTGATACACAAGATTCTGGTCTTGACACGGCAGAGATCATTGCCTCGGCAAAACGCTTTACAGAAAGCCGCAATCTGTCGGTCGACTGGAGCGCTCTCGATCACCTGCAGCCACCCGAGCTGATTGATACCCTCGCGAGCAGTCTGCCCTTTTCTCCGGAAGAAAAGCAGGGGCTTGTCGAGGCAGTGGTAATGGGCGACCGGGCAGAGCTGCTGAGAGCCTTGTGTGAATTCGGTGCTGCAACGCCAGAAGACGGAAGTCCCGTCTCGCACTGACTTGTAGGAATGCAGGATTTCTTGGAGGCGTTAATCGAGCCTGCGAGCAAGAACAATTTCTACCCGGCCGTTTTGAAAGCGGGCGGGGTAACACGCAAGATCGATTTCGGCAGGCTCATCAAGTGCCCGCCCATCCCGAAGGCAGAATCGGCTGCCGTGAAGTGGGCATTTCACTTTATCACCCTGCAAGGCGCCCATATAAAGCGAGGCGTCTTCATGGGTGCAAGTGTCGTCCACAGCAAACGGCGTACCATCGACGTTCGCGATCAGGATGCGCTGACCTTCGCTCTCATAGCGCTGCATTGTGCCGGGCGGGAGATGCTGAGCGGCGCCGACGTCTATCCATGCGCGGGAGGAGGGTTTGGGAGGATCAAAGGCCATCGTTTGCGCCTCGGCCCGGTTCATTAAGTGCAAGATTGTCTGGCGGCCCGCCGTCAGGGTCAAACCAGGCAAGCTTATCGTGCAGGGTGACAACACTGCCGACAACAAGCAAGGTCGGCGCTCTGACGTTAGCCGCAGCCACTGCATCAGGCAGACTATCAAGGGTGGCGGCAATCACCCGTTGGTTAAGCGTAGTACCCTGCTGGATGAGCGCTGCTGGTGTAGTGTCTTTGAGCCCATGGTGAATCATTTCGCGGCAGATCGACTCAAGTCCTGTTAATCCCATATAGACCACAACGGTTTGACCGGGCTGACACAAGGCATCCCAGTTGAGATCGACGCTGCCGTCCTTAAGGTGTCCTGTAACAAAAAGACAGGACTGAGCGTGATCCCGATGCGTCAGGGGGATGCCCGCGTAAGAGGCACATCCTGTCGCTGCGGTGATGCCGGGAATGACCTGAAATGGGATGTTGTGTCGTACCAGATCCTCAATTTCTTCACCTCCTCTGCCGAAGATGAAAGGGTCGCCGCCCTTTAGCCGCAGTACCCGTTTCCCCTCTTGGGCCAAACTCAGGAGCAGTTCGTTGATCTCGGGTTGAGGTATCACGTGATTGGATTTTTCTTTTCCGACAAAAATCCGGTCGGCATCTCGACGCACCAGATCCACAATGGCAGGAGCCACTAGTCTGTCATAGAGCACCACATCTGCCCGCTGCATTAAACGCAAAGCGCGAAAGGTCAAGAGATCCGGATCGCCGGGACCGGCACCGACCAGGTACACCTCACCTTTTTCGAATTCTGCATCTTCGGTTGCCTGGATCATCGCCCTGAGTTCCGCTCGGGCTTGATTTTCCTTGCCGGCAAATACGAGTTCGGCAACCTGCCCCTGAAAAACCTTCTCCCAAAATCCGCGGCGCGAGTCAACACTGCCAAGTGCTGCTTTGACCTGATCGCGAAACTCACGGGCGATGCCGGCAAGCCGGCCGTATGCGGCGGGGATGAGTGTTTCCAGTCGGGCTTTCAGCATCCGGGCCAGAACCGGGGACGCGCCGCCGGTACCGATGGCGATAATGACGGGCGAGCGATCGACGATAGAGGGCACGGTGAAGGTGCAAAGATCCGGCTGATCGACGACGTTCACGGGCAGGTTCTGTTGCCGAGCCGCTTCTGAGACTGATCGATTCACATCCTCGTTGTCGGTTGCTGCGATCGCAATAAACGCCCGACTCAAATGGGCTGGCTCAAAACGATCCTCGATCCAGTGCAGTTTCTGCTGATCCAAAAGCGCTTTTACTTTGGATCCAATTTCTGGCGCCACCACAGTCACCTTGGCTCCGGCTCGTATCAGCAGGTCGATTTTTCGCTCGGCCACGGAGCCGCCTCCGACCACGAGGGCGGGCGTATTGCGCAACTTCAGGAAGATTGGCAGGGCATCCATGAGCAGAGTTTATTACGCGGATCGGCGTTGTGGCGCCAGGACTCTATCCCAAGAGCCATATTCAGGTAGCGATAGGTTTGTTGAGGGGCCGGTTGGAATCGGGATCAAGGGTCCGTGAAGTGGGCTGAGATAAACTTAGCGCGCAAAATTATTTTTAACATTCAACCAGGTTTCATGCGCCCCGTTCATCTTGAAAAACTTCTTCGCCGTGAGATCGCAAGCCTCAGCGAGCGTTCTCATACTCCGGTGATGCTGTGGGGCCCCCCGGGTGTCGGGAAGTCCCAAATCGTCGCCAAGGTAGCGGGCGATGACCATCTGCCGTTGATTGATATTAGGTTGTCCCAATTGGAGCCTAGTGATTTGCGGGGAATACCGTTTCGCGTTGATGAGCGCGTTGAGTGGGCTATTCCCTCCATGCTTCCGGACCAGGATAGACACGGTTCGCAAGGCATTCTTTTTCTCGACGAGATCACATCCGCGACGCCCAGCGTGTCGGCAGCCGCTTACCAGTTGATCCTCGACCGGAGGTTGGGGGATTACGAAGTGCCTGACGGATGGGCGATCGTGGCTGCAGGGAACCGGCAGGGAGATCGTGGTGTCACGTACGCGATGCCGGCACCACTGGCGAACCGCTTCAGCCATTACGAGGTCGATATTAATTTGGACGACTGGGTTCGTTGGGCGTTTCACGCAGGTGTCGATGAGCGGGTCATTGGTTTTCTCCGCTTTCGACCTGACATGCTGTTTGACTTTGATCCTGCGCAGAACCCGGTTGCGTTTCCGTCGCCGCGTTCCTGGGAGTTTGCGCACCGTGCTCTTCAAAAGTTCTCGCAAGACCCGGATATGCTGAGCGGCGCATTGCAGGCTTGTATTGGACCCGCAGCAGGCATTGAATTGCATGCGTTTATTCGCAATCTGGATCAATTACCCGATATTGACGCGATCCTGGCGGGAGAGTGGTTAACAGTGCCGGAGGATTTGGATCTGCAGTACGCAGTGGCTGCCGCGCTGGTGGGGCGGGCAGCCCAGGTCGGAGAAGACGCTGGCGCCATCGATCTTTACTCTCGAATACTGGATTACGCAGGACTCTTCCCTCAAAAAGAAATGGGCGTGATGTTGGTGTCCGATCTCCATCGTGCCGTCGGTCCTCCACTTTTTGCGGCGCCGGGTTTTCCCGACTGGGCCAGACAGGTGGCCGATGTCATGCTGGCCCAGGATTGATGTGATGAGTGATGGACGAAGCCGGGAAAGATAACCTCGCCCGCATCAGCGCGGCCCGGTCCCGATTGATCCTGGATCGCCCCTTTCTGGGCGCTCTGGTCATGCGTCTGCCGATGCAGGAGACTGAAGCATCATGGTGCCCGACCACCGCCACGGATGCGCGCAAGATTTATTTCAATCCGTCGTACTTCGATAGTCTGTCATTGTCTCAGATCGAATTTGCCCTCGCGCATGAAGCACTCCACTGTGCACTCGCCCATTTCGCCAGGCGCTTGCATCGCGACAAATTGAGGTGGGATATTGCTTGTGACTTCGCCGTTAACCCGCTTTTGATTGACGATGGCTTAACGCCTCCGCCGGATGTGCTTTATATGCCGGACTACACAGGACTCAGCGCGGAAGAAATCTATCCAATGCTGGAAGAGGACTCTGAAGACGAGCCGCATGACCGTCATCTCTACGACGACGATTCTCAGGATCAGGAAACATCTGAATCCCGCTTGCCCGACCCCTCCGCCGGGTTGGGGGCCGATCCGGCACCGCCTGAGGCGCTCACTCCCGATGAACGGACACGACTGGAGCAGCAATGGCAAGAGCGCCTGGCAGGTGCTGCGCAACAGGCGGGCCAGGCCGGAAAGCTGAGTGGAACGCTCGCACGATTGGTCGACCAGCTGATTGCTCCAACGTTGCCCTGGAGACAACTGCTGGCACGTTACATGAGCATGCGTTCCAGGGATGACTTCGACTACGCTCGGCCTGGCCGCCGGGAAGGTGAGGCCATCTTGCCTGCATTGCGTAGCGGCATAGTAGATGTTGCTGTGGCCGTGGATACCAGCGGCTCTGTCTCGACAGCCGAGATGTCTGAATTTGTGAATGAAGTAGATGCACTAAAGGGACAGGTTAAAGCGCGAGTCAGTCTTGTTTATTGCGACTCTGAATTGGCTCCCGAATCGCCCCAGGTTTATGAGCCTTGGGAGCAACTTGAAACGCCCGAATCACTTTCCGGAGGCGGAGGAACTGATTTTTCTCCTGTTTTTCAGTGGGCAGAGAGCCTAGATATGGCACCGGATTTACTGATTTACTTTACAGATGCCAAGGGCCGGTTCCCCGACGCGGCGCCCACTTTTCCCGTCATCTGGCTGGTGAAGGGCCCGGAATCTGTCCCCTTTGGGGAGCGAATCCAGCTCAACTGAGCAAACCTAAAATCCCGCTTCTTTGTAGAGCGCCTGAGCTCTTTGTGGATCGGTAGCTGTACCGCGACCCTGTTCCAGCATCTGGGCGAGAGCAACCATTGCACCGGCGAGGCCTTGTGCCACTGCCGCTTCAAACCAGTGTACCGCGCGCGTATCGTCCTGCGCTGCACAGTCCCCATCCATATACATGAACCCAAGCCCATGTAGCGCAGGGCCATAGTCCTGGTGGGCGGCGCTTTTCATCCACTTGTAAGCGAGCAATTCGTTACGCACCACACCCAGCCCGTTCTGATACATGATGGCAAGCCGATATTGCGCGTCTGCTGATCCACTCTCTGCAAGTGGACTCAACAACTTCATTGCCTGGGTGAAATGTTTGGCTTCGAATGCTGCAATCCCACTCGAGAGCTTCATGTCGTTTTCTTCTTGGGTTATATCCATACTTTCGGTCGGGATTGTTTTTTCTCAGGGAGAGGGTAAATCAGGCTGCGGGTATTGCGCTACTCCGGCTGCGTCCCACTACGTCCCACTACCCAATTGGGTATAGAGGATCTTTTGACCGCAGGTTTAAACTTTAGGCTTCACTGAATATTAATCTGCAACATCCAGTATGGTCATTTTCTCATGACGATGCGTCAATACATCCAGAAGATTGCCACCGGTCCGGAGTTGAGCAAGGATCTTTCCCGGGAAGAGGCAAGCGACGGGATGCGTCTAATCCTCTCAGGTGATTCAGATCCCGTTCAGGCTGCCATCTTCCTTATCGCGCTCCGAATGAAACGCGAAACCATGCCTGAAAACCTAGGCGTATTGGATGCGCTGCTCGAGTCCACTGATCAGGCGACGGCCGCCGTCGATGACGTGCTGGATCTGTCTGATCCCTTCGATGGCTTCACTCGGGGAATGCCGGCAGCACCGTTTCTTCCGCCGGTGCTCGCCGCCTGCGGCATTGCCACACTCGCAAATGGGGCGGAATCCATCGGGCCCAAATATGGGGCGACGCACCGAAAAGTACTTCGTGCTGCCGGGGTCCATGTTGATCTGAGTTCGACCGACGCTGCCCGACGACTTGAAGATGATCGTATTGGGTGGGCATACGTCGATCAACGGGCAGCATGCCCAAAACTGCATGAACTGGTTTCGCTACGCACGAAGATCGTCAAGAGGCCTTGTCTCACTACGCTGGAGGTATTGCTGGGCCCCGTGCGCGGAGCGAAGAGAACCCATCTCCTTACCGGCTATGTTCACAAGCCGTATCCTCCCATTTATACCGCACTGGCACGGGCTTCCGGTTATGACTCTGCCATTGTTGTGCGAGGCGTGGAAGGCGGAGTTATCCCCTCCCTTAATCAACCGTCCAAACTTTTTTGCTACCAAGGTGAGGGATCTGATCGGGAAGTGAGGCTTGATCCGGCGGAATACGATATCCAGTCCGCAGAGCGGGCTGTGCCGCTGCCGCAGGATTTGCCCCAGCAAGCGGCCGATGATGAGATCAAAGGCACGATTGATGCTGATGCCCTTGCTGATGCATCAGCACAGGCAGGGCTCGCCGCTTTGGCAGGAGAGCCGGGCCCCGTTCGAGAGAGTCTCGTCTATGGGGCGGCCCTGTGTCTGATTCAGTTAGGGCGCTGCCCGGATGCCGCTTCTGCTGCGGCAACGGTCCGCAGTGTGATTGATGACGGCCATGC
Source organism: Proteobacteria bacterium UBA7447 (assembly GCA_002477475.1). Classification (GTDB taxonomy): domain Bacteria; phylum Pseudomonadota; class Gammaproteobacteria; order Arenicellales; family UBA868; genus UBA868. Next base: position 10,901 of record DLPX01000016.1, read on the forward strand.
GGCTCGACGACTTGAGGCTGCCACCCAGTAATCCCTCTATTGCGCGCTGCGCTCCAGTTCTCTTTTCTTTTTCACTATCCCGTCAATAATAGGAGAAAGGATCAACTCCATGGCTAGCCCCATTTTTCCGCCGGGAACGACGATAGTATTTCGGCGGGAGATGAATGAGTCATGCAGCATGGCCAGCAAATAAGGAAAGTCGACGTCAAATTTTGCGGGATCGCGAAAGCGAATCACCACGAAACTTTCGTCCGGGGTGGGAATGTCGCGGGCAACAAAAGGGTTCGAGGTATCCACCGTGGGAACCCGTTGAAAGTTGATGTCAGTTCGCGAGAACTGAGGTGCAATAAAGTGAACGTAATCGTGCATGCGGCGCAGAATTGTTTCAGTGACAGCTTCGGGTTCATAACCGCGGCTCTCGGTGTCACGATGAATTTTCTGGATCCACTCGAGGTTGACAATGGGTACCACACCCACGAGCAGATCCACATGCTGTGCAATGTTGACTGAGCCGTTGACCATGCCTCCATGCAATCCTTCGTAGAAGAGTAGATCAGTCTTTTCTGTGATGTTTTCCCAAGGGGTGAAGGTGCCGGGCTTTTGTTTGTATGGGGCGGCTTCCGATTCGTTATGCAGGTAGTAGCGGATCTTCCCACGACCGGTTTCACTGTAATCCCTGAATAAGGCTTCAAGTTTTCCGAAGTGGTTGCCGTCGGGGCCAAAATGACTGAGATCCCGACCGGATTGATGCGCTTTCGCGACCTCCTCAGGCATCTCGTAGCGATCGAATCTGTGGAAACTGTCACCCTCGACGATTATTGCTTTAAGGTGCTCGCGTGTCAGGATATGCTCAACAGCCGTCTTCACGGTGCTTGTGCCGGCACCTGAAGAGCCGGTAACAGCGATAACGGGGTGGTTTGCGGACATCAGGTTTTCTCCCAGCGGCTGCATTCAATGCAGTAATTCGGCTTGGTTAAGTAGTGCAATCCCACGCAATATAGATTTGGTTCATTAGGTTAAGCAAATTTATTGTATTGGGCAAATAAGTCTATACTTATCTCAGAAGATTAAAGTCCGTCCCCAACTCAATAGGGGATTTGAGCGAGAGGGAAGGAAAGTGCACATCACTATTCGGCAACTGCAGGTGTTCGAGGCGGTTGCCCGACATCTCAGCTATACCCGGGCAGCAGAGGAATTGCACCTCACGCAGCCGGCGGTGTCGATGCAGATCAAGCAGATGGAAAGTTCTATTGGTCTGCCCATGTTTGAGCAGATTGGAAAGAAAATCTATCTAACACAAGCCGGCGACGCGATGCTTGTCCACGCGCGGACCATTATGCAGCATCTTGGAGCTGCATCTGAAGAGATGAACGATCTTCGTGGGGAAGATTCCGGAAGACTGAGGGTGGCCATTGCCTCAACGGTCAATTATTTCGCAACGCAGTTGCTCGCCGACTTTGCAAAGGAAAACCCGGCGGTCGAGATTTCTCTTGATGTGACTAACCGCGAATCACTGCTCAGCCGACTAGAAGCGAATCTGCCGGATCTGGCTCTCATGGGTAAGCCGCCGGGCGATCTTGATCTTGTTTCAGAATCATTTATGGATAACCCGCTGATCGTGATTGGGTCGCCTGATCATCCTTTGGCGAATGCGCGGAGGATTGCCTTGGCAGATCTTGCTGAGGCGCATTTTGTTGTGCGTGAGCCGGGATCGGGAACGCGTGTTGCTATGGAGCGTTTCTTCTCGGATCAGGGTTTTCCCTATCAAAAAAGTATGGAGCTTATGGGTAACGAAGCCGTAAAGCAGGGGGTTGAGGCGGGTCTGGGCCTTGCGGTGGTATCCGCCCATACCGTCGAAAAAGAATTGACTCTGCAGCGCCTTGTGGAACTGGATGTTGACGGGATGCCGATTATGCGACGGTGGTATGTGGCTCACCGTAAAGGCAAGCGGCTCTCACCGACTGCGGAAGCGTTTCGGCGATTTGTCATTGAGGCTGGCGCGCGACGATCCGAACTCGCTAGTTAGGCGTGCTACCAATATCTGCTTATTGCCCATAAAATCAGTTCATCCCAATCAGTTTTAAAACGAGACTGATTGCGATAGGGTTATTTACACCAGGCGGGGAGTGAACTCATGGCGGACAGACGGCTTCAGGTATTTGCAACGGTAGCCCGCTTGCTCAGTTTCACCAAAGCAGCAGAAGCGCTGCACATGACCCAGCCGGCCGTCACATTCCAGATTCGCCAGCTGGAGGATTACTTCAATACACGGTTGTTTGACCGCACTCACAACCGGATCAGTCTCACCTCGGCCGGCCATCTTGTGAAGGGCTATTCTGATCAGATCCTCTCGCTTTATAGCGAAATGGATAACGAGGTCCGAAAGTTGACCGGTGATGTGCTGGGCCCGCTTGTTCTTGGAGCGAGTACGACTATCGGTGAGTACGTTATCCCGAGCATTCTTGGTGAATATCAGGCCAAGTTTCCGGATGTCGCTGTGCGCCTGCATGTGGCCAACACTGATGGGGTGCTTCATATGGTTGAGAGCAACGAGATTGATATCGGTATTGTTGAGGGCCCGGTGGGTAATAAGAATCTGGTGTCTAAAGTCTGCTGGGATGATGAGCTCGTGGTAGTCACCCCTCCGAACCACCCCCTCACCGAGCACTCTGTCACTGCCGTAGATGCGCTTTTTCAGTATCCGTTTATCAGCCGTGAGGAGGGTTCGGGAACCCGTAATGTGATCGTCGACTATCTGGAGTCGGCTGGCCACGATACCTCGGATCTCAATTTGACCATGGAGTTTGGCAGTCCGGAGTCCATCAAGAGCGCCGTCGCGGCGGGCCTTGGTATCTCGATCCTGTCTGTCGCGACGCTCGATAAGGAGCTGGAACTGGGCATGTTGTCCAAGTTGAGTCTGGATCCTCCGCTTACGCGCCCCTTTTCAATCGTTTATCAGCGCCAGAAGTTCCGCTTGCGGGCGATGGATGAGTTCCTCGAATTCACCGAAGCGCACTGCGTGGAAAAACAGTCGGCAAGATAGTTTTGCGGCCGCATTTTTGGGTCGACTCGATGGCAAAATCTGACCAGCACGAACTTCGGGCGGTCATCGACGCATTGACCGATACCGAAGTCGCGAGCCTGCTCGATTTTGCGAGGTATCTCAGAGATCGGCGGCCTGTCGCGCCTGCGCCGGTGCCAGAGATCATGGAAATTCCGCGTCCGGAACATGAGAGTGTCATCAATGCCATCCGGCGTTTGACCCAAACCTATCCCATGTTGAACCGGGATACTTTATTCAATGAGGCATCGGGTCTGATGGCGCGCCACATGATGCATGGGGAGACCAGCGAGGACACAATCGATCAGTTGGAGGCGTTATTTAAATCCCGCTACGCCACCTGGCAGGCAGAATCTTCGGCCAGCCCTTAAGTTGGCCATAACGGTGAGTCAGGCCGCCAGGGAAGCCTTCTAGTGCCGGCGACAGAACTGCAATTCGGATGTGCGGCGCTCTGTGGTATAAATCTTGGATTGCAAGCGATTAATGCACGATATCAATACACTCGGAAAGGCCTGATGGCGGAACAACTGCACTCGGTTTCGGATGATGATGGCTATCGGCCGAATGTGGGGATCGTGCTTTTCAACAGCACCGGCCAGGTCCTCTGGGCCCGACGGAGTCGTCACGATGGCTGGCAGTTTCCCCAAGGAGGAATAGAGCAGGGAGAGACAGTCGAGCAGGCTGCTTACCGTGAACTGTATGAGGAGGTCGGCTTACGCCCACAGAACGTGGAGTTGATGGGTCGGACGCGAAACTGGCTTCGCTACGATGTTCCCGGCAGTTTGCGGTCGCGCAGTACGACCTTTAAGGGGCAAAAGCAGGTGTGGTTCCTGATGAAGATGCTCGCTTCAGATCACGAGATCTGCCTGAACCACAGCGAGGCGCCAGAATTTGACCGATGGCGGTGGGTGGATTATTGGCTGCCCCCGCGCAAAGTCGTCTCGTTTAAACGCGGCGTGTACGAACTTGCCTTGTCCGAACTTGAGCCGATGCTGCGTCTGGTCTGAGCGGGAGTTTCCCAAGGTTTTTCTGCGGTGCTAGTTGCTCCGGATGCGATCCACCAGATCGGAGGTGGATCGCTCATGCTGAAAAGGGATGCTGTGCACGGCGCCGCCGCGTTCGCGCACTTCCCGGGCTCCGACGATGTCACCCGGTTTCCAATCTCCCCCCTTAACGAGGTGGTCTGGCTTCAGCTTTAAGATCAGGTTGAGAGGCGTATCTTCCTCGAAACAGGTGACACAACTGACACACCCTAAAGCGGCAATCACTGCCAGACGATCTTCCAATGGGTTGATCGGTCGACCTGGCGCCTTGCCCAGCCTGCGAACCGAGGAGTCAGAATTCAGCCCGACTACAAGTGTGGCGCCAAGGGTCGCGGCTTCCTCAAGGTAGGCGACATGGCCCCGGTGGAGAATGTCAAAAACCCCGTTGGTGAAAACCAGCGGACGCAGATGTTTATCGACGTGCTGCGTAAGCGCGTCCCAGTCGGAGAAGATTTTTTCAGCGCTGCTCACGCAGTCAGCGGCTTGCGATTAGATGTACTCAAACACCTTGATGACTCGGACGACTCCCGTTACGGACCGAGTGGCGTCAACGGCAATACTGGCTTCCTCCGACGTAACCAGTCCCATCAGATAGACGTTGGCCCGTTCGGTCACGACTTTAATGCGGGTCGATTCGATCGGGGCTGATGTGGCGATTGCAGTTTTTACCCGGGCTGTGATCCAGCCGTCATTGGCACGGCTGTTCATGTTTGTTTTTCCGGCGAGCTCAAGCCGATTGATCACCTGCCGCGATCCCTCATGGGCTTTCGCGAGATCGATGATGGTATCGATATCGCGCTGATCTGGCACCTCTCCCGTCAGAAGCACCACACCGTTGTAGATGGTGACATTGACGTGTTCGTGTTCAATCTGCTCTTGTTTGTCGATAGAGCGCTTGATATCAAACTCCATCTTGTTGTCATCCCAGTAAACGCTGGCACCTCTACGGTCGCGGGCAACATCAATCGCAAGGACAGTAGCGGTAGTGACGAGCACGATGCCGCAGCCGCTGACAAGGCAGGCGATGGCAAGCGCCAAAATGGAGTGACGGAACGGTTTTGAGGTTCTGCCAGAGCGGACTGGATTCATCAATGTTCTCCGCAATAGTGCTGGTCGATCAGATCACAAAAGCAGTGAATGATTATAGCGTGGGCTTCCTGGATCCGCGCAGTACTGTCAGAGGGGACCCTCAGTTCGCAGTCTTGTGGTCCCAGCATCGACGCCAGAGCGCCGCCACCACGACCCGTGAGTGCGGTTATCTTGATGCCGCCCGTCGCTTGTGAGGCTTTGACCGCGTTCAGAATGTTGGGGGAATTACCCGATGTGGTGATGACCACCAGGTGATCGCCCGGGGTGGCCAAAGCCTCTAGTTGCCGGGAGAAAATCTGGTCGAACGCATAGTCGTTGCCAGTGGCGGTGAGTGTGGCGGTGTCGCTCACCAGGGCAATGGCAGGTAGGGCTTTACGCTCCTTTAGGAAGCGAACCAGAAGTTCCGCACTGAAATGCATTGCATCCGTCGCAGATCCGCCATTGCCACAGAGCAGGAGTTTGCCGCCGTTGTCGAGGGTGTCGAGCATCGATCGGGCCGCGCAGCTGATCTCCTCGGCGAGCATTTCTCCAGTGGCCAAGGCGGTTTTCGCGCTGCTGGCAAAGTGATCAACGATCTGTTGGTTCATGGAGGCAACCGAATGAGGGGTGGATCTTTCCAGGGATTCTAAAGCTTTCAGCAGTGATCAGGTCCGTAACGGAAATCAGATCAAGGGCTCAAAAGGCATTCTGAATCCATTGCCAGTCAGGATTCGGCATTTTTCCACTGACGGCAAATACGTCAAATCTGCATACCGTATCGTACCCGGTGCGATACCGCTGCAAAAAAACTTCAGCGGTGAAGCGGAGCCGCGATTGCTTTTTCGCGTCTACGGTCTCTTCGGGTCGGCCGAAGGCACTGCTTGCCCGGTACCGAACCTCAACAAATACCAAAGATGCTTCTTCCTGCAAGATCAGGTCGATCTCTCCCCGGCGTGTCTGGTAATTCCGTTCCACCAGGTGCAAACCTTTCGATTGGAGTTGATCGAGGGCAAAGTCCTCTGACCAGTGATGCGTTGAAACTGCTTTTCCCATCACTGCTCCTGTGGGGTGCTATCGGGAAATGACTGGCGTGAAAGGCTCAGGGATGCCCTGACGAAAAATGACCCAGTCGGGCTGTTTTTCGATGCCGCCTCCCTGCAGTAAGTAAGTGCCGCTAGCGCCGGAAACCCGGCGGGTTGAATCATGTGGCAGGACTTGTATCTCGCACGCAAGACGGTATGCATCCATACCCAACGCATAGAGACGATCGACGCCAGATCCCTGATAGTGTTCCGCATCGGTGAGCATCTTGTCAGAGCGCTCAAAGCGGCCTGTTCGACGTACAACCCAAGGCATGTCTGAAAAAAGCACTCCCTCAAGATCAAGATCATTGATCAGGTTCGGCGTTCCGGTGAAGACGGTATTCTGTGAGTAGATCGGCAATTTTCCGGCGTGGCGAAAATCAATCTGGGGTTTGAGCAGTCGAGCCGTCTTTTGATCTGCAAAAAGCAATATCACGTCGAGGTCCCGACGGATCCGCGGCACGACGGTCAAGGGAAGGGTGTCGCCGAGAGTATTCTGCAAAGCGTTGGCTTGCGCCTCGATCTGGGAAAGACCCAGCATGCGTGAAATCATTTCTGAGAAATCACTGCGTGTTGAATCCACAATCACCGCGTCTGTAATCTGACCGCCCTGATCCTGCCAAGCTTGGACAGCAGTGTCGGCAGCCGCCTTGTTTGCTTTGGTCATGGTATAGAGTACCAAGGCGTTTTCGAGGCCGCGCGCCCGGGCATGGGTCACAAGTGACAATGCCTCGCTGCGGCGTGACAGATCTACGAAGAAGGTATTTGGTGTGTGTTCAGTATTGCTTGAGCCTAGCAGCAGTGTCGGCACGCTCAGCGTCGATTGGCTCGTCAAACTTGCTACTGCATCCCGACCGAGAGGTCCCACCACGAGATCGGCACCCGCTGCCACTGCTGTCTGATAAACATCGCCGATGGAATTGGTGTCGTCACCGAAATCGTAGAGTGACACAAGCGGTCGGGAAGAAGGATAGTCTCCGTTATGAACGCGCATAAAGCCGTCATGAAACGCCGATGCCGCTTGACTAAAAGGAGAGGTTATCGGCAGCAGCAAGGCGATGCGGGTCGGGTTTGCCGAGGCGCAGGATGCAGGTCGGAACTCACTGCGAAGGGCCGTCGCGCGATGCCCCGGATATTTCGTAGACCAGTTGTCGAGTTCAAGACGCAGTGTCTCTAGTGCGAACGCTGAAGCACTGATAATTTGCACAAGTTCCAGCCAGGCCAGGCTGTCCTTTGCGATGTTGGGATTTTGCTTCAGCAGGTTACGCTCCTGTGAAGTCAGCATCGACAGTGCATTGAAAACCCGGGCAAGCAAAGCGTCGACGTCAGGCTGTGACCTGCTATCGAGTGAAAGAGCGTTGATGAGGTTTAATGCCTCAATGGGGTTTTTGCCAGCAAACAGAATCTGCAATTTAAGGTCGTTAAGCAAAAACCACTGGTCGTCATCAAGCTCACTATTCTCGGCGCGGGCTAGCAACCGGCGCGCCTTGGGCAAGTCCTTTCTCGCCAGCGCAAGAGCTGCTCGCATCAATGTGTGTTGACGGGTAGCCCAGGGATTTGCGTTAAGAGACTGTGTTCTACTGAGAATGATTTCGGCGTCCTCAAGGCGCATCGCCTGAAGAAAGCGTTGGACACTGGCGAGAAAAAGGAGTTGCGCTTGAATAGCCTCGGCATCGAGCGCGCGTTCGAGAAATGTCCATGCCGAGGTGGCTGGTTCGGCGCGCGCGAGATCTTGCATAACGGGCGCCGAAGGGGCGATCGCCTGGGAATTGGTTTGGGCTTTCGTGCTAGACGCCGATTTCGGTTCGTCTTTGGATTGAGCATCTTTGGATTGCGGAAGAGCTGCACATCCAGACATCAGCATGGCGATAGCCGCTATCCAGAGCGGGAGGGCGGAGCTGCCGACACAGTACAAAGGCATGAATTCAGTATACCGGATACACTTGGCGTTACCGCGACCACGGAGTTGTGCGCATCGCGGAACCAGTGGAATCCCCATTGTGAGCCAGACTTCGAACGTTTCCCGACTTCCCGGCATCCTGTATGTCGTGGCCACACCAATTGGCCATCTTGGGGATGTATCCGCCCGTGCTGCCGAAGTGCTCCATGAAGCTGACGTTATCGTTGCCGAGGACACGCGTCATACCCGGAGGCTGCTCAATCATCTTGGCGTCGCTTCACCCAAACTCATTGCTTTGCACGAGCACAACGAAGTACGCCAACTATCCAGAGTGATTCACATGCTTGCCTCGGGGCAGCAGGTTGCCCTCGTGTCTGATGCCGGCACACCACTGATCAGTGATCCGGGCTATCGCCTGGTAGATAGGGCGACAAGCGAAAAACTTCGTGTGGTGGCCGTGCCGGGCCCAAGTGCAGTGACGGCCGCACTTTCGGTGTCTGGCCTGCCGACAGACCGCTTTGTTTTTGAGGGTTTTCTCCCAGCGCGCGCTGAGGCCCGTCGTACCCGCCTGCGTCTTCTCTCCACCGAGAGCCGCACACTGGTATTTTTTGAGTCCCCCAAGCGGGTGGCGGACACGCTGTCTGATATTGCCGGAATCTTTGGTGGCGGTCGACTCGTGTCTTATTGCCGTGAACTGACAAAACGGTTTGAGTCGGTTGAGCGCGCCACAGCGGAAGCACTGGTGGCAAAGCTTCAAGCGCGACAAGAGAAGATTAAAGGTGAAATTGTTCTGGTTGTGAAAGGGGCAAAAGAAGCCGACTCTGGCAAACCCATTGACGAGGCGTTGTTGGTCGAACTGCTGGCGGGAGCGTTACCACCACGCAAGGCGAGTGACATTGCAGCGCAGCTGACCGGTGGAAAAAAGAACAGCTTTTACAAACGTATATTGGAGCAATCTGAAAAAGACCGCGCTTCCTCTTAATCGCAACTTGCACATTCCTTCTGGCCGGTTTAAGTTGCCGACTGGAGTCGGCCGGGCAACCGCGGTCCTGAAATCTGCTGCAGACCCCTCAAGGTTTATGGCGGAGCAGGGCGGAGGAAAGTCCGGGCTCCACAGGGCAGGGTGCCAGATAACCTCTGGGCGGCGTGAGCCAACGGAAAGTGCCACAGAAAACATACCGCCGCGGATCTGTCTTAAGACGGTTCGCGGTAAGGGTGAAAAGGTGCGGTAAGAGCGCACCGCGTTCGCGGTAACGGGGACGGCAGGGTAAACCCCACCTGGAGCAAGACCAAATAGGGACCCTTATGCGCGGCCCGCGCTGGGTCCGGGTAGGTCGCTTGAGGCGTGCGGTGACGTACGTCCCAGATGAATGGTTGTCTTCGACAGAACCCGGCTTACAGGCCGACTCCAATTTTCTTCATTAAATCAAATATATTAAGAAAGTTATCCACAGATTACTTGAAGTTATATCCGGCCAGACGGCCTGAAACCGCCTCTAGGGCCGCCTGATCTCCTGTCGCCAAGGCCTGGATCCTGGTCAGGCCATTTCTTAAAAACTCTGATTTTTCAGTCAATTGAGGGTTGACAGTCCGATATATGGGTACCTATAGTGTCGCTTAGTGGGAATTTGTGGGAAAAAAAGCAAAAAAGGGTTGGAAAATGTGGGTAAAAAAATCTTGCGAACAGCTTTCCGCCCAATGGCCTGAAAAAACAACACAAATAAACCTGGAATTTTTTCTGATGCCGTGGATGGCGGCTAATCCATCCCAATCCTCATCCTCCTTTGGTGATTGCCCGGCCCCGCGAGGGGCCGGGATTTCTTTTCAGAACTGACCCATTGCGGGCATGAGGCGGTTTTCGTCGTTACGGACGACGGTGGTTTACAGAACAGATAAACAAATTTGAGGTCAGGGGCACAGGGCAGAGATGGAGGAGGTCATCGTTAACGATGTTTAGAGGGGCCAGCACCTTAAATCTCGATAGCAAAGGAAGATTTGCTGTCCCGACGATTCATCGAGAGCTGCTCGCTGAGCGGTGCCAGGGCCGGCTTGTGCTAACCGTCAACAACACCCGAGAGCGCTGTCTCTGGATCTATCCGCAGGACGAGTGGGAACGGGTTGAGCAAAAAGTCGTCGCTCTGCCGAGTTTTGATCCGGCCGCTCAAGCGCTGAAACGCTTTCTGATTGGCTACGCATCCGATTGTGAACTGGATAGTGCAAACCGCGTGAGGATTCCAGCACCCCTTCGTGAATTTGCAGCGCTGGAGAAACACATCGTACTGATCGGGCAGGGTAATAAGTTTGAACTCTGGGATGAGTCACGATGGAAGGCAAGATGTGACGAATGGCTGGCTGTGCAGACAGGTGAAGAGCGCCTGTCTGTAGAGCTTGAATCCCTCTCACTGTAGGGCGAAAGAATCGTGCTGGCCGCACCCCACTCCCCCGTTATGACGGCAGAGGTGGTTAAGGCGCTGGATCCCGGTGAAGACAGCATCCTCGTGGATGCCACCTTCGGACGCGGTGGTCATACCCGTGCTCTGCTTGACCGACTGGGCACTAATGGGCGTATCTACGCGATGGATCGCGACCCTGAGGCGTGTGCGATTGCTCGGGACTGGGCACAGGGGGAGCACCGGCTAAGGGTGGTTCACGCTCCTTTTTCAAAACTCTCCGATGAACTGCATGCGGCCGGAATCGCGGGCCAGGTTTCTGGCATTGTGCTTGACCTGGGCGTGTCGTCACCGCAACTGGATGATCCCGGTCGGGGATTCAGTTTTATGCGTGATGGACCTCTTGATATGCGCATGGATCCCTCGCAGGGTGTGCCCGTGCAGGATTGGCTTGCGGATGTCGCGGAAGAGGACCTGATCGATGTCTTAAGGCGTTTGGGCGAGGAGCGCTATGCCCGCCGCATTGCGCGCGCCATCGTCGATGCCCGAAATGAAGCGTCCCTGAATACGACGGGTGCATTGTCGTCTCTGGTAGATGCCTGTGTGCCTACACGGGAGCCGGGAAAGCATCCCGCCACCCGGACTTTTCAGGCGCTGCGGTTATTCATCAATCAGGAACTCGCGGAACTCGACGCGGTGTTGCCGCAGGCGATTGAGATGCTGGAGCCAGGCGGTCGTCTGGTCGTTATCAGTTTTCATTCTCTTGAGGACCGACGGGTTAAGAGATTCTTTCACGACGTTGCCAAGGCAGACCCCTTTCCACCAGATCTTCCCATCCGGGCTGATGAGATTTCACCGGTCATCCTGCGGCCGGCAAAACCGCAACGACCCTCTGCTGATGAGGTGGCAGGCAACCCGCGTGCCCGCAGCGCGATTCTGCGCTGGGCAGAAAAATCACCCGGCGGTTATGCATGAAGTGGATCGGATTTTTAAGTGTGATCTCGCTGGTCTCAGCGCTTTACGTAGTGGTTGTACGCCACCAGAACCGGCTTGAGTTTCTTCAGGTGCGATCGGCCGAAGAACAACGGGACCAACTAAATGACGAATGGGGCCGATTGCAACTGGAGAAGGCGACCTGGGCCCGCCATAACGTGGTTGAGCAAGCGGCCAGACAGGAGTTGGGGATGGTGACCCCCGGCCCCACGGATATTGTCGTGGTGCAGCTGGAGGCAAGGCCGTGAAATTGACTGCCAAGCGGCGAACCCCCAAGACTTACTCTCGTTTGCGGCAGGGAATCGTACTCGGGGTGGTGTGTCTTGGAATGAGCGTTCTGGGGGTCCGTGCTTTCCAGGTCCAAATTCTTGACAGTTCCCGTTTGCAGGCAGAGGGCGCCGCTCGGCAGTTGCGCAACATCGCGGTGAAACCTGAAAGAGGCCGAATCGTTGATCGCAACGGAGATGTGCTCGCGGTCAGTACGCCCCTCGATGCCGTTTGGGCGCATCCGCTCACCCTGATGCACGCGCCTGAGGAATGGCCACGGCTTGCCGAGGCTTTGGGGATGAGCCTGTCCCAGATCTCAAGCCTGCTGGATCGATACCAGGACCGCGAGTTTATGTACCTGCGCAGACACCTGCCGCCGGCAGAAGCGGCGCGGGTCGAAAGTCTGGAAATTCCAGGCGTCACTTCGCTTCGGGAGTACGGTCGCTACTATCCGGCGGGACCGATTACCAGTCATGTCCTGGGCTTTACCGATGTGGATGATCGGGGACAGGAGGGAATCGAGCGGGCGTTTGACAGCCACCTGGCCGGAGTCGAGGGGCGTAAGCGCGTGCTACGTGACCGCAAGGGAAGAATCGTAGAGGATATTGAGAGTATCCGGCCCGTTTATCACGGGCGTGATCTTCAACTGAGCCTGGATCTCAGGATTCAGGTTTCAGCACAGCATCATTTGGCACAGAGCGTTCGGGATACCAGGGCGTTGGGCGCGTCGGCCGTCATGCTGGATGTGAACACCGGCGAAGTACTGGCGATGACAAACGTGCCGGACTTTAATCCGAATAACCGCTCGGATATGACGCCAGAGCACTTTCGCAATCGATCGGTAACGGACGTATTTGAGCCCGGGTCGACGGTCAAGCCATTCACGATGTCGATGGCGCTCGCCAGCGGACGCTTTTCTGTAGAGACACCTGTTTCCACGAGTCCGGGTATTCACTATATCGGCCGTGATCCTGTCAGGGATATTCACGATTACGGAGATCTGACGCTCGGCGGTGTGCTGGTCAAGTCCAGCAATGTGGGTACGGCCAAGGTCGCGATGGAACTGGCGCCTGAGGAGTTATACGGGATCCTTGCCAAGGTCGGGTTCGGTCAGGCAACCGGTATCGAACTTCCAGGTGAGGTAGATGGGAGTCTGCTGAAAAGAGAGCGCTGGCGCCCCATTGAGCATGCGACCTTGTCTTTTGGTTACGGCCTATCCTCAACGCCGGTCCAGCTCGCCCGTGCCTATGCAGTACTGGCTTCGGGAGGGGTTTTGCGGCCCGTGACCCTGAAGCGGCAAGTGGGAAAGGTGCCTGGAAAGCAGGTGCTCTCGGGAGAGACCGCGCATCAGATCAACGCGCTGCTTGAGCAGGTTGTGAGTGCTGACGGTACCGCCCAGCGCGCGGCTGTGCCGGCTTATCGTGTTGCGGGAAAGACCGGAACTGTACATAAGGTGAGCCCGACTGGCGGGTATGAGGCAGACCGTTATCAGTCACTCTTTGTGGGCTTTGCTCCGGTGTCAGCACCTCGTTTCGTTTTGGCTGTAATGGTGGATGAACCTCGAGGGAAATACTTCGGCGGCGAAGTGGCGGCGCCGGTTTTCGCGCGAATCATGGCGGACGCGTTGCGTATGCACGGCATTCGACCGGACGCCGACCTGGATTCAGGGGTCACGGTTGTGGCCAGCATGTCACCTGGAGAGAACGGGGCATGAACCTCACCATGACCCAGCCGGAGCAACCGCTCGGCCAGTTGATTGACGGGCTGGTGCCGTCGCATACCGACTTGCCCTCAACGAGGATCAGTCATCTGACGCTGGATAGTCGGGAAGTCTCCTCGGGCAGTCTGTTCCTCGGCGTGCCAGGGGAGAAGACCGACGGCCGCCGGTTCGTGGATCAGGCGTTACGTGCCGGAGCCGCTGCGGTTCTCGTGGAAGGCCGCGAATGGGATACGAGTCAATCCCGCACAAACTGTTTTCCGGTCGATGATCTGAAAAAGCAAGTCGGTCTCATTGCCGACCGTTTCTTCGGGTCGCCCTCGCATGCGTTGTGTGTCATTGGCATCACAGGTACCAACGGCAAAACGACCTGCGCCTCTCTTCTTGCCCAGGCGCTGGGTCTGCTGGGGCACCAGAGCGGATTGATTGGTACCACGGGGTGGGGCATGACAGGCGACCTACAGCCTGCTGCTCTGACGACGCCTGACGCAATCACCCTGCAGTCACAACTCGCTGATCTGGTTAAGCAGGGGGCCGATAGCGTCTGTCTGGAGGTCTCATCACATGCGATTGACCAGGGACGCATTGAAGGCATCGAGTTCAATTCAGCACTGTTTACCAATCTGAGCCGGGATCACCTTGATTACCACCAGACGATGGAACGTTACGCCGAGACCAAGCTGTTGTTGTTCCGGCGCAAAGAGTTGGAAAGCATCATCATCAATGTGACTGATTCGGTGGGGCGTGCGTTCGCCAGCCAGGAATTCTCTACCAAGTTGTGGACGTATGGTCAGGGTGACAGCGCTGACGTCTTTCCGATCAAAGTCGATGTGGGATCTGGCGGCATCACGCTGTACCTGCACAGTCCCGTTGGAGAAATAGCGTTTAGCTCTGAACTCAGAGGCCATTTTAACGTCGCCAATCTAAGCGCTGTGGCGACGACGCTTGTCGCACACGACTACAGTGCCTCATGCATCAGCGAGGTCATGAGCCAGTTGCAGCCTGCGCCGGGACGTATGCTGTTCTGCCGAGGGTCCGGTGCGGGCCGACCGACGGTCGTGGTCGATTACGCGCACACCCCCGAGGCCCTCTCGACACTGCTGGAGTCCCTTCGGAGTTACACCGACGGGGAATTGTGGTGCGTATTCGGTTGCGGGGGTGAGCGTGACCGGGGCAAGCGTGCCGCGATGGGACATGCGGCCGCCGTCGGTGCAGACCGCGTTGTTTTAACAAACGATAACCCCAGATGTGAGGATCCTGACGCGATCCTCTCGGATATTGCCGAAGGACTGAGTGCCCCGGCACAGGCACGCATCCCCCAGCGTGATCTTGCGATTGCCTATGTTCTGGAGCAGGCAGCCTCTCGTGACCTGGTAGTGATTGCCGGAAAAGGCCATGAAACAAACCAGATCGTCGGTGATCAGGTTTTGCCATTCAATGATCAGGCGATAGCCGAGGAGATACTGAGGACGATGCCATGTTCCGCTTAGACGATGTTGCCAAGATGCTTGGGGGGACGTTAACGGGCGGTGATGCTGAGATCACTTCAGTATCGACCGATACCCGTACGTTGAAGCCGGGCGCTCTTTTTGTGGCCTTGGATGGCGAGCGTTTTGAGGGCTCTGATTTTCTGGCAGATGCCGACCGCTTGGGTGCTGCAGCGGTGCTCACCCGGCACCCAGGCTCAAATGCGCTGCCGAGTCTGATCGTGGAGGACACCACTGCCGCGCTGGGGCAGCTCGCAGCACATTGGCGCGCGCGTTTTGATATCCCGGTGATCGGTGTGACCGGCAGTAACGGCAAAACCACTGTCAAGGAAATGATTGGCGCTATTTTTGCTGAGGCGGGTGCGGTTCACATCAGCCCGGGCAATTTTAATAATCATATCGGCGTACCTTTGGCGCTGCTTGGTCTGCGTGAACATCATCGGTTCGCAGTTATTGAGATGGGGATGAATCACCCCGGCGAAATAGATTACCTGTCACGACTTGCCAGCCCAACCACCGCCCTCATCACCAATGCCGCGTTGGCCCATCTTGAAGGCCTGGGCAGTCTTGCAGGCGTCGTCAGAGCCAAGGCGGAGATTTTTCACGGTCTGCGCCCAGGGGGTACCGCCGTGATCAATGCTGACGACCGCTTTGTGGCTTATTGGGCTGCCAGGGTGAAGGAATTCCAGACCATCACGTTTGGGCTTAAAAACCGCGCCCGGGTCAGCGGTGAAGTGACGGGAGATAGCGAGGGCCAGACGGTCGAGATCCGTTTGCCTGATGATGAATTTGAAGTCCGGTTGAATCTTTTGGGTCGACACAACGCATCAAACGCGTTGGCGGCAGCGAGTGTGGCCTGGGCCTGCGGCGTCAGTTCCGATGAGATCCGGGCGGGACTGCAGCGGGTTGAGGCCCAGCCCGGCCGATTGCAGGTCCGCGCCGGAGCCCGTGGCTCGACCCTGATTGATGACACCTACAATGCCAACCCGACCTCGCTCAAGGCGGCGATTCGGGCGCTGGCTGGCCGTGAGGGTCGTAAGACGCTCATCCTCGGCGATATGGCCGAACTGGGAACACGCGCCGAGGAGTTTCATTCTGAAGCGGGGCGCGAAGCCCGCCGGGCCGGTATTGACCTGCTATTTGCCTGTGGGCCCCTCGCGAGATTAGCCGGTGAGGCATTTGGGGAAGACGCCCGATGCTTTGCTTCCCCAGAAGACCTGATCAAGGCCGCTCGCCCAATACTCAGCCCGGGTTTGACCGTTTTGATCAAGGGATCCCGTAGTGCCCGGATGGAACAGGTGGCTGACGCGCTGGTGTGCGTAGCCGAGGACGGAGCCATCGCGTGCTGAAGATGCTCTTTGAACATCTGGCGCTTGAGTACAGCGTGTTCAATGTCTTTCGTTACCTGTCGTTTCGTGCCATCTGCGCTGTGCTGACGGCGCTGCTGTTCAGCTTTCTTGTCGGCCCCGCATTGATCCGGCGACTTGAGCAGATTGGCGCAGGGCAGCCTATCCGTGATGACGGGCCAAGTTCGCACCTGGAAAAAAGGGATACGCCAACAATGGGCGGTGTTCTGATTCTGGCGGCCATTGTGCTTTCCACACTGCTCTGGGCAGATCTTGAAAACCGTTTTATCTGGATTACGCTGCTGACCTCCCTGGCATTTGGCCTGATTGGCGGACTGGATGACTACCAGAAAATCCTTCGCAAAAACTCTCGGGGTATGGGATCAGGGCAGAAGTTTCTTTGGCAGAGTGTTGCGGCGTTCGCGGCGGCATTGGCGCTCTACCTGACAGCCCAATCTCCGGTTGAGACATCGTTGATCGTTCCGCTGTTTAAAGATGTTGCGCTCGAGATGGGCCTGGGCTTCATTCTTCTCACCTGGTTCGTGATTGCCGGCAGCAGCAATGCCGTCAATCTCACCGATGGCCTGGACGGTTTGGCAATTTTGCCAAGCGTCTTAGTGGCCGGTGGATTGGGCGTTTTCGCCTATCTCACCGGCCACGCTCTTTTTTCCGGGTACCTCGGTATTCCTTTTATTGCTGGCGCCGGGGAGGTGTTGGTTATTTGTGCTGCGCTAGTTGGGGCGGGATTAGGGTTCTTGTGGTTCAACACTTATCCGGCCCAGATCTTCATGGGCGATATCGGTGCGCTTTCTCTCGGAGCAGCGTTGGGCACGATTGCAGTGGTTGTCCGTCAGGAAATCGTGCTCGCCATCATGGGAGGCCTTTTTGTTATCGAGACTGTTTCAGTCATGTTGCAGGTCGCCTCCTTCCGTCTGATTGGGCGACGAATCTTCCGCATGGCGCCTTTGCATCATCACTTTGAGCAGAAAGGCTGGCGCGAGCCCCAGGTGACGGTTCGGTTCTGGATCATCAGCCTGATCCTGGTGTTGATCGGTTTGGCAACGCTCAAGGTCAGGTAAGGCAGTAATGGACAACGCTTTGGCAACGACCCTGCACCCAGCGCCTTGGTCACGGGCAACCGTTTTCGGATTGGGCGCATCCGGTTTTTCCACGGTGAAGTACCTCGTTGCGTTGGGAGTCGAGGTCGAGGTTCAGGACAGTCGCGACGTGGCGCCGTGTTATTCGGAACTGACCCGACAGTTTCCCCATGTTCCGGTTCAGTTGGGACAGTTCACGACCCCCAATCTTGGGCGTGGTGATCTTGCGGTCGTCAGTCCGGGCATTGCCTTGTCGGAGCCGGTGATTGAGAAGGCTCGTCAGCAGCAGGTTGAAATTGTTGGGGATATCGAGCTCTTTGTACGCGCCTGTCCGGCACCGATGTTGGCGATTACCGGTTCAAACGGAAAAACCACGGTAACCACACTGGTGGGCCAGATGCTGGCAGCCCAGGGGCTGAACGCTCCAGTGGCGGGCAATATCGGGATGCCGGCCCTGGATCTTTTGGAAGGCCCCATACCGGACGTCGTGGTGCTGGAACTATCCAGTTTCCAGTTGGAAGCCACCGATTCACTCAAGGCCAAGGCAGCGGCCATTCTGAATCTGTCGCCTGATCATATGGACCGCTATGCAACCGTTGCGCAATACCTCGATGCCAAGCGGCGAATTCTGAAAGGCGCTGTCAAGGGGATTATCAATCGCGACGATCCCACTCTGCAGAAGATGGACGTTTCCAGTGCGGTCGAGATTATCTCCTTCGGCCTGGATGCGCCGTTGCGTGCGGCAGACTACGGGCTCGCGACGGATTCTGACGGTGACGACTGGATCGTTCGGGGACATACCAGGGTCCTTCCTGTTTCGTCGCTGACCATGACCGGACGGCACAACGTCATGAATGCTCTCGCCGCGCTTGGGCTGATTGAGTCCGCTGGCTATGAAATCAACCCGCCGGCTCTGGATGCCCTATCTGCATTTCGTGGATTACCGCATCGATGCGAGCCGGTACTTGAGCGCGAGGGTGTTCTTTGGGTCAATGATTCCAAAGGCACAAATCCGGGTGCATCCGAAGCGGCGCTGGTCGGTCTGGATCGACCCGTCGTCCTGATTGCGGGAGGTCAATCAAAGGATGCCGACTTCAGCACCTTGGCTAAGGCAATACAGCGATATGCCAGGCAGGTCCTTTTGATCGGTGAAGATCGTGTGGCTCTTGCGGCGGCGATCGGTGATCGGGTTCCCGTCACGCTTGCCGATGATCTCCCCCAGGCTGTGAGATTGGCAGCGCGCTGGGCCCAGTCGGGGGACGCAGTCTTGTTCTCACCTGCATGCGCGAGTTTCGACATGTTCAGGAATTTTGCCCACCGGGGTGAAGTGTTCTCGGACCTGGTTCGGGAAATGATCAGATGAGCGTGATCGAAATCCCCTTGCAGATACCCCGCCGATTGGCGAGTGCCGATCCGCTGTTGTTGGCGCCGGTAGCGGTGTTACTGGCCTTCAGTGTCGTGATGGTCTTCTCGGCTGCGATCGGTACCCATGGGGGCATTGGTGGCGGGGCGGCAGTTTTGGTCAAGCACCTCTTCGGTATTGTTTTGGCGCTTTCATTGGGCGTTGCCGCAGCATGTGCCCCCCTTGATCTGTGGCAGCGCGCCTCCCGGTGCCTGCTGGGCATGGGAGCCGCATTGCTTGCCCTCATTCTGATTCCCGGGATCGGTCACGAGGTCAACGGCAGTACGCGATGGCTGGATTTGGGTTTGTTCAATTTCCAGCCCTCAGAGTTGATCAAGGTGCTGACGGTCCTTTTTCTTGCTGATCACTTTGTGCGTCACGCATCGGCGATGGATTCATTCCAGAACTGCATCCTGATCCCTGCCGCGGTGATTGGGTCGATCGGGGTGTTGCTGCTGCTTGAGCCTGACCTCGGATGTACCGCCGTGATCATGATGGTGACGTTGGGTATGATGTTCCTCGCCGGAACACCCCTTCGGTACATTTTCGGTGCGATTGCCGTGGCGGTTTGTGCGGTCGCGGTACTGATCGCGACGGCCGAATACCGGTTGGACCGGGTTTCCAGTTTTATGGATCCCTGGGCGGATCCCTATGGATCAGGTTTTCAACTGGTTCAGGCATTGATTGCGTTAGGTAGCGGCGAATGGTTCGGCGTTGGTTTGGGCGCGAGCGTGCAGAAACTCTTTTATTTGCCCCATGCCAGCAATGATTTCCTGATTGCAGTGGTGGGAGAGGAACTCGGACTGGTGGGTGTCGCGGCGCTCTTGTGTCTTTATGGTTTGGTGCTCTGGCGGGTCTTCAATCTTGCATCAAGGGCGGCTGCTGCCAAGGCTTATTTCGGGGCCCGGCTCGCGCAGGGGATCGGTCTGTTGCTGATCGTACAGGTGATGTTTCATTTTGCGGTCAACCTTGGATTGGTGCCGACCAAAGGCCTGAACCTGCCATTGATGAGTTATGGGGGCAGCAGCATGCTGATCAACGGGCTGGCGTTCGGTTTGTTGATATCCATAGAGCACAGCCTGTCGAAAGGCCGCGTGGGGGCGCGTTGACTACGGTGATGATCATGGCAGGAGGCACGGGCGGGCACGTGTATCCCGCATTGAGTGTGGCTGAGCATCTTCGTGATCAGGGTATTGAGATAGTCTGGTTGGGTACCCGCAAAGGGCTTGAAGCCCGTGTGGTTCCTGCTGCAGGCTTTCAGATGGAATGGCTTGAGATTAAGGGGCTTGTGGGTAGCTCCTGGATGCGAAAAGCGATGATGCCCTGGATGCTGTTGAGGGCGCTCATCCAGGCACTCAGGATCACGCGTCGACGAATGCCGGATGCAGTGCTGGGGATGGGGGGCTTTGCAGCAGGCCCGGGAGGTCTTGCGGCCTGGTTGTTGCGCCGACCCCTTGTGATTCACGAAGCCAACGCGGTTTGTGGCGTCACTAACCGGCTGCTTGCGCCCTTATCCAAACGGGTGCTGACCGGCTTCGAGAACGTGAGACATCTTGGAGCGAGCGCCAAGTGTACAGGCAATCCGGTTCGCCAGGAGATTGTTCGAAGCCGAGTTGCAGAGGATTCCATTAACGTAGCACAGCCACTGCGCGTGCTGGTCCTCGGCGGCAGTCAGGGCGCACGCTCCATTAATGATCTGGTGCCGGCGGCGTTGGTAGAGTCACAGTTCAATTCTCGGTTGACTGTCACACATCAGTGCGGCCGCGATCGGGAAGACGAAGTAAACCGAGCGTACGCCGATGTAAAAGTCCCCGCGCGGGTGGTTCCGTTTATCGATGACATGAGTGCTGCGTATCGGCAAGCCGATCTGGTGATTGCCCGGTCGGGTGCAATGACCGTGACAGAGCTCTGCGCGACTGGATTGGCGTCTATATTGCTGCCGTTTCCGTTTGCGGCCTCAAATCATCAGGCGGCAAATGCGCAGGCGCTTTCGAGCGCCGGTGCTGCAGTCGTGATCGAGGCATCAATGCTGGACGCACAAAGACTCGCAAAAGAGATCGATCGCCTGCTAAAGGACAGAAGTCTCTTGACCAAAATGGGTCACGCGGCCCACAAGCTCGCGCGACCGGATGCCACGGCCAAGGTGGCAGGTTGCTGCCTGGAGTTGGCCCATGCGTGAATTCGTGCGGCATGTCCATTTTGTCGGTATCGGCGGTGCCGGTATGAGCGGTATCGCCGCGGTGTTGATCGATCAGGGGTACGAGGTCAGTGGGTCTGATCAGGCGGACTCGGCAGAGACGCGTCATCTTTCCAAAAAGGGCGCCCAGGTGTGGCTGGGGCATGATGCGGCAAACGTAACGGGTGCTGATGTGGTAGTAGCCTCCAATGCCATCGGCAGCGACAACCCTGAAGTGGTTGCTGCGGCCGATCAGGGAATACCCGTTGTGCCTCGGGCTCAGATGCTTGGAGAGCTGATGCGCTTTCGGAACGGTATTGCCGTCGCGGGTACCCACGGAAAGACCACCGCAACCAGTCTGATTGCAACCGTCTTCGCTGAAGCGCAGCTTGACCCCACGTTTCTGGTTGGCGGTCTTGTTAAAAGTGAGGCAGGCAATGCCCGTTTGGGTAACGGACGATGGCTGATTGCCGAAGCAGACGAAAGCGACGCGTCATTTTTGCATCTGCAGCCGCATATTGCGGTGGTGACCAATATTGATACCGATCACATGGCGACTTATGGCGGTGACTTTGGTCAGCTGACGGACACCTTTCTGAAGTTTTTGCACAATCTGCCGTTCTACGGTTTGGCGGTATTGTGTTCGGATGACGCCGTGATTCGCGATCTTCGGCCGCACATCCGACGACCTGTCGTTACTTATGGGGTAGAGCCGGAGGCGGACTATCAGGCAATCGATATCCGCCAACATGGCACCCGCATGCAGTTTGCCGTCTCACTGATGGATCGCAGTGTTATCGAGGTGGATCTGGCTCTGCCGGGACTGCACAACGTCCGTAACGCCCTTGCCGCCATTACTGTCGCAGACAAGGTCGGTATTGCGCCGGATTCTATCGTAAAAGGGTTACGCAATTTTGGTGGGATCGGCCGGCGTTTTGAGATTTTGGGAGAAATTTTTTTCGACACCGGGCGCGCGCTGCTGGTCGATGACTATGCGCATCATCCTAGAGAGATCGAGGCAACCCTGGCAGCGGCCCAGGGCAGCTGGCCCGATCGACGCAAGGTCGTCGTGTTCCAGCCTCACCGCTTCACCCGGACGGAGGAACTGCTGGATGACTTCAGCGCACTTCTGCGCGGCGTGGCTTGTCTTGTTGTCACAGAAGTCTACGCGGCTGGAGAGGAACCTATCGCGAGGGCCGATGGCCGGGCCCTGTGTCGATCGATCCGGGCACGCGGTGGAACAGATCCGGTTTTTGTTTCTGATCTCACGGGACTCAAAGAGGCTCTTTCACCGATGTTGCGTGATGGTGATGTGGTACTGACCCTGGGTGCGGGAGACATCGGCCGTGCAGCACGGGAGTTGATCGCTCCGGTCCGTCTGCATGAGGGGACCTACGGGTGACTGACGTCATGACCGCAGACAAGCAGACGGCATTCGTTGGAGTTCGCGGCACGATTCGTTGCGACGAGCCGATGTCAAACCACACCAGCTGGAAGGTGGGTGGCCCGGCCCGTTACTTCTTTGAGCCCGCCGATCGCAAAGACCTGAGCGCCTTTCTCAAGGGGCTGGATCCAGAAGTACCAGTGCTGTGGTTGGGCCTGGGTAGCAACCTGTTAGTTAGGGATGGCGGGTTTGACGGTGCCGTGATTGCGGCGCATCGAGGCCTTCGGGAATTAAGAGACCTTGGAGAGGGACGCTTCGTAGTTGAAACAGGAGTGTCTTGTGCACGGTTCTCAAGGTTTTCAGCCAAGCTTGGGTGGTCCGGTGGCGAATTTCTGGCCGGTGTTCCCGGAACGATGGGCGGCGCGCTTGCCATGAACGCCGGCGCGTTCGGCTCTGAGACCTGGAGCCTGGTTGAGGAAGTGGAACTCGTCAATCGCGCAGGCAGGTTTGAAAACCGCCCGGCCGGGTCCTTTGCGGTCTCATATCGGCAAGTCGACATTCCTCCAGCCCATTGGTTTACGGCAGGGGTGTTTCGGTTAAGCCAGGGAACGGGTAGTGAGGACGCCAGCGTTCGGTCGTTACTCGAGAAGCGGTCCGAGACCCAGCCGGTTCGACAGTCAAGCGCCGGATCAGTCTTCAGGAATCCGCCAAACGATCACGCTGCACGCCTGATCGAAAGTTCAGGCTTGAAAGGCCTGCGTATCGGCGGCGCACTGGTCTCGATGCAGCATGCCAACTTCATCGTGAATGACCGGCAGGCCTGTGCGAAAGACATTGAGAGCTTGATCGAGAGAGTGCAAGCGACCGTTGCGGATCACACCGGTGTTCGCCTTGTGCCGGAAGTCCGATTTGTAGGAGAGCATCAATGAGTACTGACACTATCGACCTGCCTGAGATCAGACCTGTATCTGGTCCGCAGGAGACCTCCGAGAAAACGGGTGACGGGACTGATCAACGCAAAGGCTGGAAAGTGATTGCGGCTTTGGTGCTATTGCTGGTCAGCGCGCTGGCTGTGGATCAGATCATCCGGTCAGGCTACTTCACTATCGAAAGAGTGATGATCTCGAACAGGGTCCAGCACGTAGATCAGGGGATTGTCGAGCGCACTGCGTGGCGCAGCATCCACGGTAACTACCTGAATGTGGACTTGAGCCAGGTCGAGAAGGCTCTTGAGACCTTGCCCGGCATCTATCAGGCGATGGTGCGCCGTGTTTGGCCAGATGCGCTGGAACTGCAGGTGGTGGAAACGCAGGCGATGGCCCGTTTCCAGACCCTCCAGAATCCCAACGAGAGCGCGCCTGACAGTTATATCAACCTTGCACCTGGTCAAGCTCTGCGTGCCTCCCCCGTACTGCGAGGACCCAAAGAACAACGCGAGACTCTGGTAGACACCTTCTTTTCCGTGATGCCCCTGTTGCAGGAAGCGGGTTTAGAGCCGTTGGAGCTTTTCGTCAGCAAGGCTGGTCGCTGGACATTGGAAGTGCGTGCAGAGGGATCCCTCGTGCCAGCTCGGTTTGAATTGCTGCTGGGCCGCGACGGGGTCGTTGAGAAGGTGGATCGGTTTACCCGCAGTTTCACAATTGCCCTTGGGGATAAGGCGGATCGCATCGACAAGGTTGATATGCGCTACGCAAGCGGATTTGCGGTGCAGTGGGAGCAAGAGAATACCGAAACAGCGGTTCAGTTGGCTGGACTTTCAGGAAGCTAGAGGTTGATCGAAACATCATGACGAAGCGACTCGTTAACGAAATCATTGTCGGGCTCGATATCGGCACTTCAAAGGTACTTGCCGTTGTCGCCGAGGTAAAAGAGAACCAGGAAATCGAGATCCTGGGGGTCGGACAGCATGCGTCGAAAGGTTTGCGCAAGGGCGTGGTGGCGAATATCGACTCCACTGTGCAGTCGATCCAGCAGGCCATCGAGGAGGCGGAACTGACGGCGGAATGCCGGATCAGTTCGGTTTACGCAGGTATTGCCGGGGCCCATATCACTAGCATGAACTCCAGCGGTGTCGCTGCTATCAAGAATCGGAATGAAGTCAGCGCTGAAGATGTTGAGCGGGTCCTCGATGCGGCGCAGGCACAGGCCATCCCGAACGATCAGCAAGTCCTGCACATTCTCCCCCAGGACTTCATTATTGATGGTCAGGACGGCATTCGTGAGCCCATTGGCATGAGCGGCGTTCGCCTTGAAGCCAAGGTGCACATCATTACTGGCGCAGTCAGCGCAGCCCAGAACATAGTCAAGTGCATCACTCGATGCGGACTTGACGTTGAGGAGATTGTGCTCGAACAAGTGGCCTCGAGTTATGCGGTTTTGGATGACGACGAAACCGAACTCGGGGTGGCCATGGTCGATATTGGCGGTGGGACAACAGACATTGCCGTCTTTACCGATGGCGCGATCCGCCACACTGCCGTTCTGCCTGTCGCCGGGGACCAGATCACAAATGACATCGCAGTGGCTCTGAGAACGCCGACTCAGGCTGCAGAAGAGCTCAAAAAGAACTTCGGAACAGCGCTGGTGCAGTTGGCCCCTGAGGGAGAGATGATCGATACCCCCAGTGTCGGTGAGCGGGCACCGCGAAAGCTTGCGAGGACCACGTTGGCGGATGTCATTGAGCCGCGGGTAGAAGAACTCTTCCTGCTCATTCAGGCAGAACTGCGGCGCAGTGGGTTTGAAGAGCTTTTAGGTACGGGGATTGTGCTGACAGGCGGCAGCGCCAAACTGGCCGGAATGGTGGAACTCGCCGAGGAGATCTTCCACATGCCGGTTCGTCTTGGCGTGCCCCAGTACAACGGCGCCCGCAGTGAGTTGATTCGAAATGCCTCTTATTCGACCGGCGTCGGGTTGGTGCTGTTTGGTCTTGAGCATCCAACCCAGCAAAAAAGAAAGCCCCGCGCTTTGCCGGATATTGCGGCCGTTGAATTTGTCAGCAAGATGAAGCGCTGGTTTTCATCCCGATTAAAGGAGGACTGAGCATGCATACATTCATGACGAAGTCCGATCCCCGTCAACGACTCGCTTTTTGTTTCCCGATACAGTCATTGTCTTTTGTTCAACCCCTATCTGAGGAGAACTACTATGTTTGAACTCATGGAAGTATTTGGCCAGCAGGCCGTTATTAAAGTTATCGGAATTGGCGGAGGTGGCGGCAATGCCGTGGATCATATGATCTCAGCCAGTCTGGAAGGGGTGGAATTTATTGCCGCCAATACGGATGCCCAGGCGTTGCACCGTTCGGGCGTTTCCAAGGTGATGCAGTTGGGCGAGGGCCTGACCCGCGGTCTTGGCGCGGGGGCCAACCCGGAGGTCGGCCGCCAGGCAGCTTCAGAAGACCGGGACAAGATCGCTGCTGCTTTGGATGGCACGGACATGGTCTTTTTAACCGCCGGCATGGGCGGAGGGACAGGTACCGGTGCCGCGCCGGTGATTGCGCAACTGGCGCGGGAGAAAGGGATTCTTACCGTGGCGGTAGTGACACGGCCGTTTGCATTTGAGGGAAAGAGACGTATCGACGCGGCCGAACAGGGAATCAAGGAACTCGGCGAACTGGTCGATTCTTTGATCGTGATTCCAAACGAGCGCATCATGGAAGTCATGGGCGGGAACGTCACTTTGCTTGAGGCTTTCGGCAAGGCGAATGAGGTGCTCTTTAATGCAGTGCAGGGTATCTCAGAGTTGATCACCCGACCTGGTCTCATCAACGTTGACTTCGCAGATGTGCGCACGGTGATGGCAGAGATGGGAATGGCGATGATGGGTTCCGCAACGGCAACCGGACCGGACCGTGCAATGCAGGCGGCAAGAGCCGCTGTTTCCAGTCCGTTATTGGAAGAAGTCGACATCCACGGCGCCAAAGGCCTGTTGGTGAATGTTTCGGCGGGACCCGATATGCAGTTGGATGAATTCGCTCAGGTTGGCGAGATTGTCAACGAGTATGCCTCCGAGGATGGGACCGTAGTGATTGGTACCGTTCTCGATCCCGAGATGGATGATGAATTGCGGGTAACCATGGTCGCGACAGGGATTCGCAAAGCGCCCCAGATCAGTCTGGTCAAGGATCAGGGAATGGAAGACGATTCGGCCGGCCACGAAGATGATTACGATGTGCCGACCGTGATTCGCCGGCGGCCGCGTGCGGCAGGTGATGTTGACCTGCAGGGGAACGCCGCAGTGGATATGGATTATCTGGATGTCCCGGCTTTTTTGCGGCGTCAGGCCGACTGATTTTTAAGCGACATGCTGGAATGGCTTAATTTCGAGAATTATGCAAAAAAAAGGGTGAAAATATTTCAAAAAAAGTCCTAATCTCTGATTTTTCCGTGTAAAATTGTGTCAACGCGCTGAGAAAAGTGTGAAAAACCTCGGAAAACCGGGAAATCAGGCAGGATGATTCGGCAGAGAACGCTTAAAAATGTCATCGGCGCCACAGGCGTCGGCTTGCATACTGGAAAGAAAGTCTACCTGACTCTGCGGCCGGCACCGGTCAACACGGGGATCGTATTTCGTCGAGTTGATCTTGACCCGGTCGCGGAGATTCCCGCAGCACTCGATCGCGTGAGTGACACGCGACTTTCTACCACCATCGAACACAATGGCATTCGTGTGTCGACGGTGGAGCACCTGATGTCCGCGTTTGCGGGACTACATATCGACAACGCGATCGTCGA
>DLPX01000016.1:38438-39842 GCA_002477475.1 Proteobacteria bacterium UBA7447
GGGATTGAGATTCAGTCTGCCCCCAAGCAGTTCATCCGGATCAGCAAACCGATAGAGATCAGAGATGGCGACAAGTGGGCGCGCTTTGAGCCTTATGATGGGTTTAAGGTGAGTTTCAGTATTGATTTCGACCACCCGTCCATGCAGTCGTCGGCCCAGGAAGCGACTATCGATCTATCCAAGATTTCCTTTGCCAAGGAGGTCAGTCGCGCTCGAACATTTGGATTCCTCCAGGATGTGGAGGCGTTGCAAGAAGCTGGACTCGCGCGCGGCGGCAGTCTGGATAACGCCATCGTCATGGATGACTTCCGGGTGATTAACGATGACGGCCTTCGCTACGGTGACGAGTTCGTCAAGCACAAGATTCTCGACGCGATCGGAGATCTCTATCTTTTGGGTTACCCCTTGATCGGTAGCTTCTGTGCCCATAAATCAGGGCACGGTCTCAATAACCGCCTCCTTCGTGAGCTTGACGGGCGACAGGACTGCTGGGAGACAGTGGCGTTCGATGACGCCAACGACACGACTTCGCCGGATTTTCTTCATCCCGCATTTGCCTGATCGGCAATCTTGCCGCTGCTAAAGCCTGAGGGATTTGGCCTAACCCAGATTCGCTTTTCCGAAGGCCGTTTTACTGCTTTCGCATGTCGCGCTCAGAACGCTCGGTCTGAAAGACATCCATTGAAATGCACCTCGTAGAGGGGTTTGCCAGTTCTCGCATAAGATCCGAGGGGCTTGATGTGGGGGCGCTTTGCGCCTTGACGGAAATCATCGCTTGCACGACGATGTATCAGTTGATAGCTCTGGGTGGGGCGAGCCCATAATCTTCAATCAGTAAAACATGCTTTTTGGGACGCCGACACAGATCGTCGCGGTCAAACCAAACTGCAAAACAAGGAGAAACCGATGGATTTTGCGCTGAGCGAAGAACAGCAGATGCTGATCGATAGCGCTCGCACATTTGCGGAAAAGGAACTTTATCCCTACGAGGATGAGGTTGAGTCATCAGATGAAGTGCGGCCGGAGCTGGCTCAGCAGATCCGTGATCGTGCGATCGAGCAGGGGTTTTACGCAGCCAACATGCCGGAGGAACTCGGCGGCGGCGGTCTCGACAGCGTGTCACTTTCTTTAGTGGAGCGAGAGTTGGGTCGGGCAAACTTTGCCTTGCAGTATCTTGTCGGCCGGCCGAGTAACATTCTCCAGGCGTGTGTTGGGGAGCAGCGTGAGCGTTACCTGTTTCCCTGCATCCGCGGAGAAAAGACAGATTGCTTGGCGATGACTGAGCCTGGCGCGGGTTCTGATCTTCGGTCGATGCAGTGTCGGGCGGAGCGTGACGGTGATGATTACATCATCAATGGCACCAAGCATTTCATCAGCCACGCGGATATTGCCGATTTTGTGATT
>DLPX01000019.1:0-40281 GCA_002477475.1 Proteobacteria bacterium UBA7447
GCGGTCTCATCCAGACGAAAACGCCAGTTCGTTGCCCCCTCCTCCAGTTTGGAAACCAGATTTACAGTAGGCGAATCAAGTTCCAATCTATCGATGACCAGGATACCGGACAGCAAGGGCCAGATGGCGAACTCCGCTTCGCCGCTTTGAAGCTTCAGCAAAGGCAGGTCCGACACACCTTCAGGGCTTGAGATCTCAAGACCCGATACCGATAGTTTGGTCGTCGGCCAAAGCTGAAAACCAAGTCGATCGCTGATTTGGACTTCACGCTGGATGGCGGTACCCACCCAACTCGCTACTCGATCGCGATGATCGTTCCAATTGAAGTACTGCAAGAACAGTACCGGAAGGGCCAGTAGCGCCACCAATAGCCCAACTGCCGATAAAATAAGGCGCTTTCGAGTCATGATGGACGTAGCATAAGGCAATGCGCGCCGGATTCGCCAGAAAATCAGACCCAGTCCGCCGCAAAACCTCCCCTCAACCAATGCGGCAGCAGGATTTTTTGCATCAAGATAACCGCTCGACGATCATTAGAATGCCATGACCTCATCTGTGGACGAAAAGAAACTCAGTAAAAGGCTTCGCCGTGAGGTCGGGCGTGCCATTCAGGATTTCCAGATGATCAGCGAGGGAGACAGCATCATGGTTTGCGTCTCCGGTGGTAAGGATTCTTTTGTGATGCTGGACGTGTTGGAGCAATTGCGCCATCGCGCCCCCGTCTCCTTTTCACTCCGTGCAGTGCACCTCGATCAGAACCAGCCCGGGTTTCCGGTCGAGACCTTGAGGTCATACCTTGTCGACCGCGACGTGCCTTTCGACATTATTGATGAGGATACCTACAGCATCGTCAAGCGGGTCATTCCCGAAGGGAAGACCATGTGCGGGCTGTGTTCACGACTGAGGCGGGGTGTCCTGTATCGCTATGCTCGAGAAAACGGCATGAGCCGGATTGCGCTTGGTCATCATAGCGATGACATGATCGAGACCCTTTTTCTGAACATGTTCCATGGTGGTCAATTGAAATCGATGCCCCCAAAATTGCGCAGCGACGATGGGCGCAATATCGTCATTCGACCAATGGCCTATTGCCGCGAAGCAGATCTCGCACGCTACGCACGGATTCGGGAATACCCGGTGATCCCCTGCAACCTCTGCGGTTCACAGGACCACCTGCAGCGCCAGGCGATCAAGGCAATGCTGGGTGATTGGGAAAAAGCGCATCCGGGACGTATTGCCAGCATCTTCCGAAGCCTCACACACGTAGCACCAAGTCAGCTTGCAGACCGGTCTCTTTTTGACTTTGCCGCGCTGGAAGCACAGTCAGCAGAACACCGCTGGCTTCCCGAGGGCACAACCACGAACCAACAAAACAGCCTGGTCGACACCGCCCCTTGCGCTAAAACCGGATCGTAGAGGAGAAAGAAATTGAAACCGGAATCATTTAATCCCGGGCTGATGGCGTTTCTGGACGAATCACCCAGCCCTTTCCACGCCGTCACCGCCATGCAGCGCACTCTGCAAGAACACGGGTTTAACAATCTTGATCCTGAAGCGCTATGGTCAATCGGTGATCGCGACAAAGCACTGGTCCTTCGAAATGGCTCATCGCTCATCGCATTCAGGATGGGAAGTGCGCCCCTGAGTGAATCCGGTGTGCGCATGATCGGCGCTCATACCGACAGCCCCTGTCTTCGCATCAAACCGGCGCCTGATGTAAGGCGGTCCGGTTTTCATCAGCTCGGTGTTGAGATCTACGGAGGTGTGCTGCTGGCACCCTGGTTTGACCGGGATCTCTCGATCGCAGGACGCGTCACCTGCTCTGACACCAGCGGCCAGCGTCTCTCGTTGCTGATTGACTTCAAGAAGCCCATTGTCACTATCCCCAGCCTCGCGATCCACCTTAACCGCGACATCCACAAAAACCGCACGATCAATCCTCAGCAGGAACTGGTTCCGATACTGTGTGACCTGCCGGATCAAAGCGAAGCCGGGTTTCGCGAATTACTCCTTCAACAGATTCATCAGGAGCATCCTGGGGAAAACGTACAGGCGGTCACAGACTATGAACTGAGTTGCTATGACACCCAAGGTGCGCAGCAGGTGGGATTACGGGGTGACTTTCTCGCCAGCGCCCGGCTGGATAATCTGCTGAGCTGCTACACCGGGCTTCGCAGCCTGCTGGATGCCCAGGGAGAGCAGGCCGTTTTACTGGTATGCAATGACCATGAGGAAGTCGGTAGTGCATCTGCAGCCGGTGCACAAGGACCCTTTCTGCACACCGTGCTGGAGCGGCTTTGCGGCGACGGCGAAACCATGGCGCGGGTCTTGGCCCGCTCACTTTTGATCTCGGCGGATAATGCGCACGCGCTGCACCCCAACTACGAAACCAAACACGACCCGCAGCATCAGCCGCGCCTTAACGGCGGACCTGTCATCAAATTCAACGCCAATCAGCGTTACGCCACCAACAGTGAGACCGCTTCGATTTTCAGAGGGGTTTGTACCCGTGCCGATGTTCCTGTGCAGTCTATGGCGATGCGCAGCGATATGGCCTGCGGTAGCACCATCGGGCCGATTACCTCAACCGTACTCGGCGTGGATACGGTCGACGTAGGCGCGCCGCAACTCGGCATGCATTCGATTCGTGAAACCACCGGTTGGCATGATCCGGTCCTTCTGTATCGAGCGCTCAAGGAATTTTTTGAGTCCCAAACGCTGTAATCCGTCGATGCCATCTCAGAGACACGCCTAAAAAAAGCCGGGCCTAAAGCCCGGCTTTTTTACTCACCCGCTCCGGCCTGCCCCAGCGGCAGCATCCAGAGTCTCGTTATTGCGACTGCTCGACCATGTAATCCACAGCGAGTTTGACATCATCGTCACTCAGGTGAGCGAACCCCCCTTTGGGAGGCATGTAGCCGGCCTTACCCTGGAATCCCACAATCGCATGCTCGTACAACAAGTCCATACCCTGAGCGATGCGATCTGCCCAGGCATCTTTATCCCCAATTTTTGGAGAACCTGCCACGCCCGAGTTATGACAGGCCATGCAGCCACTGTTGTACACCGCTGCGCCATCCGCCTGCACCGTTGGTGAACCAACACCGATCACCGCGAGACTCGCCAAAGCAACAAATTTTTTCATCTTCATGCTCCTTCGTTAAGCATTAAGCTTCTGATTAAGCTTTCAGAATATCCTGACTTTGTCATTGTTAACGCCAGGACGAAACTGGATAAACCGTTAAAAATCCGTGTCGAGATTCTAAGATTTGTCCCGCCCACGGTAAACCTTGCAAAATCATCAGGATTTACCTTACAGCTCTCGGGTGGCATGAAACATGACCTCAGGCCATCGCTCCTGCGCAAGGCGAAGATTGGCAAGATTCGGCGCCAGGTAGGTGAGCGCCCCCGAAGCATCGAGCGCGAGGTTCTGGGTCGCTTTTTTCTTCATCTCTTCGAATTTCGCGCTGTCCTCACTGTCGAGCCAGCGCACAGTCGCCACGGGAACCGCTTCGAAACTGCACTCCACGCCGTATTCGTGCTTAAGTCGATGTGCCACCACATCAAACTGCAGAATACCTACCGCGCCGAGCACCAGATCGTTGCTGAGCATGGGCCGAAATACCTGGGTGGCGCCTTCTTCACTTAACTGATCCAGCCCCTTGTTGAGCGCTTTGGCCCGTAGCGGATCGGCCAGCCTCACCCGCCGAAACAGTTCAGGAGCGAAACTGGGGATACCGAGAAACTTCAACTCTTCCCCCACCGTGAAGGCGTCACCGATCTGAATGGTGCCGTGGTTATGAAGCCCGATAATGTCTCCTGCCACCGCGCCGCTAGCGGACTCGCGCCGGGCAGCCATAAACGTGATGGCGTTGTGTAACTGCATATCACGCTCCGCACGAACATGACGGACCTTGAGGCCTTTGTTAAATGAACCCGAGGTGATCCGCAAAAAAGCAACCCGATCATGATGTGCCGGATCCATATTTGCCTGAATCTTGAAAACGAATCCGGAAAAAGGGGCTTCGCTCGCATCTACCGTTCGCGTCTTCGATACTCTGGGCAACGGAGCCGGTGCGTAATCAACGAAGGCATCGATCAGTTCATCTGTTCCTTCATGGTTCAGGGCAGACCCAAAGAAAACGGGCGTCAATTCCCCGGCAAGATAGGCATTGCGATCAAAAACATGAGATGCGCCCTGCAGCAGTTCGATCTCTTCACGAAGCCTAGGCGCATCGTCTCCCGCTATCACGTCGAGCTTTGGATTGTCCAATCCCTGAATCACCTGGGACGAGCAACCTCCTGATCCACTGCGATCAAACAGGGAAACACTGTCATCGAGAAGTCGGTAGACACCGCAAAAATGACGGCCGGACCCCAGCGGCCAGGTGACAGGCGCGCAACTGATTTTGAGGACGGACTCAACCTCATCAAGCAGTTCCACGGGATCGCGTCCTTCGCGATCCATCTTGTTGATAAAGGTCATGATGGGCGTGTCCCGCAGGCGACAAACATCCATCAGTTTGATCGTGCGCTCTTCAACACCTTTCGCCGCATCAATCACCATCAGCGCGGAGTCCACTGCGGTCAACGTGCGGTAGGTGTCTTCCGAGAAGTCGGCATGGCCCGGCGTGTCCAGTAAGTTCACAATGAACTCGCGGTACTCGAACTGCATGACCGAAGAGGTGACCGAAATACCCCTCTCCTTTTCGAGCTTCATCCAGTCAGAGGTGGCATACCGGCCGGTCTTGCGGGCGCGCACGGTCCCGGCCTCCTGAATCGCGCCGCCGTAATGGAGGAATTTCTCAGTGAGAGTCGTCTTACCCGCGTCCGGGTGAGAGATGATGGCAAAGGTACGCCGACGCTGCACCTCTTCCAGATGATCTGACATAAAACCGTCACTGCTGGACTGAAAAAGACGGCGGATTATACCGTCCTGCCGGATCCATGCCCTGGCTAACGCCCCTCAATATCGTTTTCTGGATGCCGCTACTGCGCAACAGCGATCTAGTACTCCTCGCGTTTTCGCAAATCCTCATCAGCGCTGCTCGGCCGGAAGGACTGCGAAAACGGTAACGGCAGCTGTGGGTTATAGCGGTCAAAATTGTGCGAGCGGCGTTGCCGGATACGATGAATGCGGCGCCGGGTACTCCATCTGCTGCGGTTCAAGGCACTGCCACTCCGAAATAACGATGGCGCCATTCTAACGACCGATGGACCATCACAGTAGTGTGCCTCACTGCTCCGACGCCGATACGTCTGCTGAGGGTGAGGCGTTCGGAAAGAACAACTGTTGCCCAGACCGCCTGAAGTTGGCGATGGCCGTCTGACCAGCTTTGCCGATCATCCAGTCTATGAATATCTGCCCTGCTTTTGCGTTGACATGCGGATGCTTTTCAGCATCCACCAGAATAATCCCGTATTGGTTGAAAAGCAGCGGATCATCTTCGTACAACACACTGAAATCCTGCTTATTGGCAAAACTGATCCAAGTGGCACGATCCGTCAGGCAATAGGCGCTCATTCCCACGGCGACGTTCAGCGTTGCGCCCATACCCGAGCCGGTCTCCCGATACCAGCCCCCACTGGCCTCCGATGGATCGATCGCCGCTGAGGGCCATAGCGCCAACTCTTTGTTGTGCGTACCCGAATCATCCCCCCTGGAGGCAAAGAACTTGCCGGAGCGGCTGATCCGCATCAGCGCCTCACTGACGCTGTCCGCCTCCCCCAGTCCTGCCGGATCGGCTACCGGGCCGACCAGGACAAAATCATTGAACATAAGATCAAAACGCTCAACACCCCAACCATCCGCGACAAACTCCTCCTCGTCCGACTCGGCGTGAACCAGCAGAACGTCACCATCTCCCCGCATAGCATTACGGATCGCCTGACCTGTTCCAACCGCCACCACGTTCACCTTGATGTCATGAGCCTCCTCAAAAAGAGGTAACAGGTAATCGTAGAGTCCAGAATTGGCGGTAGAGGTCGTCGACTGTATGACAATGGAATCCTGCGCAGCGGGAACACCCGCCGAGAAACTGCAAAAGAGCACACCCACCAATAACCACAGGATCCGCCGCCTGCTCCCCGAAGACATCATCATAGAAATTGTCCTGGGCCAGAAAATACGATTGGTTCAGCCAAAGTCTGCAATCTTGGGTTCAGTAGCTTGCCGCCGTCGGCTTTTTCCCGACCCGTTCCGAAGGGCGGATAAAAGACAACAGCAGATTCACCGCCAGGGCCAGCAACATGAGAATAATCCCAAGCGCCATCGCAAGTTCGAGATCACCCTTGGAGGTCTCGAGTGCGATTGCCGTCGTCATAACACGAGTCAGGTGATCAATATTTCCCCCGACAATCATTACGGCTCCGACTTCCGAGATCGCTCTGCCAAAGCCGGCGAGACCGACTGTTAGAAGACCGTACCGTCCTTCCCATAGCAGGGTCCGCACTCGATGACCCAAGCCGATTGCCAGAGAGGCGAAATATTCGCCGTACTCTGAATTAAGGTCTTCGATGGTCTGCCGGGCGAGCGCGATCACAATCGGTGTAATGAGCAGGGTTTGCGCAATCACCATGGCGGTCGGCGTATACAGCAAGCCCAGCACGCCAAAAGGGCCTGCCCTGGAAAGCGCGAGATAGACAAGCAGTCCCACTACGACTGGCGGCATCCCCATGAGCGAATTGCTGATAACGATCAGACTGAAGCGTCCGGGAAACCGGCCGATCGCAATCGCCGCACCAACCGGAAGGCCAATCAGCAGGGATAAGCCCACCGCGGACAGGCTGACGCGAAGAGACAGTCCGACAATCTCAAAAAGGTCGGCGTCCAGCGTCCCTATCAGAGAGAACGCAATGGCAAATGAACTGGATAATTCCTGCATCTGTCGTTCGTTATTGGATGCTCGTCAAATACCGTGAAATGTTTCTAAATGGTCTCTACTGACCGAACAGGGTCTGGGCAAACCGATGAATTCACTTGGATTAAGACAATGCTTCAGCCAGAAGATCATGCTCGTCAAAGTGGGTAATTCTGACATCCAGGCGCTGACCGGGCGATAAGTTCCCAGCTCCGGAAACCTGAATGATGCCGTCGACTTCGGGGGACTCTGCGTAACTTCGAGCTATGGCGGTGTCTGCTTCCACATCGTCAATCACCACCTCAACCTGCGAACCTACCCGGCTGCCGAGGCGATCTTTCGAGACTTCCGCCTGCACCTCCATCAATGCCTGAAGACGCTCCTCGGCCAGTTGAGCATCCACTGGATCAGGCAGTTCGTTTGCCCGAGCCCCTGTCACCGGGGAATAGATAAAGCACCCGACCCGGTCCAGTTGTGCCTCACGCAGGAATTCAAGCAGCTCAGAAAAATCTTGCTCCGTCTCACCAGGGAACCCCACAATGAACGTGCTGCGAACGGCGAGTTCAGGGCATCGGGCCCGCCAGGACTGGATACGGGAAAGATTGTCCTCGGTATTTGCCGGGCGCTTCATCAGTTTGAGAATGCGGGGGCTGGCGTGCTGAAACGGCACATCAAGATAAGGCAGCACGAGACCTTCCGTCATCAGGGAAACGAGTGCATCCACGTGCGGATAGGGGTACACGTAATGCAGGCGCACCCACACGCCCAATTCGCCCAGCGCTCGGGCAAGGCTGTGAATTTCCGGGCGCAGGTTATGACCCGTTATGAGATCAGCCTGCTTCTTCAGGTCAATGCCATAGGCGCTCGTGTCCTGGGAGACCACCAGCAGTTCATTGACCCCCGCCTCAACCAATTGCCCTGCTTCTTCCAGCACATCCCCTGGCCGACGACTGGCGAGACGGCCGCGCATTGTCGGGATGATGCAAAAACTGCACTTGTGATTACATCCCTCGGAGATCTTGAGGTAAGCATAATGTCGCGGCGTCAGCTTGACACCACCCGGAGGCAGCAGGTGATAGAGCGGCTCCTGCACCGGAGGCGCCTTCTGGTGTACAGCAGCAAGCACCTCTGCTGTCGCTTGAGGACCAGTCACTGCCAGCAGCTCCGGGAACTTCTCCTTGAGCATTTCAGCCCGCGCACCAAGGCATCCGGTCACGATTACCTGACCGTTGGTACTTAATGCCTCGTCGATGGTTGCCAGGGATTCTTCCACTGCCGCATCAATAAAGCCGCAGGTATTGACGACCACAACGTCTGCATCCGTATAGGTTTGGGAAAAGGCATAGCCTTCGGCCCTGAGCTGGGTCAGGATTCGCTCCGAATCCACGGTTGCCTTGGCACAACCCAGGCTTACGAAACCCACGGTTGGACGACTCACCGGATCACCCTTAATTCATTCAACTGAGCAACTCGCGATGGATCCCGCTTCTTTGCAGTACTGTCGCCGCAATTTCTTCGACCGAAATACCTGAGGTATTAGACATCGGAATGCTGTGGTGTCGATACATCCCTTCGGCGCGACGGATTTCAAGCTGACATTGGGCCAACTTGGCATAGGGGCTGTCAGGCCGGCGCTTTTCACGAATTTCATGCAGCCGCTGGGGGTCTATCGTCAACCCAAAAAGACGATCCTTATAGGGGATCAGCACGGGAGGCAATCCATCGTCCAGGAAGTCATCATCGGTGAGAGGGTAGTTCGCGCAGTACAACCCGAAATGCATTGCGAGATAGACACAGGTGGGTGTTTTCCCACTACGCGATACCCCCACCAGGATCAGATCTGCCTGCTCGTAGGCATCCGGATTAACGCCGTCATCGGAATCCATTGCGAAATGCACGGCGTCGATCCGCGAGTTGTAGCGCAACTGATCGGTGACGCCGTGGCTATAGCCCGCCTGCCAACTCGGAATGAGATTGAGCTCGCGCGACAACAGGCCCATAAAGGAGCTGAAAACATCCACGACCAGCGCATTGGCTTGATCGATCTGCTTGCGGTAATCCGCGTTAACGAAGGTCACGAACACGATGGGCCGTGACCCATCCTCTTGGCCGCCTTCTTTTATTTGTCGGAGTACATCTTTCAACTTATCATCCGAGTCAACGAAAGGGAGCACCGTGGTCACAAAATGTACCTGCGGGAACTGCGTCAATAAACTCCTCGCGAGTTCTTCCGCAGTCAGGCCGGTACGGTCGGAGACCACAAAGACCGAACGTTTATCAAGACTCATCGGCGCCTCTTTTCTGATATCAGGAAGATGTCCAGGAGCCGAATGTATAGCATATCCATGGGAGCCGTCAGACCATCATGACCTCTGAATACGTTATCGCATTCACGGCACTCGGTATGAATGCCGTGCCCCGAGTGGGAGGCAAAAACGCCTCGTTGGGTGAAATGATCAGCCAACTGGATTCTGCCGGTATCTCTGTGCCGGATGGTTTCGCGACGACTGCCGATGCCTTTAGGCTGTTTTTGGAACAGGACGGACTGAAAGGCCGTATCGACCACGCGTTGGCTCCGCTGGATGTCGACGATATTGAGCAACTGACCAGCACCGGAGAGCAGATCCGGCGTTGGATTATCGAAACCCCCCTGCCCACCACGTTGTCTGAGGAGATAACCCAACACTACAGAGAATTCGGAGATCACACGGCTGTTGCTGTCCGATCCTCAGCCACTGCCGAGGATTTGCCCGAGGCTTCCTTCGCGGGACAACAGGAAAGCTTTCTGAATGTTCGCGGAATCGACAGCGTTCTGATCGCAGTGCACGAGGTCTTTGCATCACTTTTCAATGACCGAGCGATTGCATATCGCGTGCACCAGGGATTTGATCATGCGCAGGTTGCCATCTCTGCGGGCATCCAGCGCATGGTTCGAAGCGATATGGGAGCGAGCGGCGTCGCCTTCACCCTGGACACTGAATCCGGATTTTCGGATACGGTCTTCATTACGTCCAGCGTCGGACTGGGTGAGTGTGTCGTTCAGGGAGCAGTCAATCCCGATGAGTTCTACGTTCACAAATCCACGCTGAAAAGCGGTCACCCGGCCATCACCCGAAGACATCTCGGCAGCAAACTGATCAAGATGGTCTACGCGGAATCGGGGGATCCCTCTCCGGTCAAAACCGTAGATACATCGAACGAGGAACGAAACTCCTTCTCCCTGACCGACAACCAGGTAGAAGCATTGGCTGGGATGGCGATGACCATTGAAGCCCACTATGGCAAGCCGATGGATATTGAGTGGGGGCTTGACGGTGAGTCCGGCGAACTTTTCATCCTGCAGGCACGTCCAGAGACTGTCCAAAGCCGGGTCCAGAAGCAGGTTCTGGAACGCTACCGACTGAACGGGTCAGGACCGGTACTGTGCGAAGGTCGCAGTATCGGCAGCCGTATCGGAGCCGGCACGGTTCGTGTGGTTCCCTCGGTAAAGGATCTCGACAAGGTGGCTCCCGGAGATATCCTGGTCACCGACATGACGGACCCCGATTGGGAACCCGTTATGAAGCGGGCGGGTGCGATTGTCACCAACCGGGGCGGGCGGACCTGTCACGCCGCCATTATCGCCCGTGAACTTGGCATACCGGCGGTGGTCGGCTGCGGCAAAGCGACCTCATCACTCAGCGAGGGCCTTTCGGTTACCGTCTCATGTGCAGAAGGCGACACAGGCCGGGTCTATGAGGGCGCACTAGATTTTGAAGTTGAACGGATCGATCTTGCAGATATGCCCGAGCTGCCATTCAAGATCAGCATGAATATCGGCAATCCGGAGCGGGCTTTTGATTTTCAGAGCCTACCCAACGCGGGTGTCGGCCTCGCACGACTGGAATTCATTATCAACAATACGATTGGGGTTCATCCAAAAGCGCTCCTGAACTACGAGCGACTGGAATCCGACATCCGGGCCAAAGTCGATCAGGCGATTGCGGGCTATGACAGCCCCATTGATTTTTACGTTAAGAAACTCGCCGAGGGTGTCTCCCACATCGGAGCCGCCTTTAATCCCAAACCTGTCATCGTGCGACTGTCTGATTTCAAATCCAACGAATACGCAAACATGATTGGAGGACGCGAGTTCGAGCCCCGGGAGGATAATCCCATGCTCGGTTTCCGCGGGGCCTCCCGCTACATCGATTCAGGCTTTCGTGACTGCTTCGAGCTTGAGTGCCGTGCCCTGAAATATGTTCGCGACGACATGGGACTCAAGAATGTCTGGCTGATGGTGCCGTTTGTCCGGACTTTGACGGAGGCCGAGGCAGTTATGACCTTGCTGGCAGACAACGGACTGGTGAGAGGGGTCAACGACCTTAAAGTCATCATGATGTGCGAGATCCCGGCGAACGCCCTCCTTGCGGACGCCTTTTTGGAGCACTTCGACGGCTTCTCGATCGGCTCCAATGACCTGACCCAGCTGGCACTGGGTCTTGACCGCGACTCCGGTGACATCGCGCACCTTTTCGATGAACGCAACGACGCGGTCAAAATTCTGCTCCACCAGGCGATCGACGCCTGCCGGCGCGCTGGCAAATATGTTGGCATCTGCGGGCAGGGGCCCTCAGATCATCCCGACTTTGCCCGCTGGCTGATGGATGAGGGAATTGAGAGTGTCTCTCTTAATCCGGATAGTGTTGTGCCGACCTGGCTTTACCTCGCGGGACAGCAGATCGACCCCTAGCCGCCGCGTCGCGCCCGATCAGGCAGCGCGGCTGGCGCGTTTGCGCTCGTGCTCACGCAGGAATTTCTTTCGAATCCTAATGGATTCTGGGGTCACCTCCACCAATTCATCCTCGTTGATAAACTCGAGCGCATATTCGAGCGTGATCGAGACCGGCGGTGTCAGCAGCAGGTTTTCGTCAGTGCCAGCGGCACGGATATTGGTCAACTGTTTTGCCTTAAGGGGATTCACCACCAGGTCATTGGATCTTGAGTGAATGCCAATGACCATGCCCTCATAAACCTCAACCCCATGACCAATAAATAGTCGTCCTCGCTCCTGCAGATTAAACAGAGCATAAGCCAACGCCTTGCCTGCCGACATGGATATCATCACACCGTTGTTACGCTCAGCGAGACTGCCCTCCAAGCGCGGACCATAATGATCAAATGCGTGATACATCAATCCGGTTCCTGAGCTGATGGTGAGAAATTCCGAGCGAAATCCAATCAGTCCCCGACTGGTGATCAGATAGTCCAGCCGTACGCGGCCACGGCCATCAGGCACCATATCGCGCAGTTGGGCGCGGCGCTCTCCAAGGTTCTCCATCACGCGGCCCTGGTACGCTTCCTCGACGTCCACCGTCAGCGTCTCAAAAGGCTCCTGCGTTTCCCCCGCCTCCTCACGCATGATGACCTCCGGACGGGAGATCGCCAGTTCGTATCCCTCGCGGCGCATATTCTCAATAAGAATTGACAGATGCAGTTCACCCCGACCGGATACCCGGAACTTGTCGGGATCTTCCATGGGTTCGACCCGGAGTGCCACGTTGTGAATGAGCTCGCGCTCGAGCCGTTCTTTTAGGTTGCGGCTGGTGACAAATTTCCCTTCGCGTCCAGCAAAGGGAGAATCGTTCACCTGGAAAGTCATGCTCAAGGTAGGTTGATCCACACTCAGCATAGGGAGTGGCTCAACGAAATCCGGATGACATAACGTATCGGAAATCCCCAACGCATCCAGCCCCGTCACAGCAACGATATCTCCAGACACAGCGCTTTCCGTTTCTACCCGCTCCAGCCCATGAAAGCCCAGAATCTGCAGGATCCTCCCCTTGCGCACCTTTCCCTCCGGCTCAGTCACTGCCACAGCATCGTTGCGCCGAATCTGGCCCCGCTGGATTCGGCCGATCCCAATGACTCCGACATAGGGCGAATAATCCAGCGCGCTGATCTGCATCTGGAAGGAGCCGTCCGGATCTACCGAGGGAACCGGCGCGTGAGTCACAATTGCGTCAAACAACGCCTCCATACCCTGATTCGCTTCTGCAGCGGGTTCTTTTGCGGCCCAACCCTGTAAAGCAGAAGCATAAATGACGGGAAAGTCCAGTTGCGCCTCGGACGCGCCCAGGCGATCGAACAGATCGAAGGTCTGATCCAGCGCCCAATCCGGGCGGGCGCCGGGACGGTCGACCTTGTTAATCACCACAATCGGCCGGAGCCCATGACTCAAGGCTTTTTGCGTCACAAACCGTGTCTGTGGCATGGGACCCTCTACTGCATCCACCAACAGCAGTACGGAATCCACCATCGACAGCACCCGCTCCACTTCTCCGCCAAAATCTGCGTGGCCCGGGGTGTCAACGATGTTGATGCGCCATTCTCGCCAGCGGATAGCGGTGTTTTTCGAAAGGATCGTAATGCCGCGCTCTCGCTCCAGATCATTGGAGTCCATCACACGCTCCCCCATCTCTCCATGTGAGGCCAGCGTGCCGGATTGGTGCAGCAGTTGATCGACCAGCGTGGTCTTGCCGTGGTCAACGTGGGCGATGATCGCCACGTTTCTCAAGTTTTCTATCGAGGGATGCATCCAAGAGGATCCTGAATCAGTGAGTCGGAAAGCGCGCGGCGGCGCATTATACCGACAGCGACGATTCAGCGAAGTGTTGCCTCGGCGGCTGCGTCCTGACCCTGAACGTGCTCCCGATAGAAAAGATAGATTCCCGCACCCACAATGAGCACCATGCCTGTCGCTTCAAGTGCAGAGGGGATATCTCCGAAGACGGCAAAGGCAAGAATCATTACCGCTGCCAGGCCGCTGTACTCGTAGGGTGAGATCACGGCCGGATCTGCAATTCGATAAGCGCTGTGGAGCAAAAGGAACCCTGAAGTGCCGATGAGCGTGATCATCAACAAAGACAGAGTGACGTCAAGGCCATCCAAGCGCCAGGGATGAGTGAGAAATTCAATTCCGTTGATCCCCAGCGCGGAAAGGGAACCATCACCAAAAAAGAGTCCCATTAATCCTGAGAGCACGGTCGTGACCAGATACATCACGATGATCTGTTGGTAAACGGTATCGCGCTCAGCGGTTTTCTTGGCGATCATCATCGAAGTGGCGTAAAGCACTGCTACCGTCACCGGTAGCAGGTAAATCCAGTTGAACGCGCCGCCTTCAGGCCTTGCAATAAAGATCACCCCCGAGAACCCCACCAGCATGGCGGCCCAGCGGCGCACCCCAACCGAACTGCCGAAAACAAATATGGACATGATGGTAATAAAGAAGGGGCTGACGAGAAAAAGCACAGTGGCATTCGCAATCGGCACTTTTGACTGAGCAAAATAAAACGCCGCGTAACCAAAGAAAAAAGCGATGCCCCGATATAGGGACAGCCCAGGGTATGCGGTCCACAGTTTAATCGGCTCACCGATGATCTTCTGG
Organism: Proteobacteria bacterium UBA7447; assembly: GCA_002477475.1. GTDB lineage: Bacteria > Pseudomonadota > Gammaproteobacteria > Arenicellales > UBA868 > UBA868. The sequence goes on from DLPX01000019.1 coordinate 14,290, forward strand.
AACCCCAGGATCAGCAGTATCCCGATAAGCGATCGAAAAAAAAGAATCTGGTACAACGAAACATCATCGGAGAGCAGCTTGATGATGACGTCCTGGACAGAAAAGATCGTCATTGCGCTAATGACGAGCACGATTCCGCGTCCGTTTTGCTGCTGGCCCTGTATCATCGATTCCTCAAGTCCTGTAGTCTTCGGGCGGCATTCTAGGGATTTCACCCTCCCAACGGCTGATCTTGTCGCGGTAATGGAAACCGGAGTCGCCCCAGGCTGACAGGAAAAGGTGCTGCGGGAGACCGATACCCAAGGTCTTGATGCAAAGGAAAGCGCTATCGAGCGTAAGCTCCTGTGATATCGTCCGCTTCCCCAAACCGGGCACCTGATCGACAGTCAGGCCGTCTTCCGCCAAGAACATCTTAGGCGGTCTCCAGCACCTGAAGCCTGATTACTTGTGAAAAAGTCTTTCGCCGCCTATCGACAACTCTTCGTCATCAACGGCCGTCTCGTGGCCTTCAGTTTTCTGATGACCTTCTACTCAAGTTTTGGCCAGACTTACTTCATCGGGGTATTCGGGCCACACATTCAAGCTGAGTTTGACCTGAGCCATACGCTCTGGGGCAGCATCTACCTTGCCGGCACACTGGCAAGCGCCCTCTTGATGCCGTTCACCGGAGGCCTGATCGATCGATTCTCGCTCTCCAGCTATTCGATCGCAGTCGCGTTCGGCCTGCTCGTAGCCTGCGCCTGTATGTCTCTGGCATCAGGTCCAGTCATGCTCGTGGTCGCCATATTTCTTTTGCGACAATCCGGACAGGGATTGGCATCACATATCTCGATTACCAGCATGGCGCGGTATTTCGATAGGGAGCGCGGCCGCGCCATTGCGGTCGCCTCGCTGGGATACAGCGTTGGCGAGGCGGTACTGCCCTTTTTGGCGGTGGTCCTCATCGCCGTCATGGGCTGGCGCTGGACATACGCCAGCGCCGCCATTCTGGTGGGAGTCACCTTGATTCCCGCAACACTCTGGCTGCTCAGTAACCATCACCGCTTTCATCGTCGGTATCTCAGTCAGCTATCCTCCCAGAGAGACTCTGCGGTTTCAAATGTGGTCTCGTGGACCAGGAGGCAAGTGCTCCGCGACGTCAGGTTCTATGTCATGGCCCCCGGCATACTGTCCTCGCCCATGATCGTGACCGCTTTCTTTTTTCATCATCTAAATGTCGCCGAAGCCAAGGGCTGGTCCGGTGAATGGATCACCGGGGCTTATATCTTTTATGCCCTGGCAGGAATCATCACTGTCCTCTTTGCAGGACCACTGATCGATCGCTTCCGAGCCGAGCGCGTGATTCAGGTTATGTTGATTCCGCTGATGGGGGCATGTTTGATGCTCGCAACCGCAGATCGGGCTTTCTGGGTGATTCCCTATATGATCATGATGGGCCTGCACACGGGGCTCATCCACACCTCCGCCTCGGCCTTGTGGGCGGAGCTCTATGGGCCGCAACATCTTGGTGCCATCAAGAGCCTCTATCTGGCCCTGATGGTTTTTGCCTCCGCGGTGGGTCCGGTGGTCATGGGGATGCTGATGGATGCGGGACTCAGTATCTACCGGGTCTGCAGCGTCTTTGGCGGGTTCATCGCGGTGGGAGCCGTGCTGATCGTGCTGGCCCTGCGGATGAGGCCCACCCCGCCCGATATTGTTTCACCTTGAATGCCATGTCAGACAGCGACACCTCAATGACCACCTATGAAGGGCTTGGGCCTGAAGCGGTACTCTCCGCCGTCGACGGCGAGGGATTTCAATGTGACGGGCGACTGCTTGAGATGAATAGTTTTGAGAATCGTGTCTATCAGTTGGGGACTGAGGATGGCGGCATGCTCATCGCCAAATTTTACCGGCCGGGCCGCTGGAGCGATGCTGCTATCTTGGAAGAGCACGCCTTTGCCCTGGACCTTGCCTCACAAGACATCGACCTGGTAGCACCTCTTGCCGATAGCGCCGGCGCCACGCTGCGCGCGTTTGGGCCCTACCGCTTTGCCCTCTTTGAGCGACGCGGAGGGCGATCCCCGGACTTTGAAGATGTCGAGCAGCTTCGTCAGCTAGGCCGCTTCATCGGGCGCCTACATGCCATCGGCAAAAAAGAACGCTATCAGCACCGGCCGACGCTCGATGTCACGACTTTTGGCAGCGACTGCGCTGGCTTTCTGCTTGGACATGATTTCATTCCATCCGAACTGATTCCCGCCTATGAGTCGCTGACTCAGGACCTGATTAAGAGGGTGGCCTGGTGCTATGAGCGCTGCCCTGACCTGAAATTGATCCGCACCCACGGCGACTGCCATCGCGGCAACATTCTTTGGACGGAGAAAGGCCCGCATATGGTGGATCTGGACGATTCACGCATGGCGCCGGCGGTGCAGGATCTGTGGATGTTTCTTTCGGGTGAGCGGGAAGACTGTGAACAGACCCTGCATGTCCTGCTTGAGGGGTACACCCTTTTTATGGACTTTGACCCTGTAGAGCTCAACCTGATTGAAGCGCTTCGTACGCTGCGCCTGATGCACTACTTTGCCTGGATAGCGAGACGCTGGAGCGATCCGGCCTTTCCCCGGGCTTTCCCATGGTTTAATACCTCCCGCAGTTGGGAGCAGCATATTCTCGACCTGCGTGAGCAGGCGGCGCTGATGGATGAACCGCCGCTCACCTGGCAAGCAGTAAGATAATTCCGCCTATCAGCGCAGTGGTGTATCTGCTCCCTCGCTGACTCTACGCTCAAAAATATGGATCCGGCTCCGCCCTCAAATTCCCTCAGGACCTTCGCGACCCTGCTGCCTTTTCTGTGGCCGCAGGGCCGATCTGATCTTAAAGCGAGGGTATTGCTGGCCCTGTTAAGCCTGATCCTGGCGAAAGCGGCCAACGTCATGGTGCCGCTCGTTCTGGGCGACGCTGTCGACCAACTGGGTAATCTCGATAATGAAACCCACCTGTGGCTGGGCATCCCGCTCGCCGTGATCCTCGCTTATGGGATCTTTCGACTGTCGTCTCTTGCGCTAAACGAGGTACGTGATGCGCTCTTTGCCCGGGTGGCACAGCACGCCGTGCGGGCGCTGGCACTGAGAGTGTTCGAACACCTTCATTCGCTCTCGATCCGTTTTCATCTTTCCCGCAAAACCGGCGCACTCAACCGCTTTATCGACCGGGGCACGAACAGCGTCCGCTTTCTACTGTCGTTCGTCGCCTTCAATGTGGTTCCCACGGTTATCGAACTATTGCTGATCGGCGGAATACTCTGGGCGCTTTTTGGCTTCGCCTACACCGCGATCACGATCGTCACGATCGCGCTGTTTGTGTGGCTGACTTTTGTGATCACCACCTGGCGGACCCGAATCCGCCGTGAAATGAATGATGCCGAAAATGACATCGGCAGCCGAACCGTGGACTCTCTGCTCAACTTTGAGACGGTCCGCTACTTCAACAACGAATCCCACGAAGTGGCCCGTCTGGATGAAGCGCTGGCTGATTACGAAAAGGCCGCCGTACGAACGCGGGAAAGCCTTTCATTGTTGAACGTAGCCCAGGCGGGTGTCGTGACACTCGGCGTGACACTGATGCTTGTGCTTGCCGCCTTTGATATCCGAAACGGAGACATGACGGTGGGTGATTTCGTCGTGGTCAATACCTACCTGCTGCAGGTCGCGATCCCGCTCAATATCCTGGGCACGGTGTACCGGGAAATTCGCCAGTCCATGGTGGACATGGAGAACCTCTTTGCGCTGGTGGATGAAAAAACCGACGTGGCCGACGCACCCGACGCGAAAACCCTACGTCATGAAGGCGGTGTCATCGAGTTTCAGGAGGTCAGTTTCCGTTACGAAACCGACCGCACCATTCTGAAAGACATCAACCTGGCAGTGGACGCGGGAACCACCACCGCCATTGTCGGCCCCACGGGATCGGGCAAGTCCACCATCAGTCGGCTTTTGCTGCGCTTTTATGATCCACAGGCCGGACGTATTCTGATTGACGGGCAGGATCTTCGGGAACTCACCCAGCATTCCCTTCGTGAGGCGATAGGGGTGGTTCCTCAAGATACCGTGCTCTTTAACGATACGATCTACTACAACATCGCCTACGGCAATCCAAAAGCGAATGAAGATCAGGTGCTGGCGGCGGCCAAAGCCGCGCAACTCGACGACTTTATCCAGCGTCTGCCAGAGCGCTATCAAACGCCCGTGGGTGAGCGAGGCCTTAAACTCTCTGGAGGAGAGAAACAACGGGTCGCTATCGCCAGAGCACTATTGCGTGATCCCGCGATTTTCTTTTTCGATGAAGCGACTTCCTCCCTCGATAGCACCACAGAGCGCGAAATCCAGAGCAACTTTGCCAAGATTTCCAAAGGCAAAACCTCTCTTGTTATCGCGCACCGCCTGTCGACTATCATTGAGGCAGACCAGATCCTGGTCCTTGCAGAGGGGGCTATCACCGAGCGCGGTACTCACCCGACACTGCTTGCCGAGAATGGTCTATACGCAAAACTCTGGCGCGAGCAGCAAAAAGAAGAGCGCGAGATCCCAAGGCAATCCTCCCCGGTGCCTTCGTCACCTGAATCCTCATGAGCCGCGACTCCGGTCTTGATATCGGTCGTCTGCAGCGCTATCTGTCGCAGACTGTTCCAGATATTGGGACTATCCAGTCGGCAGAAAAGTTCTCCGACGGCCAATCCAATCCCACCTACCGACTGCATTGCGGAAATCAGGACTATGTACTGCGCAGCAAGCCGGCGGGCAAACTGCTTAAGTCAGCACATGCCGTAGAACGGGAATTTAGGGTCATGGATGCACTTGCGGGTTCGCAAGTCCCCGTGCCTGCCATGTTTCATCTATGCGAAGACGTCAGCGTGATCGGGTCGGTTTTTTTCATAATGAGCCATGAGAATGGTTCCATCTTCTGGGATCCCGCCCTACCGGAGCTGAACACCTCTGAGCGGGTCTCGATATATGCCGATGAAATTCGTGTGTTGGCCGCGCTGCACGCAATCGATCCCAGTCGTATCGGGCTTTCAGACTTCGGGCGGCCGGGCAACTACTTCGAACGCCAGATTAAGCGCTGGACAGATCAGTATCGTGCCAGCGAAACCCGATCTATCGAAGCGATGGAGTCATTGATTCAGTGGCTCGGCCAGGAAATGCCGGACGATGATGGGCAAAGTGCGTTGATTCACGGCGACTACCGGCTGGATAACCTCATCATGACGCCTGACCGCACCCGGATCCAGGCCGTCATCGATTGGGAGCTCTCGACGCTCGGTCACCCACTCGCGGATCTGGCTTACTTCTGCATGTGTCTTCGTATGCCACACCATGAACAGATTCGGGGACTCGCTGGAGTCGAGCGGTCAACGCTGGGCATCCCTCCGGAGACCGACATGATCCGTCAGTACTGCGCACTTCGGGACATCCCACCGATCAGTCACTGGCCCTTTTATCTTGCCTTCAGTTTTTTCAGGCTGGCAGCGATCTGCCAGGGTGTGCTCAAGCGGGCGCTGGAGGGGAATGCGTCCAGCGAACAGGCACATCAGGTCGGCGCGTTGACTCCGTTGCTGGCCGAACTCGGATTGGATATTGCAATGAACGGGGAGGAGTAATCTGTGGAAGCGATTGTCTGTAGCGAATTTGGACCGGTCGAAAATCTTTCGATACAGGAACTGCCTGACCCTGTACCCAATGCCGGGGACGTCTTGATCCACGTTAATGCCATCGGGGTAAACTTTCCCGATGCCCTCTTGGTTCGCGGCTTGTATCAGGTCAAGCCTGCACTTCCCTTTACGCCGGGGATCGAATGTGCCGGCACGATTGCCGCCCTGGGAGAAGGCGTTGAGGGTTTTTTAGTGGGCGACCGTGTTGCTGCCATGAGTCCGCGCTTTGGCACCTACTCAGGGGCTGTCACAGTGCCAGCGAGTCATGTCTATGCGTTACCTGACGGACTGGATTTTGATCACGCGGGGGCCATGCTTTGCGCCCATGGCACGGCCTATCATGCCCTCGTTCAACGGGCAGCCCTTCGTCCCGGGGAAACCCTGCTGGTGACCGGTGCGGCGGGCGGTACCGGTCTTGCTGCGGTTCAGATCGGCCACGCCCTTGGCGCACATGTCATTGCGGCCTGTTCCAGCGAGGAAAAGATGCGTATCGCGAAGCAGCACGGTGCCGACATCACCATCCATACCGGCGAAAATGATGTTCGCGAAGCAGTTAAATCCTTGACCGGTGGTGCAGGCGCGGACGTTATCTTTGATCCAGTGGGCGGTGATCTCGCCCAGTCCCTTGCCCGCTCAACAGCGTGGAATGGTCGTTGGCTGGTGATCGGATTTGCCGAAGGGGCAATTCCCAAGATTCCTCTCAATCTTCCGCTCGTCAAGGGTTACAGCATCGTCGGTGTCTTCTGGGGCAGTTTCTGTCACCACGACCCCGCACAGGCCCAGGCAAATCATCGGACACTTTTCGACATGGCGGCAGGCGGCAGCGTCAAACCCCACCTGCACGCAGTGATGTCGCTGAAAGAGGCATCCGATGCACTGTCGCAGATCGAACGCCGTGAAGTACGAGGGAAAATCGTGCTGAAACCATGAAGAACCGGAGTCAGCAATCGACCCCTCAGGGCCGACTTTTTGAAAGTTCCCTCCTATCCCTGATAGCATCATTGCTGATCCTCAGGAGCTAATACTATGGAGTTTGCCTATACCGACAAGGTCGAGGGGTTACGTGGTCAGATTCAGGACTTTATGGATACGCATATCGTCCCAAGAATCCAGGACTGGCGCAGGGAAGTTCACGCCGGTATGTATCCCGTCTCCTTTATGGAAGAGCTCAAAACCACAGCCCGCCAACAAGGGTTGTGGAATCTCTTCCTGCCGGGCTTAAAGCCTGAGGAACCGGGGACACCGCTGACCAATCTGGAGTATGCGCCGCTCGCAGAAATCATGGGACGGATCAGCTGGGCTTCGGAGGCTTTCAACTGCAGTGCTCCAGATACCGGCAACATGGAACTCCTACACATGTTTGCCACCCCGGAACAGTACGAGCAATGGCTGGCACCGCTTCTGAACGGCGAGATTCGATCGGCATTTGCCATGACCGAACCCGATACGGCCTCGTCTGACGCATCCAACATCCAGACCCGGATCGAGCGTGACGGCGACCATTATGTGATCAATGGCCGAAAGTGGTGGATCACCAATGCCGCACATCCCAACTGCCAACTGCTGATCCTGATGGGAAAAACCGACCCCAATGCCGATACCTATCATCAGCAAAGCATGGTACTGGTGCCGATGAATACGCCGGGGGTCACCGTGGTCAGAAACCTGACTGTCGTCAATCACTACCATCCTGAAGGGCACTGCGAGATTACCTTCGACAATGTGCGGGTGCCCGCAAGTTCCCTGCTCGGTGAAGAAGGTTCCGGTTTCGCCTTAGCCCAGGCCCGACTGGGTCCTGGCCGGATCCATCACTGCATGCGATCCATCGGAGCGGCCGAACTTGCACTTCAATTGATGACCGCAAGGGCGCAGCAGCGGAAAACTTTCGGCCGCTACCTGCACGAACACGGCAGCGTTGCGGAGTGGATCTCCCGCTCCCGCATCGAAATCGAGCAGGCTCGCTTACTCGTCCTGAAAACGGCTTGGCTGATTGATGAAAAAGGTGCCAAGGCCGCGCGCAAGGAGATCTCCATGATCAAGGCACTGGTACCCCTGCTGCACACTACGGTACTAGACCGGGCCATGCAGACTTTCGGGGCAATGGGCGTGAGCCCGGATACGCCACTCGCAGATCACTGGACCTGGGGTCGGGCACTGCGCTACGCAGATGGCCCCGATGAGGTCCATCATCGTGCCGTTGCGCGGATGGAGGTCAAGGAAAGCGGTGACGCTCCTTCTCTACTGGATGCCTATCTCACACCGCACGAGCCTAACTGAGCGGCTGGTTTAGTCTTCGGAATCGCGGTCAAACACCACCAAATGATCCACCGCGAGGCGCACTGACACTTCATCCCCGATCTCATAATTGGCATGGCTTGGAAAGAGTGCCAACAGGGTGATTCCTTGAGTCGTACGAAGCGTATACATGATCTCAGCGCCCTTGAAGGCCCGCCGGCGCACCGTCGCACGAATCGGACCCTCTGGATCATGAACTACGTCATCGGGCCGCAGCAGCACTTCAATCGGTGACTCCACTGGCCTATCGAGTGCTTCATCACTCTCAAGCTCACCTAATGCGGTGGCTACACGGGCGGATCCCGAGACAGTGCCCGGCAGGAAGATACCGTTGCCAATGAAATCCGCCACAAAGTGCGTGCGCGGCTGATGGTAGAGGTTATAGGGTGTATCCCATTGAACGATCGCCCCATCAGCCATCACGCCGACATGATCTCCCAAGGCAAAAGCATCGTTCTGATCATGCGTCACCATCACACAGGTGATGTCGTTTTCTTTCAGCATGTCGGACACTTCCTGACCCATGTGCTCCCTCAGTTCCTGGTCCAGATTAGAAAACGGCTCATCCATCAGCAACAGCAGCGGCTTCGGAGCGAGCGCCCGGGCCAGCGCCACCCGCTGCTGCTGACCACCCGACAGTTCGTGCGGATACTTTTCTGCGTGGCGTGATATATCCATCCGGTCAAGCATGTCATCCACATTGGTCTTCTGTTCTCCGGCAGAGAGCGAACGTAACCCCGATGCGACATTCTGGCGAACCGACAGATGGGGAAACAAAGCATGATCCTGAAACACCATACCCACCCGGCGCGCCTCTGGCGGCACCATGGCTCCCGGGGCGGACACCTGCCGATTATTGATAAAGATCCCGCCGGTGAGCACCGAGTGGAATCCTGCAATTGCACGCAGGACAGTTGTCTTGCCACAGCCGCTCGGCCCAAGCAGACAAACCTGCTCCCCGCGATGCACGGTAAGACTCAGATCAAAAACGGCACGCTCAAGATCATAGTTGCACGAGATACCGCGGACCTCAAGCAGAGGCCGCGGCGTCGTCAAGGCATCGTCGGTACTCACAGCAGAAATTGAATTCATTAGTTTTAGGTGACTGACTCACCCAGCGTCTGTCGGGTTCTTGAAATCATGCGGCTCAGCAACACGACCGGAATCAACCCTACCCCGACGATCGTAAGTGACCCCAGGGATGCCTCTCCAAGCATTTCATCAGAGGCAAATTCGTAAACGTGAGTCGCCAACGTATCAAAATTAAACGGGCGCAAAAGCAAGGTAGCAGGGAGCTCCTTCATGCAATCGACGAACACAATCATCGCTGTCGTCAGCATACCCCCTCGGATCAGAGGTAGATGGTAGCGCACTAGCGTCTGTCCCGCTCGGTAACCGAGTGTGCGCGCAGCCATATCCATAGAAGGTGAGACCTTCTCCAGACTGGATTCGACCTGCCCCATGGCAATTGCCAGAAATCTCACGACGTAGGCGAACAAAACGGCGCCGACCGTACCACTTAGCAACAGTCCCGACGAGATACCCAGGGTTTGGCGCAAAAGCGCGTCGACGGCATTGTCAAACGCCGCAAACGGGACAAGTATGCCCACAGCTAAAACAGCGCCCGGCACTGCATAACCTAAAGTGGCAACCCGCGTGCCAAACGCCAAAAGTTTTCCGCCATGTAAGCGACGGCTATACGCCACAAACAGCGCAATCGCGAGCGCGATAGCTGCGGCACCAGCCGAAAGCGCGACGCTATTAAACACATACAATTGAAACTCAGGAGTCCAGGCACGGTCGAAATAGATCAGCGTAAGACGGCCCAATACCGCTACAGGAATAAGAAATCCAGCCAACACAGGCAAAGCACACACCAGAAAGGCGGCGGCTGCTTTTGCTCCGCGCAATCGGTACGCCGGCAAAGGTTTATAGCGGCTACCGGCCTGCTGATACAGCTTTTGATGTCGACGACTCATCCTCTCAAGCATGATCAGCAATACCACAAACACCAACATGGTGGTCGCGATCTGGGCACCTCCGGCGAGACTGCCCATGCCCAGCCAGACATCAACGAGACCGGCTGTCATCGTATAGACCGCAAAAAAATCCACGGTACCGTAGTCGTTCAGGGTCTCCATCAGCGCAAGAGACACTCCAATAGCGATCGCCGGCCGTGCCGTAGGGAGGGAGACAGAACTGAACGTCCGCCAGGGTCCTCTCCCGAGCGTTCGGCTCGCCTCCAGAACGTTCACGGATTGCTCAAGGAACGAAGACCGGGCAAGGAGATAAACATACGGGTAGAGAACGAGCCCCATCATCATAATGGCGCCACCCAAGGAACGGATTTCTGGAAAGAAGTAGTCCCTTGCGGTCTGCCAGCCAAAGATCGTGCGCATCAGCCCCTGGACGGGTCCCGCGAATTCCAGAAAATCCGTGTAAGCATAGGCAATCACATACGCGGGCATTGCCAGCGGCAGCAAAAGCAGCCACTCGAAGACTTTTCTTCCTGGAAAGCGGCACATCGTCACCACCCAGGCGGTCGAGACGCCGGTGACGAAAACGCTGACACCCACCCCCAGCATTAACCATAACGTCGTCGTGACATACCCGAAAAGTGAAGTCTTAACCAGGTGTTCCCAGATATCACCGCTGTCGCCGAAAGCAAAAATTAGAACCGCAGCTACAGGCATCACGGCAAGTGCCGCCAGAATTATCGCACCACAACTCCACCAATTCAGAGTGCGACGGGACTGTCTGAGAAGCTCGTGAGGGTTTGAACCCTGTGTGCTGGAGATTACAGAAGCCAAAATGATGGAACGAGCGGAAGGTGGTGACTATGTATCGGGATTATCTGAGTTTAAAAAGCATCATACCCGATTGACGAGGGGACTTCGAATCAAGCCACGACTCTGAATTTATTTCAGAAAAAAAATCTCGGGGCGAACCCCGGGATCTCAATGGAGGAGGAGAAGTTATCGTTATCAGTTGTTATAGCCCACCTCATCGGCCAGTCGAATTGCTGCGGCACGGTTGTCGGCAACCACGGCGAGGCTCAGCGAATCTTCCTTAAACGGGCCCCAGAAATTCTGCAGGGGACTGAGAGGAACCCCAGCCTTTACCGGATATTCGCCGTTTTTCTGCACATACATTTTTTGTCCCTGAGCACTTGCGAGGAACTCCATCAGTTTGATCGCATTCGCTTTGTTTGGTGCGTGTTTGGTGAGGGCCATACCACTCACATTCATGTGGGCACCTCTGCCATCCTGATTTGGGAAAACCATATTCACGGAATTCGCCCAAGGCACCTGCTCTGGATCCTTGAGCATCTTTACCATGTAGTAGTGGTTTATTACCGCGATATCACATACACCTTCCTTAATGGCTTTGACCTGAGCGCGGTCATTTCCCTGAGGCTTGCGCGCCAGGTTACTCTTAAGGCCAGCCAACCATTTCTTGGCCTCTGCTTCTCCATGATGGGCGATCATGCTCGCAGTCAGCGCAACCATGTAGACATGCTTCCCAGAACGGGTGCAGATCCGACCTTTCCATTTGGGGTCAGTTAGTTGCTCGTAGGTCGTGATTTCGCCGGGTTTGACGCGGTCTTTCGACGTCACAATGATCCGGGTCCGAGTTGTCAGGCCAAACCAGTGGCCTTTTGGCTCGCGATAGTTCTCAGGAATGTTTTCCTCGAATCTCGCGGAATTCACCGACTGGGTTAGTCCGGCGTTCTGGATATCTGACAGCCTACCAATATCTACGGTAAAGACCAGGTCTGCAGGACTGTTCGCCCCTTCACTTTGGAGGCGCTCCAGCATGCCTTTCTTGGCAAAAACTGAATTAACCTTTATGCCAGTCTGCTCAGTAAAGACCTCGAACATCGGGTCAATAAGCTTGGGTTTCCGATAACTGTAGACATTGACTTCCCCGGCACTCGCGAGTAACGGTGTCAACCCAATAAAGGCTGAAACCACCGCTGCCCCGAAAACAGAGAACTTACTCTTCATCTTCATTTTCCTATGACTCCTTGGTTGATGGAAAAAAACAATAGGACCGCATCATCGAGATACAGATGACACCCACCTTCACGAAATCCAGGATGACAGTAAGTTAGAACCCGACTGGGCTTCGTGATCGCCTAACTCTGTCCATCATTACCTGCCTCCGAAAACTGATCTCATCGGTTTCCTTTTGAACCCGACTCACGAGATCAAAAATTGACTGGGACTGTCCAAAAATCTGACTCCTAAGCCAACCACTCAGAATCTCCGATACTTTCCTTCGTGGCCATGTGCTTCCAGTCGCCAGACTTCCTATCATCTTCCGCCCCACGCTTTTCGTCTCTGCGATGTTGAGCCTCCAGTCATATTCAGCATGACTACTGTTTTATGGCCTCTTCAGATTGAGCGTCTTTTCGATCGCAACCCGCGCATATCCCATACAGATTGAGGCTGTGATCGGTTAATGAGAAGCCCAAATTTTCTACGATCTCGATTTGTCTTGATTCGATCTGTGGATCCAAAAACTCATGCACCGATCGACACTTGATACAGATCATGTGATCGTGGTGTTCAGAATCCTTTAATTCATAGACTTGCTTGGTTCGCTCGGCATCAAAACTGTGCCTTTCAACTATCCCAGCCTGCTCAAACTGCGCAAGGACACGGTAGACCGTGCTCATGGGAAGCGGACGATCTCGCTCCAACAGATACCGATATACATCGTCCGCACTCATGTGCTGAGCCGTATTCGCTTCCATGGCTTTCAGAACTGCGAGTCGCGGGGTGGTCTCGGTCAGTCCTTGCTCTTTTAAATTGATTTTTGCGATCACCTAAATTTCTCTCGTTTTGAGAAATTGGCGCTGCACTCGGCAGACCACAGCATGTGTTGTTGCCTTCCAACTCCACACAACCATTCTTGATCTCTTCTGCAAGCGGATTCCTATATAATAATACGAATGCGAATCAGTCGCAATACCATTTTTAAAATAAGTACAAACCGCTGAAATTGGCGCCCCAATTCAAAATTGCTAATTAAGATGAGAGCTGGAGCAAATCTGCATTCGTACCTAATGGGGACGAATTGATACCTCCATCTACTCTCGTATCGCGCAGGCCGCGGGGTTATATACGACGAGTCTGGATATACCTAGCTTGGGACCGACTCACGACCAGCAAGCTATCTCCACCACTAGTAGCCCCGACTGAAACCCAGTACGAATCCCGTCGAATAACGCGGAGATTCTGGTTGTCCGAGATACCGTGGTAAAGCAACATTCTGAGTATCGATTTTGAATCGACGCTACAGATCCGAAATTCTCGGCCTTCTTCAACACAGTCTAAAGACAATGGCGGGGCAGGAAAAATTCTTGAAAGATTAGTTCGAAAGTAGTTGCGTAATCGAATCATTCATACAACTCCAACAGAGGACCTGTTTGGAACACAGTCGATCCCTGACAAGATCTACACCGGGCAACTCTGGATCATTCTCATCAAGGGAAATTTGCGAACGACGGAGCTGAGTCACTCCCCAATACGAATCTGCATGGGAAAAAAGTCCTCTATGTAGGCGGCCGTTTCCGACAGGCGCCCCATTTCAGAAATTTCATAGAAAAATTGAACGGCACGATGATCTATCATGACGGTGGTCGAGAAGATGGCGACAGAAGGCTCGACCAACTTCTCCCACAAGCCGATTTCGTGGTTTGCCCAATTGACTGCATTAGTCACAACGCTGTTGGGAAAATTAAACGCGAATGTCAAAAACATAACATTTGCTTTCTCCCAGTTCGCCGGTCAAGTCTCACATCCCTCACGCGAGCTTTAGGCCATGCGCATTCTTGAAAACACGATTGTCGCTGGCATCTCATCCAGGCGAACCGCTATGGCCGAGCACAGCCCGCATAACATGACAATTTCAGATGAAATTGATCAGACAGACCTCGTCTCAATCAAAATTCGACCCGACAAACTGCTACAGTTGATCGAGCAACGTGTGTTAACAGCTTCAGACCTTAAATGCCATGACTACGCCAGCAAGAGTGTTATTCGAAAACTTTGCCTTTCGGCCTGTCTGAAGTAATCCAAACTCACGTTAACAGTCAGTCAGGCATTCGAATCCGTAACAAGTTTGCGATGGCGCGCGAATGGGCAGTCTCGCCTTTGCCGTAGTAGGACTCGTGATTGTTTTCGATGTCCTTTAGCCGGTAGCGGTAGTTCACCATAAGCCCGGCTGACTGCTTCTGGCCGCGCCGACTGACATCGGCAGGAAAATTGATGCGTTCGATGCTGGCGCCGTTCGATAGATGGAAGTTCGCGACGCGATCCCGTGCACCTTCCCCATACTTCTCCCGCATCAGGTAATGCGCAGCCAATACCGTGAGCGGCTGAGAGACCTTGGCAAGAGCGGCCTCATCCCGCAGCCAACTGCGATCGACAAACATACGCTCAAGTGCGCCGGCATCGGCCAAAACCTCAAGACCTTTTTGGACACGCGGATGCTGTTGATCACTGGGGTGTTCGTGCTCCTCCGTCAACCATCGCTCAAATCCCGGCAACGGTGACAGCGTGGCAAAGTGCTTCAACTGTTTGTGGTCGCGGCATAACCGGTCCACCACCCGCTTGATCAAGAAACTGCCAAAACCGACGCCATCCAGCCCGGGCTGAGTGGCAGAGATGGAATAAAACACCGCGGTATCTGCTTTGTCGGGATTCAATTCGCCCTGATCAATCCGCAACACATCATCGATACGCTCAGAAATGCCATCCGTGAGAGCGACCCAGACAAAAATCAGGGGATCATTGGGCATCTGGGGGTGAATAAAGGCAAAGCAGCGCCGGTCAGGCGCAGCCAGGCGGTGCTTGATGTCCTGCCACGAGCGAATCGCGTGGACGGCCTCATGCTCGGCCAATGTCTCCAACAGCGCTGCCGGTGCATCCCAGGCGATTCGACGTAACTTCAGAAAGCCTACATCAAACCAGGATGCCAGCAGATCTTTGAATTCCCGATCAAAAGCCCGAAGCTGCGGGTCTTCTTTCCTGATCTTAAGCAGTTGCGCCCGCATGTCGGCAAGGAATTTGACCCCTTCGGGCAAGTCATTGAACTGCGTCAAAAGACACATTCGAGGAGATTGCAGCGTGCGCCGGAGCCTGGCCTCGGCATCAAGCCGGTTTGTTAAATCTACGGCTTGGTCCTCGCTAGCCAACGCTAACCATGCCCTCGCAGATTCCCGCAGCGCGTCATTCTTAACGCCGTATTCGAACGCGAGGAGTTTCAGGAAGTTGTCCCGCCCCTCGGCATCGAGATCAAGATATACCCCGCCAAGGCGCGCTGCCCGGGCCCGGGCCGAAGCGGCGCCACCCGCCTCGGAAAGACAGTCATCGATTTGCCGTCGGATAAGGTGCAAGTCATCTTTAGGCAGATCCGGCCGCACCTTGCCTGTAATGCGGCTGAGCGCCTCCTGCTCCACCTCGATCCAGGCGCGCCGCAACTGCTTCAAGCCTTTCAGTCCGAAACCCGTCGAAAGATCCATCTGTTAACCCTGACCCCCTACTTCTTATTCAGCAACTTAGGCCGCAGACTGATCCAGCGCCTTGAGGATATCTGCCGAAAGATCCTCAACGTTTTCAAGGCCAACGGAGATCCGCGCGAGCCCGAGGCTGATACCGTGCGCCTGGCGCTCTTCTTCGGTGTAGTTGTTGTGGGTCATGCTGGCCGGATGCTGGACCAATGTCTCGGCGTCTCCCAGACTGACCGCGCGCTGTGCCACCTGCACTGCATCCATAAACCGCACGCCGGCTTCGTAGCCACCGCGCAGTTCCAGAGCAATCATGCCGCCGAACGCTTTCATCTGCTTGCAGGCGAGCGCGTATTGCGGATGCGAAGGCAGTCCTGGGTAATAGACCGTCTCGACTTGCGGATGAGATTCAATCTCACGGGCAAGGGTCAACGCACTCTCACAATGACGCTCCATACGGAGCTCCAGTGTCTTGATGCCGCGCAGCAACAGAAAGGAATCAAATGCCGATAACACCGCGCCCGTCATGTCCTTGAGGCCAACAGACCGTACTGTCGCCATGTCATCCACCGGGCCGATGATGGCCCCGGCAATAAGATCCCCGTGCCCGCTCAGATACTTGGTCATTGAGTGGATCACAAAATCCGCTCCACACTCCAGCGGGCGCTGTAGATATGGCGTGCCGTAAGTGTTGTCGACAATAACCCGGGCGTTATGGGCATGAGCTGTCTCGCAGACCTTGCGTATGTCTATGACCCGCATGTTCGGATTGGTCGGCGTTTCGAAGAATACAAACCGGGTGTTTGGCGTCATTGCATCGGCAAGCGCATCGGGCTCAGTGAGATCAACAAAGCGCACCTTGATGCCAAAACGCGATAGGCCGTGCTCCATAAAAGCGAAAGTGCAGCCATATAACGTTTTATCCGCAATGATCTCGTCGCCGGATTTAATAAATGACCACAACAGCGCAGTGATCGCCCCGATCCCAGATGCAACCGCCACCGCTGCTTCGCCTCCTTCGAGGCTCGCGAGGCGTTTTTCAAGCACCGTCTGGGTGGGATTACCCACTCTGGCATACACATAACCCGGGGCCTCACCAGAAAAGCGCTGCTGGCCTTCTGCTATCGACCCAAACGTATACGTGGCATTGAGATAGACCGGCGGATTCAGGGCGCCATGGTGGCGCATCGGATCGTAGCCCGCGTGAATGGCGCGGGTGCTGAAACCTTTTGGGTCTTTATCTTTACTTTGACTCATGCCCTGATTTTAAGGCTTTAGAGATAGAGGCCGACACAAATCTTTTTGGGAGGTGTCCCAATGAAATCAGGTGGTTGGTGCTAACTTTACGTTTAGTTTCCGCCGAGATTTTCTCCAACGCGTTGCGCAACCCACTGATGAAACTGCGCCGTCGCAGTCTCCATAACAGGTGTGAGCACGCCGCCATCAAAGCCCGGTGAAGCACGCCCCGCCTGCATGCCGGTCACCACGCCAATATCCTCGGCAAACACATCCGTCCAGAACCCGTGCTGGGCCTGCCGCAGATCTCCGAAATCTTCAGAGACTGCCTCGTCGCCCACACAGTAAAGGCGGGTTTCTTCAAGAGTGCGATCATGCGCCAGGGGAATGATGACCATGACAAACAGGTGATCCGCCTGCAGACCCAAGAGCGTATTGGGAAACAAAGCCGGGTAATGCGCTTCCTCGTATAACGCTTCTGGCCAAGAGGGAAACACCGGCAGATGACGGCCGCCGCCTGCGCCCAGCGTATAACAATGCGACAACTGACCGGCAAAATCCTCGTCAAAGTGAATCTCGTGCTCGGCGAGCGGCGAGATCTGATTAAGCGCTGGATGCACCGTCGGCAGATGATAGGCCTCAAGATAATTTTCGACCGCAAGCTTCCAATTGGCCTGCACTTCGAGGCGGATTGAGGAATGCGCCTCAGCGAGTCTCAGGAGTGAGGCACCCTCAGCTCCCCAGAAGGGCTTCCAGCGCTGTTCTAACGGGGCGATGAAGTCCTCAAAAGCAGGTGCATTGCCCGACAGATTGATAAACACCAGATCATGCCACTCCACGCTGTCGACCTGGACCAGCCCAAACTCCTGGCGATTAAAGCCCTCAACATCATTAATTCCCACTCCGCCGATATTTGGCGTTCTGGCGAGTTTCCCTTCCAGCGTGTAAGTCCATGAGTGATACGGGCATCTCAGCGACTGCTTGACCGTGCCCCGCTCACTCACCAGCACATGGCCTCGATGGCGGCATACGTTGTGAAAGACTCGAAGCGTGTTATCACTATCGCGCACCATCAACAGCGGCAATTCCATAAACTCCAGCGGCTGAACGTCTCCTGCGTTTGGGGCATCGCTCGCGAAACCGATGCACACCCACATGGACGAAAAGATCCGCTCGCGCTCTTCGAGAAACTCCGCGCGGCGGGTGTAATAATGATTCGGTAAGGCTTTCACGGTGCAGTATCTGATGAGCCGACTTTAGTAACAAATACTACTCTACTGATTTCCCTTTCGGCGGCCAAAAAGAGGGGTGTCGCGTACAGGTACCTGTGGTGTCGCATCCAACAAATGCGGCCGCTCTCCAGTCACCAATATTATCTACTCTGAGGCTCGATCAAATCTCAGGTATTCGGGAGGGAATAATGGCATCCCCAGAATCACGAAAACACGCGCAGACATACTGGGATCACGGGTTTGTGAGCGCCATTCCCGTGGTCAGCGCAGAGGAGGCTGCCGACCATCGGGGGCACCTTGAGAATGCGGAGCGCCAAATGGGACATGGCCTGCACTATCACAGCAAGGTACACACGGTGCTGAAATCTCCGCTGCAACTTGCCACCCATCCGGCGCTGGTTGATGTTGTGGAGGCGATACTAGGGTCGGACGTCATGCTCTATAACGTGACTTACATCATCAAGGAGCCGAAAACCGTGAAGTTCGTTAGTTGGCATCAGGATCTGACTTACTGGGGTTTTGACGGTACCGAACAGGCGTCAGCCTGGCTTGCACTCTCGCCGGCTACGGCCGAGAGCGGCTGCATGCAGATGATCCCCGGAAGCCACCGGCAGGGACTGCGTGAACAGATCACCTGGGATGATCCAGACAACGTGCTGCTTCAATCACAGACGATTGAGGACGTCCGGGAGGAAGATGCCGTGCTTTGCCCTCTGGCCCCGGGGCAAGCCTCGATCCATCATGGCTGGACGATTCATTCCTCCCATCCCAATACCAGTGATGACCGGCGGATTGGAGTTAACATCCAGTACATCACCCCAAAAATGAAGCAGGTCAAGGCGAAATCGGATTCTGCCATGCTGCTCCGCGGCGAGGACCGTTACGGCCACTTTGAGGCTGACACGCCCGCGGAACAATGGCTGCCCCAGAATGCAAAAGAACGTCTTATGAAGACCACACGCAAGTATCACGCGATCACCGGCTCTCCGAATCCTGCGTAGGAAGTCCGTTATGACTGGTTGCTATCAGTCACCGCTCGAGCGGTGAAAATCATCTTCCAGTCGCTCGATGTCATCTTCGCCAAGATAGGCGCCGGTCTGCACCTCGATTATCTCCAGCGGCGCCTGGGTCACATTCGCGAGCCGATGGACTGTGCCCGGTGGAATATAGGTGGACTGGTTTTCTTTGAGGGTGAATACCTCGTTGGCAAGGGTCACCTCCGCCGTACCGCGCACGACAATCCAATGCTCGGCACGATGCTGGTGACGTTGTAAAGACAGTTTCTTGCCGGGGTCGACCGTGATCCTTTTGACCTGAAAGCCCTCGCCCTGCTCGATTGCGTCAAAACTGCCCCACGGACGGTACACTTTTCTATGATGCTGTGCTTCACTGCGCTCGGTTGATAAAAGCCCTGCCACCAGGGATTTAAGCTCGTCAGTGTGGTCGCGATCGGCCACAAGCAACGCATCCGGCGTGTCCACGATGGCGAGATTTCGGACACCGAGCGTTGCCACCAGGGCACGATCTGCAATCACCAGACTGTCTTGGGTCTCGACCGCAAGCACCTCTCCCCGGACTGCATTGCCGTAATCATCCTTTTCAAGAGCAGACCACAAAGCCTCCCAGGAGCCGATATCATTCCACCCCGCGTCTAGCGGCACCATCATGGTATTTTCGGCCTTTTCCATCACCGCGTAATCAATCGAGTCCTCTGGCGCTTTGGCAAATTCGGTCTCATCAAGACGCAGAAACGGCCCATCTTCACTCGCATTTTTCACGGCCTCAGCGCAGTGATTGAGCACTTGCGGCGCGTGCAAAGCAAACGCTTCAAGCAGTGTCGAGGTTCGAAATACAAACATCCCGCTGTTCCAGAAATACCCGCCCCGCTCAAGGTAGGACCGCGCCGTTGACTCGTCGGGTTTTTCCACAAACTCCAGCACTGGGGCAGCATTTTCTTTAGCGCTGGGCTCAACCCGAAGATAGCCATATCCGGTATGCGCGCTACCTGGGGCAATACCGAAAGTGATCAGTTGATTCTCCTCAGCGAGCAGGACAGCCTTTTGCAATGCGTGTTGAAAGGCCGTCTCATCAGCAATGATGTGGTCTGCCGGAAATACGCCCATCACGACATCGCCATGCGTCGCCTGAACAACCTGAGCCGCTGCAGCCAGCGCTGGTGCCGTTCCACGCGCCACGGGTTCGAGCACGATGCATTGCGCAGAGGCTCCGATCTCATCAAGTTGTCCCGCTGCCATGAACCGATGTTTTTCGTTACACAGCACCAAAGGCGATTCGGCATAACCCGCGCGCTGCAGGCGAAGCACGGTTTGCTGAATCAGCGTGTGTGCTCCCACCAGTGAATGAAACTGCTTGGGGTACAGGGCGCGCGATAGTGGCCAAAGGCGGGTGCCGGCGCCACCGGAAAGAACGACTGGGATCATGGGTCAAGACTAATGCGTTGTTCGCGCCAGATGATACGCTCTCAATGCCTGAAAATCATGTCTGCCCCATCGGCGCCGACTTCTCCGCACGGCTAACCACGCTGTTGCAAGATGGGCTTTGCTTTAAAATTATCTTATTCCCTTCCACGGCTGACACCACGATGCCGAGACGCAATGCCTGAAAACGGCGCTTCGCAGCGAATTCCCGCTGACAAATCCTTTGATGTTGTCGTGGTCGGCGGCGGCATCACCGGTGCCTGGACCGCGCTCGACTGCACGCTGCGGGGTTTGTCCACCCTCCTCGTGGAGAAAGCCGACTTCGGCGGCGCAACATCGATGCGTTCTTCCCGGCTGCTGCATGGCGGAATACGCTATCTGCAACAGTTGGACTTTCGCAAGGTGCGTGAATCCGCTCGTGAGCGCCATTTTCTGACACGTTCGGCACCTCATCTGGTGCAGCACGTCCCGTTTGTTGTGCCGACCTATCGAAACCTGCGCCAGGGGCACGCCTTTCTCTACAGCGGCATGTTGGCATACCGCATCCTGACGGCAGGATGTCAGGGAGGACAGGCGGACTCGGCATTAAAGGTGCCTCGCGACCGCGCGATCAGTCAACAACGCATCAAGAGTCTGGACCTTGTCCAGGACGATGCCATCACCGGCGGCCGGATTCTTTTTGAGGCACAGATGCAAAGTTCGGAACGCATGACGCTTGGCGTCATTGAGCGCGCACGTGAGAGCGGTGCCGTCGCGCTCAACTATATGGAGATGACTCGCTACCGGATCTTTGAAAATCAGGTCAGCGGCATTGCCGTTCGGGATCTGACCGATGGTTCGCTTGGAGAGATACAGGCAAAACTGGTCATCAACGCAGCTGGCCCATGGTGCGACCACCTGAACGGAGATGCCTCGCTGCATGGGCTGAATACCGGCTTTGCTCGCGGCGCACATATCGTTACACGGGCTTTAACGAGCGATTACGCTATCGCCCTGCCTTCCGCATTCCAAAGCGATGGCGTGGCGACACGAGGACATCGGCACGTCTTCGTTATTCCCTGGCGCAACCGATCCCTGATCGGAACGAGCTACCTCGAATCAGACGAGCCCTCGGACTCATTGGTCCCCACCAAAGAGGAAATCTCACAACTCGTCGATACGGTCAACCAAGGATTGACTCAGGCCAACCTCACTCACGCCGATGTTCTTCAGTCTTTCGCCGGTTACTACCCTTTGCAAAGCACTTCCATACAACAAGGCGTCTACCAGGGGACGGGAGAATACCGTCTGGTCGACCATGTGCTGACTGACGGAACCCAAGGATTAGTGACTGCGCTGGGCGCAAAATTCACGACAGCCCGGCGCCTTGGGGAAATGGCCGCACGACTCGCGGAGAAAAAACTTTCAGGCAATCACCATGCCAATCGACTCCCTACCCGCTCGGTCACAATTCAAGGGGGTGACATTGCCAACCTCACGCAGTTTAGAGCCGAGGTGCATGAACGGTACCGAGATTTATGGTCCGAGTCCACGTGTCACTATCTCATCAGTTGTTATGGATCCCGTATTCATGAAATCGCCAAACTGTGCCGCTCTGACCCGGAGCTTAACCGGCCCCTTTTAGACGATCAGGAAACCCTCGCTGCGCAAGTTATCTTTGCGGCCCGTCATGAATCAGTCGTGCATCTCACGGACATTCTCTTTCGCCGGACCGATCTTTGCCTTCTGGGCGATCCGGGTGATGCTGTGCTGAATGACTGCGCTGATCTCGCCGCAAAGGCGCTTGGCTGGAGCGAAGCGCATCGTCTGGGTGAGTTAGAATCCGTGCGCTCTGAGCTTGCGCGGAGCATTCCCGCTGCAGCAAACGAATGATCCTGGTTTGAAAGTTCTTCACATCGCACCAACGCCGTTCTTCTCGGACCGGGGCTGCCATGTACGGGTGCTCAGTATCCTGAAAGCAATCGAGACCTGCGGCGGATCCAACATTCTATGCACCTATCCCCTGGGACGGGATCTTCCTGGTCTGGATATCCGTCGTACTTCGGCCGTCGGCGGCTATGAGCGGACTGAAGCCGGCCCACAGAAAGGCAAAATCCTCGCCGATATCAAACTGATCATGCTTGCGCTGAGAATAGCCTTCCGAGAGCGGCCCGATATCATCCACGCACACCTGCATGAAGGCGCGTTGATCGGCTGGCTGGTGCGATGGGCGCTGATCTGGCGGCGCATTCCCCTGGCGGCCGATCTTCAGGGCGGCCTGGTCGGTGAACTGGCTGACCATGGCTTCTTTTCGCGGCGGGGAGCGTTGGGCAACCCCTTGCGCTGGATCTTTCGCCTGATTGAGTCGTTCACCCTGGCACTGCCCGCTCACCTTTTCTGCTCCTCAGGCAACAGTGAGCAGATTTTCCGAAATGACTACCAGATTCGGGCAAGCAAACTCACCTGCCTGGATGACCGGGTTGATCTCGCCGCCTATGATCCGGCGCACGTTACGGCCGTCACCTCACCCTTCGCAGAAGATGTCTTCGTGGTGACCTACAGCGGATCGCTTCTGCCCATCAAGGGCCTGGATGTGCTTCAGGAAGTAATCCTTGCCCTGACCAAGAAACGTCGCGACATCGGCTTTCTGCTGGTCGGATACCCGATCGATGCCATGGCAGAGTTCATTGAAGCGAACGGCATTGCGGATCGGGTAGCACTGGTGGGGCGGGTCGCCTTTGAGTCCCTCCCGGACTATCTTCTGAGTGCCCATGTTGGTATCGAACCAAAACAGTCTGCATCGGGAGAAGGCAGCGGAAAGCTGCTGCACTACATGGCGGCAGGTCTCGCGTTGGCGGCCTTCCCTTCCGAACATAACCGCACTCTTGCGGGAGACGAAGCGCTCGCACAGGGTAACACGGCCGAAGCCCTCGTCGCCCAGATTGAAGCCCTGGCAGACGATCGCGCCAGGTGCCGTGCAACGGGTCTTAAAAACCGTGAGCGGACACAACCGTATTCCCTGCAATCGGCGGGCATAATGATTGCAGACGTTTATCAGAACCTCGGCCTGGCGCCGCAGGCTTAACTATTACTGCACGCAAGGAGATGCACTGATGCGAATCTTGGTCACGGGAGGCACCGGCTTTACCGGCAAGGCGCTGGTCAAGCGACTGCACGACGATGGGCATGACGTTATTGCACTGGATTACAAAGAAGGCGTCAAAACCGGGGAGATTCGCGATTGGGGCGTCAAGGTCATTATCGGCAGCGTCACGGATGCCGCCGTGGTCAAAGAAGCGATGCAGGGCGTCAACGTTGTGCACCATCTCGCAGCCGCCTTTCGAGAGCTCGATGTGCCCAACACGTATTATCACGAGGTTAACGTCGGCGGCGCCAAGATTGTTCTCGATGCTGCCGTTGCGGCCGGGGTGAAGCGATTCATTTACTGCAGCACCTGCGGGGTCCATGGCAATGTCAAAAATCCCCCGGCTAACGAAGACGCGCCGATTGCCGCAGCCGACTACTATCAACAAACCAAGTACGAGGCCGAACCCCTGGTGCACGAATACCAGCAACAGGGTCTCAAGACGGTGATCGTGCGGCCCGCGGCCATTTATGGGCCGGGCGACCCGGAGCGTTTCGGCATGATCTTCAGGCGGGTAGCCAAAGGCAACTTTCCGATCTTTGGCTCCGGAAAAGCCTTTTATCATCCGCTTTACATCGACAACTTCGTGGACGCGCTTGAAAGAGTGACACACGAAGGCGTGGGAGACGGCCAAACCTACCTGATCGCTGATGAGGAATACGTCACCATCGAGGACCTGGTGGGGCGTGTCGCCTCCGCCATGGATCGGCCAGTCCGCACTCCGCACCTGCCGTTCTGGCCCCTTTGGCTCGCAGGTCATGCCTTCGAAAAGGCCTGCAAACCGCTCCGGATCACTCCGCCAATCTTTCCCCGCCGCGTGGACTGGTATCGACAGAACCGCGCCTTTGATATCTCCCGGGCGAAAAACGAAATCGGGTACAACCCCAGTGTCGGCCTCGATCAGGGGCTAAGAGCCACCGCTCTGTGGTATGAAAGCGAGGGTTATCTATAAAACCCCTTGGTTTCTTCACCCTCGCTTGCCCTGTCCTCGGTACCATGAGGGTGATCAGATTCTAGGTCTGACTCTTTTTTATTTTTCTGGAGCGAATTTCGTGAGTGAACTGGCTTTTCTTCTGGCGGGGGCATCGCTCGGCATCATTGTTTTTCAAAGTGCCGTGCTCGCGCCATTGGTCTTTACCCGACTGAAAGACGGCGCCAGCGGCCCTTTTCTGCGCGCGCTTTTCCCGCGTTTTTTCCTGATCCTGGCGGTGCTGGGGTTGGGATCTGCTCTTGGCAGTCACTTCGGTGGTTTTGACCGCGGTGTGGTGCTGGGGGGAATCGCTCTGATCCTCGCCTTAATTGCCTACGCCCTGATTCCCAGCACCAACCGTGCCCGCGATGAGGGCAGAAAACAAGCATTTAAGGTTCTACATCTGGCGAGCGTGCTACTAACGCTTGGGATAGGCATCAGCAATCTTCTGGTGCTCTTTATTTGACAGGCTCGGGGCACACATTGCATGCGCCCCGGACGTCCTTAAAACATCAGGAACTTATCAGACTTAATCTATTTATCTCAGATACTTGCAAGATTTATAGCCTAGGTCACAGCGAGACATCGGCCCCCCTAGATACAGGACTTTATATAGGCTTCGTCGATCTTATTGTGAAGTGAGACGGGGACGCAAAGCCACGATGCGATCACGCCAGAACCGATATCAGGCCGCAACTCAAATTGTGTGCCGGCGATCAATACATTAACGCCATTCGCTGTGCTATCGAAAATTACCCGAATTCGACCAAGATTCCTCACAACCTGAATTTGATCAACATAGTCAGCAGTATCATATTCAGCTGGCCTAGGAATCCCAAGGACATCATGGCGGTCATTCATGTTTGGCTGATCCGGAAAGTCACCATTCTCCTGGTGATAAAGCGTCAATGCCTGTTTCACGGGACCTAATAGCGCAAAGGCTTCCGCCACCTGGGTGCGCGCCACATATTTGTTGTATTGCGGTAGAGCGATGGCAGCGAGGATGCCGATGATCGCAACCACAATCATCAGTTCGATGAGGGTGAAGCCTTTCGCGTTCTTGTTTTTGTGCATTTCGTTTTAAGAGAAATTAAGCAAACTCGCTCAGGCTCTCTCGTATCGCGGTTAACACCAGATTTCTTACCTTAGGTATTGCCGTCAAATTATTTACATGCAGGACTTAATAAAGGCTTCGTCAATCCTGCGAGCGGCGTTTCCCGCAGGGGCGCAAGTCCACCCTGTGATAACGCCAGAACTCAGAGCAGGCATCACATTGAAACGTCTTCCAGCAATCTCGGGACTAACACCGACCCCTGTGTTGTCAAATCTTACTTGAATACCCCCGGCATTACCCCCTCCCAAAACTCGAATCTGACGAACATAATCAGCGAAATTTCGGTATTCACCGCTGCTGGGAATTCCTAACGCAGCGTGCCGAGCGGCAAGGTTACCCGCTGGAAAAGCTCCATTCTCCTGGTGATAAAGCGTC
>DLPX01000019.1:40717-90984 GCA_002477475.1 Proteobacteria bacterium UBA7447
CATCAGTTCGATGAGGGTGAAGCCCTTTTGTCTCACAAGCTTTTACTCCGCACGTCTCCGATACCTGGCGATCTCGGACATACCGCGCTCATAACCATAGCACGGTTACGCGCTTAACTTGCAACTACCACCTGATTTCTGCCGTTACGCTTGGCCTCATAACAGGCCGCATCTGCGCGGTGATAAAGATCATCGAGCGATTCACCCGGCATGGCTTCGGCAAGACCAAAAGAGCCTGTAATGGTTAAAGGTTTAGCTCCGGTATCCACTTCCGATTTTTCAAGCGTCGCTCGAAGCCGCTCCGAGACGGAACGCGCCTGCTCAAGGTTCTCCGTGGAAAGCAAAATACCAAACTCTTCTCCACCCAATCGGCCGACGAGGTCAGGTTCACGCTCACCCACAGTCCGAATCGAACCCTGCAACAGGCGACCCACCAGTTCCAGCACCTGATCACCGATGCCATGTCCGTAGTTGTCATTAACACTTTTGAAATGATCGAGGTCAATC
Organism: Proteobacteria bacterium UBA7447; assembly: GCA_002477475.1. GTDB lineage: Bacteria > Pseudomonadota > Gammaproteobacteria > Arenicellales > UBA868 > UBA868. Next base: position 41,225 of record DLPX01000019.1, read on the forward strand.
TGCACAAAATAAACGTTGTTTTCATACTTCAACAAGAGCGCTTCGCCTTTGGCGAAAAAGGTCCGCCGATTCAGGATACCTGTAAGCCCGTCCGTGTTTGCGAGCCGCACCAACTCTGACTGGTACTCGCGAATCCTGCCCAAAAGACCATTGAGCGCATCGGTGAGTTCACCGATCTCATCCCGGGTCAGTTTCTTGATGAGTTCCTGCTGGGTCAGATCCTGCGAGATGCCACGAAGACTCTTGATAAGGAATCCCACCGGATGCCCCACCACCCGATGGAATACCAGGCCGCTGCCAACCAGAAATAAGAGCAGGAATGCCGCCATTGCGATGATGCCCACACGCACCTCGCGATCTGTTTCCTCAATGACCCATTGTCGGCTTACATAAAAGCGCAGATCACCGCCATCGGCAAGAACATTTGCGTAGTTGAGCGGATACTTTTCTTCTTTGATGATATTGCACGGTAGGGGCGGCCATCTATAGAATTCTCCGGACGCAGTCGTCATCTCAACGCACAGCAAAAAGGGGAACATCGCGAATAACGAGAGTGAATCGCGTATCTCTTTTTCCCCTACCTGTGTTGCCTTATCAAGCATCCCCGCCGCACCCACTACCGCGGTTGCCAACTGTGCCGAGGCAACTCCCTCGTAATGCTGCTGACGATAATTCTTGTAAGAAAAAACGCCGACAGCGCCTAGCACGATTGCCATAACCGCGAACAGCACCACGAACTTGAGAAAAATCCCAAGTTTCATAGTGAACGAAACAGCTCGTTAGACTGCAGAGAAGAGGTCGCTATAGCGAGGTTTACATACCCATCATCTTTTTGACCGACGGGCGGTTATTCATGATCACTTCAACGATCTTGTAACCATCCCCGACCGGCACGGTCAGAAAGTCGGCGGTAATGCGGTCACCGTTTTCAGTAATCACCTCGGAACAGACAAAGATAGCGCCATCCTTGTATGGAACGATCATCGGGTGAACGTTGGCACTGTATCCAGCAACAAGCTCGTTTGCCTTACGGTCAACGAAATAGAACTTACCCGTGTCATCAGATCGATCTTTCATCCATTGTGCCAAGGTCAGTTGCGCCTTGGCTTTGGCTTCAGCCGAGACTTCTTCTGCCAGAGCGGCCTGAGGCGCCACTAGGCAAACCATCGCAGCCAACGCAAACTTAGCCAGCCCGCGACGGGCGTGGACAAAAAACTTCGTTTCTCCAAAAATCATAATTTCTCCCATATATAAATTGCAGAGCCGTTTTACTCTAGGCAAATTTACTGCCTAAAACGCTGAGAGTTCAGGATTTTTTAGGAGGTTAACTCACAATCTCCCTGCGCGTTACTGCGCTATCAACCGGACTACTATAGCCGTAACAAATCTCAATTTCACCCGCAAACAACGTGCAGCCCTGAGATCATCGGCTACAGACAGCGAGCACTTGCTTAAGGTCCGTGAGGCCTTGCAGGCATTTGGCCACCCCATCCTGAAGGAGCGTGCGCATACCGTTTTTCTCGGCCAAAAGGCGCAACTCTGCTGTCGTGGCTTTTTGTTGAATCGCTTCGCGAATCTCGTCGTTGTTGACCAGAAGTTCGTGAAGGGGCAGCCGCCCACGGTACCCGGAGTTGTCGCACTCAACACAGCCTACGGCGCGAAACAACTTGAGGGGGCCTGTGCCGGCCAGCCGGGAAAGCGCCGTCTCCCCAAGATAACCGGCAAATTCACTGCGCTCTGAATCACTCGCTTCATATTCCTCTTTGCATTGATCACAGAGTCGTCTGGCCAAACGTTGCGCGAGGATCGCCAGAAGGGCATCTGAAAAGGAAAAGGGTTCCATGCCCATATCAATCAACCGGGTAACGGTCTCCGGGGCGTTGTTGGTGTGCAGTGTGGAGAACACCAGGTGGCCGGTCAGCGACGCTTCAACAGCCATGTGTGCTGTTTCCTCATCACGCATCTCTCCGACCATAATGACATCGGGATCTGCCCGCAGGAACGAACGCATGGCTGACGCAAAAGAAAGACCAATCTGCGGATTAACCTGCATCTGCCGCAGACCCGGCTGAGTAATCTCCACTGGATCCTCAACCGTCCAGACCTTTTTTTCCACTGCATTAACCTTGCCGAGCATGGCATGCAGGGTCGTGGTTTTTCCAGAACCCGTTGGCCCCACTGCAAGCACCATGCCATAAGGACTTGCCACCAGATTCTGAATGGACCGCAGATAATCAGGACTCAAGTTCATCTTACCGAGGGGCTGCGCACCGGAACCGGCGAGTATCCTGAGGACAACGTCCTCGTTTTCACCCGCGGTCGGCAAGGTCACCACCCGCAACTCAATTTCCATTTCGCCAAGCTTGAAGCGAATCTTGCCATCCTGGGGCATACGGCGCTCGGCAATATTGAGCCGGGCCATGATCTTGATTCTGGCCACAAGTTGCTCCCGGTATTCGGCAGGGATTCGCCGATACTCCCGGCACTCCCCGTCGATGCGGAAGCGAATCGACAGATCATTCTTCTCGCCATTGGGCTCAATATGAATGTCCGAGGCCCGGTCACGCACAGCATCCAGAATAATCTTGTTGGCGAGCCGAACGGCGGCCGCGTTTTCTCCAAGGTCACCACTCTGACCGGTTTCTGAACTCAGCGACTGCAGAAAAACTTCAAACTCTTCTTTGCTTTCACTGATCGAAGCCGACCGGGCCACAAAGCGAGTGATCTGGCTGGGAGCAGCGACCACTTCCATCAACCGCTTCTGGCACGCAAACCGGACCGCGTTGACTGCATCCACCGACAGTGGGTCACCAAACGCTACTGTAATCGACTCTTGATCCGAGGCGACGGGCACGACATTGTGATCACGCATTACGTGGGAAGGCAGTTCCTTAAGTGCAGTCTCTGCGACCTCTATCTGGTTGAGATCTACAAAAGACAGATCAAGCCGCCGGGCAAGCGTTTGAACGATCGTTACCTCATCGACGATCCGCAAATCAACCAGCACTTCGCCCAGACGCTTCCCTTTGCTTTGCTTTTGAGTCGCCAACGCGGTTTCTATCTGCTCGTTGGTAACTAGTCCCTCTTTCACCAGAACTTCGCCAAGACGCAGTCGACGACGCGCCTCTGTCGCTCCGCTCCCCGTCGCGGAGGCAAATTTCGCCGCTGCGCTATCAGTTACGCTCATAAGTTTTCTCTCTTTCGGAATCAACGACGACGGCAAACTCCAGACTAGAGCCTTTCACAACCGAAGGAATCGATCAACTCAACAAAGCACTTTACAAAAGCCGATTGGCCTAAGCTGGCACTCTCTCCCTCCGGTTCTCTGCCATAAATTCCGTATTGCACCTTCTCCAGAACCGGGAGATGGTCAGTGTCATGGTCCAGAATCCGAATCTTCCCCGACTTCATCGCCTCATCATTTTTAACGGCCGACAAGGGTAACGCGGTGATACCCATTCCTGCAGCCAACGCATTAATGAGTCCGCGCAAAGCGGGAGACTGGTAAACAATGTTTGGCTGGCGGTCTACTTGCCGCAGGCTGTCGATCATTCGCTTGCGAAAAGGCGATCCCTCGGGGTGGGCGAGCAAGGGCACCGCTTCCCGTTCGCCGAGATCAAAATCCCAAGAGCCGACCCAAACAGGCTGTTCCAGCCACGCGTGCTGAGGCTGGATATCGACTGATCCTGAGGTAATCGCCACGATCAGATCCAACTCGCCGAGATTTAGCGACTCGATCAGGTAATCACTAACGTCACAATGGATTTCCATCCCGAGGCTGGGATGTTCCGCACGAAATGCCAATGCCGTATTCTGAAATTGATCAATGGCGCCAAAGGTCGGCAGGCCCACACGCAGTTTTGATTTTTTCCTTTCCTCGCCATCACTATCAGAGCCCGCATCACGGCTATCGTGCTCGGCAAAGTAATTCTCCAGATCATCGGTCGGCAGAGGACGGCTGAAGTAATAACCCTGTCCAATATGGCACCCAAGGCCTGTCAGCATATCGGCATGATCTATCGTCTCAACGCCCTCGGCCACAATGCTGAGCCCCAGCGATCGCGCCAGCTGACAGACTGCGCGGACAATCGCCCAGTTGTGCTTCTCCTTGCCACGGACAAAGGCCTGATCGATCTTGAGCGTGTCAAACGGCAGTTGCGTAAGATATGCAAGACTGGAGTAGCCCGTTCCAAAATCATCAATGGCAAGGCTCAGGCCAAGCGCTTTCAGTTCATCGAGGATCTGCCGAGTGCCCTCAAGGTCGTCGGCCACGATGGATTCGGTCAGCTCCAGTTCCAGATATCTTGGTTCCAGTCCGGTCTCCTCCAGGACACTCCGAATGCCGTCTACAATCCCCTCATTGCGGAACTGGATGGCCGATACGTTGACTGACAAGACAAATGGCGAATGCCCATCATCTTGCCATTGCTTCGCCTGTCGGCAGGCGGTTCGTAGAACCCAATCCCCGATCGGCACGATCAAACCCGTTTCTTCCGCAACCGGAATGAAATCCAGCGGAGAGACCAACCCCTGCTTCGGATGATCCCAGCGTATAAGCGCTTCACACCCGTGCATACTGCCCGACTGAAGTTCAATCTGAGGTTGATAATGCAGGAAGAACTGACCCTGCTCAATCGCGGTACGAAGATCATTTTCAATGCTGATACGGTCACTGGTGAAGCGCCGGCGGGTGGCTTTCCAGTCAAAGAACCTAAAAGAGTCTCCACCCTGAGAGGCTGCATACTGCATTGCGAGTCGGGATTTATTAATAAGATCATCCAGTTCCGTTCCGTTCTGTGGAAAACACACGATTCCCCCGCTCAATGTGAGAGAGATGTTCTGTCGCGTACCGTCTGGGGCTCGAAAGTAGAACGGCGGCCTCATTGCCTCGCGGAGCACCTTAACCACTGAATTCGCCATATTGGACGCATCAATCGCCTCATCGATCAAAACCAGTTCATTGCCTCCAGCACGACCCACAATTGCATCATCACTCGCAACACCACGCACACGCTGTGATACCTGCTTTAGAAGCTGGTCACCGACATTCTGGCCATAGATTTCATTCACCATACCGAAGCGGTCGATCTGTAGTCGTATCCCGATTGATTGCCGACCCCTTTCCTGGAGTTGGGGAAAATACCTTTCCACGCGCTCTGTAACGGCTTCAATCGTGAATAGGCCAGTGACAGGATCAGTACTTCTGGCTTTGCGCAGCGCCTCTCGAGCATCAGTGACATCGGTATGAACAAGCACCACACCGCCCTCGAGAGGATTAGACCGAATCTCAATGATGCGGCCACTAGGAAGACGCAGATCCCTTCTTCGCTCTTCTCGTGACGATAGGGCTTCGACTACCTGATTGACCTGTTCATCGACGTCGCCTTCGCCATAAGCGCCCAACTCAGCAAGAAAACGTGCCAGAGATGCAGCCGGTGTTCCGGGCTCGAGCAAAGCTTCAGGAAAGTCATAAAGATCCCTGTGGGCATGGTTTGCCCGAATCAGCTTTAAATCGTCATCATAGACCGCAACCCCTACACCGATGTGGTCCATCGCCTCCAGATGGAGGACCGACTCGAGCTGTTTGATCTCCTGCTGCTGTTGCTCTTCATATCTGCGCGCTCTTGTAACATCGGTGTATACCGTAATGAACCCGCCGATGCCTTCGTCAATTGGAGTGCCGGCGATATGGATGATGACGCCGTCCTTTCGGGTTCTTTCAAATTCATGCGGTTCAAATTTCTTCGCCAATGCGAGTCGGTCCTGCACTTGCTGTTCAATATCACCCTCACCATATTCACCGCGCTCGGCATTGAAGCGCAGCATCGCGTCAAAAGGGGTTCCTGGCATACGGAATTCCTCGGGAAATTCCAGCAGATCGAGGAAAGCCTGATTGGCGCTCAACAGTTTCAGATCGCGATCAAAGACAGAGATTCCCTGATCAATAAAATCGAAGGATTTCAGAGAAAGCAAACTTTCAAGATGAGAAATCTGTTTTTCCTGCTCTCGTACTGCACGAAGATCCCGAATAGTAACCAGTGTGGCCGCTTTTCCGTCTTCAATAATTTGAGATACCGAGACAGAGATCGGAAACCGCGAGCCATCCTTATGGAGACCCTCAAGCTCCACAGGTTCATCCTGGTCCGTCGAAGTGGGGCAGTCCGAGTCGCAGATCATCCGCATTGACCGGCCGATCAACTCACTCGGCGAATATCCAAAAATTCGTTCTACTGCAGGATTAGCAGACCGAATATTTTTTTCTGCATCGAAAGTGATCATGGCGTCTGCTGATGTCTCGCGAACACTTTGCAGTGCCGAGAGTCGCTCTTCTGCAAGACGCAAGGCTTGCTGCCCCTCCCCTTTTAATTTGAAAAGTTCCTCTTGGGACTGTTTTTGCTCGGTAATGTCCTTGACGGTTTCCATCGCACCGATCACTTTGCCGCTTGAGGATTTCAGCAATTGGGCAGAGCTTGCAAGATAGGAACCACTGCCGAGATCGGGGTGAAATGATGCCGCAGAGATCGAGCCATCCTCAAGCTGGTCAATGAACACATATTTTTCCTGAATCGTCTCATCCCACTCGAGGATAAGATCAATCAGCACCTTGCGGCGCTCTCCATAGAATGGCAATGCATATTCATGATTGCTTTTCCCGATCATCTCGTCGGCCGGGATTCCCGTCAGTTTCTCAACCGCTCGATTCCAATAGATCACGGTCCCTGAGGTATCGATTGCCCAGGAGGGGTCCATGAACTCCATGACCCCAACAAGAGATTCGTAAGCCTCCGCAGCACTCTCTCGAACCCGAGCCCGATCTCGCCACTGCAATAGCAGCACAATAAATACGGACATCAATACTGCAAGCCCAATAATCACTGCTTGGATGAAGAAGAGCAGTTGATCAGCTCCAACCGCAATTGTCCGCTCTAGAGCAAGACTGGCCCGGCTGGAAACCTGTGACACGATCAGTTGATAGCGAGACAGTGTGTCGCGTATCAGATCATGCTGTTGTAGCGGGGCTGCTGTCGAAGAGCCGCGAGTGATGGTGAGCAGTGGAGCTTCCAGCGACTCGAGATCAGCGCACAGCCTCGCCTGGATGTCATCATATTGAGGGAGGAAGTGCGTAAAAAGATCCGTACTCTTGGGCAACTGCTCCATGGTGGAACGAAACACGTGGTATTGACGGTTAAGTCGGGAAGACACGCGGGCGAGAATCTCTCGCGATGCACTATGGACATCAGAATCGACAGCAGGCGGGTCACTGGCAAGCTGCCTGTCGAGAGCTACGAGTTTTTGGTGGAGCGACAGGCTTCCCAGTAACTCATCCAGCTTGGCAACAAGATCGGCCTCGATAAGGACCCGCGCATGCTCAACCGTTTCACGATCACCCACTATCTTGCGGATCAAATCGTCCCCATAACGGGTCGCCGAAAACACTCCCAGCACACAGATAAGGGCGCACAAGAGCGCCACTCGCCAGGCAACGCCGGCGCTTAAAGACGTTTGTAAATTTTTCGAAAGTCCCCTATTCATTTTGCTCTAAACAGGTCATAGCCCAAAAATCTGTCGACAAGTTAAGGGATATCTTTATTTAAGTCAAATTTGTCTCTTTTTATGTCTTTTTAAGATGCTTTGTTATCCCGTGGCGGGGTAACCGATAGAAGTACCAAATTTAAGTCCCACTAAATTTATTTTTTAATATATTTTTCAATTACTTGAACTCCTAGTGGCCAGGTGCTGCGGACAATCGGCGAAACGATGCGATTGCCCACTTCCGATAGTGACATCCTGATAACGTCCGCGGAAACCCGCCAACTTGCTGAGTAATAACCGTGTTCCGGCCCGCGGCTTGAGCTCGGTGCAGGCGAAAACATTTCGGTGCAGTTCAACATAGAAAGGGCAATTAAGGTTGCCGTAGACCACGAACTCTGCTCTGACAAGATTCTAAAGATTGGGTTTGTTCATCCTGCTGCCACTCATCTCGCCGGACGCCTGGGGCTGAATCTTTGGATCCGTGCTATTCCTGACCACTGCGGGGCCGTCGCCGCCTTTCAAGGCCGGCGGCCGCAGGGGGGAGTTCCTTTTTGTCCTCAGGCAGACCATCGACAATCGATGCCATGATGACCCAGGAGCGGATTGGCTCACGGTAATGACGCGGTAATGCTGCCCAGGCACGCGCCAGCGCCAGCGCCTCGGCAGGCAGGTCTTCTCTTGGCGCTGACTCGTCGGAGGCGTTTCTCGGACCAAACCCGCTGGAAAGCCATTCAGGATTTACATTCAGCCACTCTGCGATCCGAAGCAGTCGATGGCGTCTCGGCAGCGCCTCGCCTTCCAGATATTTCCGCGCGGTCGTCAGACTCTTGGCCTGAGCCTCTCGACGTAAGGGTTCAATCTCGACAGGCAGGCGAGACCAACTTCCCTCACGCGCACCATATCCTGCTTCCAACATGGCGTCTATCAGGCGTTCTGCAAAGTCCTGATACGGGGCCTTTTTCTGATCTTGAATCGAATCAGTCATCGCTAGCAAAAACACGTATATAGAAACGCTCCGGTAGTCTGAGGATAGTAAAAAGAGCGCGGTATTTTTGAAAGATGTGCTTTTCCAAGACTTTCCTCCTCAAACAAAGAAATATTCTCTACCGGTTCGCACTCGATGTTCTTTAATTTATCTCACCTGTACCCTTTTGCTCCGAATTCGCCTGAGATTTTGCAGATGTTCGCTTCAGGCAGTCGCCGTGGCCTCATAACGGTCGAGGTTAGCCTCGAACTCATGCAGACGCTTCCAGATAGAGCGCAATTCCGTAATCGTCGTCCAGTTATTCAAAAAGAGTGAAAAACCGCCGTGGACCCTTGAGAAGGCATTGGACACCTGAACCATCACGCCCAGGGTCAGCATCCCGGTAAAGAGCCCTGGCCCCATCACGAGATACGGCACGATGGCCATAAACTGGTCATAAGAGGTAGACCAGGCATCAAAGTAGCCGTAATGAAAATACAGCCGGTGGTAGTTGCGCCGGATGTCTTTAAAGAATCCCCGGAGTTTCCCAAGGTCGGCATAGTTGACCTTATCGTCTTCGCCCAACACCAGATCTTTTCGAAACGCCGCTTCTACTTTCTGGTTGTTGTACTCCAGCCCCGGCAGTTTCCAGCCCACAAACCAGGAGATGAAAAGGCCCCCAATCGATATTACCAAAGCGCCCCACACAAGAGATCCCTCAATATCGCGCAATATCGGGACATCCACTTTGTCTGACAAACCATAGAGCACCGGAATAAAGGCAATAAGGGTCATCACCGCCCGCACGATCTGCAGACCTAACGATTCAACAATGCGGGCGAAGCGGTTGCAGTCTTCCTGTATCCGCTGCGACGCGCCTTCTATCTCGTGCTCAACCGCACGCCAGCGGGGAATGTAGTTGAAGGTGATCGCCTCGCGCCAGCGCAAACCATAAACCCGGGTAAACCAGCCCGTAAAGATCGCGAGCAGAACGTACGGGAACGCAATGACAACAAATGACGGCGTACCCTCAAAACCGGTGGTAACGTACTGGATGGAAATCAGTTCGGCAAAGAATTGATCAATGCCGTCCTGGGGCTTATCGGAGAAACTGGCGGCGTTTTGCAAAAGATCATAAAAACGGCCGTACCACTCGTTGATGGCAACCGTCATCTGAACCTGCAGCCACAGCGACGACATCAGCAGCGCACCGCCGCCATAGGCCCAAAGTGCCCATTGCCGCGATTTGTAAAAGGCTTTAATCATGCTCCGTTCCAACAGTCATGCTTTGGCCTGATGAGACTCATTGAATTCAGGCCGAGCAGGAAAAAGTCCCACCATAGAATGTGAACTGTTTTACCACAGTGCGGATACCGCCGCGGATTAAAATTCGTTTAGAGTTCAGTCACACGTCTTGGGGAATAAGTTTTGTCCGAATACGATTACATCATTATTGGTGCGGGTTCTGCGGGCTGTGTACTTGCCAACCGCCTGACCGAAGGCTCCCAGAATAAGGTATTAATTCTTGAAGCCGGGCCGATGGATCACAAACTGATGGTCCACATTCCGGCCGGGGTCTACCACGCCTATAAAGATCCCAGCATCAACTGGAACTACACCAGTGAACCCGAACCTGAGTGCGATGACCGCAGAATAGAACTGCCTCGAGGTAAGGTGATTGGCGGTTCCTCCTCGATCAACTCGATGGTGTATATGCGGGGCCACCCGATGGACTACGACCGATGGGCAAATGACTTTGGCCTTCCTGACTGGTCTTATGAACGATGTCTGCCCTACTTCAAGCGGTGCGAGTCCTCAGACCGGGGTGCAAACGCCTGGCGCGGTGGCAGCGGCCCGCTTGGGGTCACACAAGGCACCTTACAGAATCCTCTTTTTGACGCGCTCCATGAAGCCGGAGAGCAGTCTGGCCAAGGCACTTCCGATGATCTCAACGGCTACAAGCCAGAAGGCATCGCCCGGCTCGACAGCACCACCCGTTATGGACGCCGCAGCAGCGCTGCAGTCGCGCACTTGAAACCGGCGCTCAAGCGTTCGAACCTGACGCTGCAGACCCGGGCCCTTTCTCGCCGCATCATTCTTGAAAACAACCAGGCGCGCGGCGTTGAGTATGAAGTCAACGGCCAGGTCAAACAGGCCTTTGCCGCCAAAGAGGTCATCGTCAGCTGCGGCGCCATCAAGAGCCCCCAACTCCTGATGCTGTCGGGGATCGGGTCAGCCGACACCCTGAATGCAATGAACATCACGCCGCAGATTAACCTGCCGGGCGTCGGTCAGAACCTGCAGGACCATCTCAGCATCGATAGCGCGTATTACTGCAAGGAACCCATCACGCTTCACACTCTGACGCACCCCATGAAAAAACTGAGTATCGGCCTCAAGTGGCTGGCCACCCGCTCAGGCATCGGCGCTTCTCACATCTGGGAGATGGGCGGGTTTGTCTTTGGCAATGATCAGGTGACGCATCCCAACCTTCAGTATCACTTTACGCCGGTCTACAGCGATTGGCATAACCGGAAAATCCGGCTTCAGCAGGGCTACGTATTGTCCTGTGACCAACTCCGGCCCAAGAGCCGTGGAGAGGTCAAACTTCGATCGGACGATCCACATGACCGGCCCGCCTCTCACTTTAACTATATGAGTCATCCCGACGACACAAGAGAACTTGTAGAGGCGCTCAAGGTGATGCAGGAGCTTCTTACGCAGCCGGCCTTTGATGAATTTCGTGGCGAACGGATCAATCCGGCGCCGGAAGCAAAAACCGACCGTGAGCTTGAAGCCTGGGTTCGCGGCTACAGTTCAACCGACTACCATCCCTGCGGTACCTGCCGCATGGGTCACGATGACCTTGCCGTGGTGGATGGACAACTTCGGGTACACGGTGTGGATCACCTTCGGGTAGTCGATGCGTCAGTGATGCCGGATATTGTGAGCGGCAATCTTAATGCACCTACCCAGATGATCGGAGAACGGGCTGCAGACTACATCCTCGGCAAGGAACAACTGCCTGCCGAACAGGCAAGCTTTCATTTTCTGGAGCCTTGATCGGCGGACGCAGCCCGCACTGCTTGGTGGCACGCCTGGCGCTTTCCATCCAGCCAGACCACCAGTCCACCGATAGCAATCAACACGATACCGAAAAGCGCGAGCGCGTCGGGAAACTCGCTGAACACCAGATAACCCCAGAGCAACACCAACGGCAGAATCGCATATTCAAATGGTGCGAGGAATGATGCCTGCGCGCTGCGGTAGGCAAAGGAAAGCGATAGCGCGGTAATGGCCGACAATCCCCCGATCCCTGCAAGATAAACGACATCTCCCGGGGACGGCCAGCGCCACGCGCGCAATAAGAACTCAATGCCGGGGTCCGCAAAGCCCGCGAACTGGCCATGCCCAACACTAAGGCCGATCAAGCCACTCGCGAGCAGGAAAGCGCCCTGGGCCGTCACCGCCAGCAAGGGAGCTGATTCCGTTCGCCCGATATGCCGCGTTATGGTGGTAAAACCAGCGTAGCAAAAGGCGGCGGCGAGCGGCCAAAGATAGGCGAGCTCGATCTCAACACTAAACGGCTGCACCACCAGCATCATGCCGGTTAAGCCCAACAGCACTGCCAGCCATCGAAAAGGGCTGAACTCCTCTCCAAGAAAATACCAGGAAAACACCGTGATGATGACAGGCGCAAAAAACACAACGGCTGAAGCCTGCGCCAGGGGCAAACTGGCGAGCCCGGTATAGAACGTCATGTTGGCCATCACCAGCAGCGAGCCGCGCAGAAGATGCGCGCCCGGCCGTTGGGTGTTAAGCGCCATGACACCGTGACGGAGTAGGATCGGCAACAGAATAACCACGCTGACCGCAGCACGGATAAACACGAGCTGATGCAGAGCGTATCCGTCGCTCAGCATCTTGATCACGGTATCCATGATCGAGATGCAGAACATTGCGAGCAGCAGATTAAGAACGGCTTTGAGGTTCAAGTGTGGTTTCTGGGCGCGCTGATCTGATACGGAAGTCAAACACCAAACTTCCGATGAGCGGAGGATCCGGCCGTGATACTACACTGGATGCCACTTCCTTCATATGCAGCATCGACTCAATTAACCTTGGCACTGTCGGTTCATCGAACGGATCGCCGACCTAAGCCGCAATAGAGGCGCATATACTTAGCCCGTCAAAAAAAGGTTGGCTCCAATGAACATCCTCTTTATCATGTGTGACCAGCTGCGGGCAGATTATCTGTCTTGTTATGGGCATCCCTATATCCGGACGCCAAACATCGATGCCTTGGCAGCACAGGGTGTGCGGTTCAATCACGCCTACTGCCAGGATCCCTTGTGCGGACCCTCCAGAGCAAGTTTCTATACCGGCCGATATGTGTCATCGCACGGGGTGATGGCCAACGAAGACCCTCTTCGCATCGGTGAACTGACGCTTGGGGACCACCTGCGGAACATCGGGATGCCGGCAACCGTAATCGGAAAATCGGAAGGCACGTTTAATGAGGTCTCGGCGCAACGCTTTGGCATAACGTCAGGCTCGGATCAACAAAAATACCTTCGCCACAACGGATTTGCGCCCTATGAAATCTTAGAAGGACTCTATCCGGATCCGGTCCTCCCGTCCGACCTCGGTTATAACAAATACCTCCAGAGTCACGGGTTGGATGCGGAGAACCCGTGGGAATCCTGGGCCAACAGCGCGATTAATGAGCAAGGCAAAATTGTCAGCGGCTGGCAGATGCGTAACGCCCATCTCGCAGCCAGAGTACCTGAGGAGCATTCCGAGACAGCGTTCACCACAAATCGGGCAATTGAGTACCTCGATAATCTACAAGCCGACGATCGCTGGTGCCTGCACCTTAGTTACATCAAGCCGCACTGGCCTTATCTGGCACCAGCACCTTATCACCAACTCTATGGTGCGGAAGAAGTACTGCCTGCGGTGCGAAGCAACGAAGAAAAAGAAAACGCCCATCCTGTTTTTCAGGCCTTCATGGCTGAAGACTACAGTCAAAACTTTTCTCGTGACGAGGTTCGGGAAACCGTCATCCCAACCTACATGGGGCTTATTGAGCAGTTGGATCATCATATTGGACGGGTGCTCGAAAAACTTGAGCAAAAGGGCTTAAGGGACTCCACGATGATCGTGCTGACGAGCGATCACGGCGACTATCTGGGCGATCACTGGCTGGGCGAAAAGGATCTCTATCACGACCCTTCTATACGCATACCGCTCATCATCAGCGATCCCTCAACCCCGGCCGATACTACCCGGGGTCTTATGCAGGATCATCTGGTTGAATCGATCGACCTGGTCCCCACTTTTGTCGAGAGTGCGGGAGGCCCGCTCTCCGTACGACATCTCGAAGGTCGCTCGCTGCTTCCGCTGCTGCACGAATCGAATCCGACCCTGCCGTGGCGCGAATTTGCGATCAGTGAAATTGATTTTGGTAGCCGTGGACCCCGTCAACGCCTTGAGATGCACCCCTATGACTGTCGTGCATGGATCATCCGAACCCCCACCTGGAAATACGTGCTGCATCAGAAATTCCGGCCACAGCTCTTCAATCTTGCGGACGATCCTGACGAGATTATCGACCTAGGGATAGATCCTTCGCTCAGCCATATTCGAGAGCAACTTCATGAGCAGTTGTTTGGCTGGCAGCGAACCCTGAAAGTCAGGACCGAAACCGCCATGGATGAGTTGATGGCGAGAGGGCCGCAGCGCAATGAGGAAGACTTCGGCATCTTGATTGGTCATTGGTAGACTGACATCCGTGAAAAAGGTCTACGGTGGCCGGCGCGAAATGCCAGAATCACTCTTTAGGCGGAGTACTGAATTCGCCGGAGCGATTCGGCGGTTGGTGACGCGGCCGCTGGCTAAATTTCTTGAGGAATTCTGACTTTAATGAACGCTATCGTATTTATTGGCACAGGTCATGCCGCTATTCAATGTGCTGCCAGTCTTCGTGATCTGGGTCATTCGGGACCGATCACCATTATCGGCACAGAAAACGACCTCCCCTACCACCGGCCCCCAAATTCAAAAAAGTATGCGATTGAGGGGGTGCCGGCCGATTTCTCCTTATTGCGTGCTGCAGACTATTACGAGAACGAGCAAATTGATCTTTTGCTTGGTGAGACCGTTTCATCCATAGATCCCGCCGTCCGACAGGTCACGCTCGAATCCAAGAAATCAATCCGTTTTGAAAAACTGATTATTGCGACAGGGTCCGAGCCTAGGCACCTCCCCATCCCAGGCGTTGAGCACGCACTTTGTCTTTACTCATTGCAGAATTCCAGAGATGTTTATGAAAAACTGAAAAGTGCCGACTCGGTCGCCGTTATCGGCGGCGGCTTTATTGGCCTGGAGATCGCCTCGGCGGCAGCCGCTGCAGGCAAAGAAGTAGCAGTGATAGAGGCGGCTTCGCAAATTCTCGGCCGCTCCCTCACCCCACAGTTAGCGCAAAGAATCCGCGAAATTCACGAGGCTGCCGGAATCAGGATTATCGACTCTGCTTCGATTGACTCCATCTCGGCCGAGGGGGTCTCGACGGATAAAGGTTTTGTTGATGCAGATCTCGTGCTGTTGGGCGCCGGTAGCATACCCCGCACTCAACTGGCAGCCTGCGCTGGTCTTTCGACCAGCAATGGAATCGACGTTGACCAACATCTGGAAACCTCTGCCCCCGGCATCTATGCGATCGGCGATGTAGCCTGCTTCCCGTATTTTGGAGGTAGCCGTCGACGATTCGAGTCTGTGCAGAATGCGAATGATCAAGCCCGGACGCTTGCCAAGACCCTGTCAGGTGAATCTACTGCCTATCGAGTACTGCCATGGTTCTGGTCTGATCAGGGCAATATAAAACTACAAATGGCGGGGGTCAGTCAGGACGCAAATGAAGTCGTCATAATTGAGGGAGCCCAGTCTCCACAAGCGGCTGCATTCTGTTTCGACTCTGAGGACAATCTGTGCGCTCTGGAGACGATAAACTGGCCGGCCTATCACGCCCTTTGTCGAAAAGCGCTGTCAGACGGTCGTGTCATCAGTCGGGCATCCCTCCTGGCAGCAGATTTTGATCTCAAGACGGCTCTCAAGAAATAGTTGAGCTGACTAGTCATTTTCATTCCATAGTGCCAAAAACTAAAAGATAACGTCATGGCCTCTTCTAAACTCCTCACTCAACGGCTCGATACACTCCGGCAGTAACTGTCAGCAGCTGGGGTAGATACCGCGGTCATTTTCAACCGCTCAGGGCGATTGATTCTGATGCCGCACGCTGAAGCACACCGAGCTCATTGGGCCTAGCCAAACATCACTCTCGTGGATGAATAGAAAACCTGCCGTCTGGAAAAATCCAAAACTCTGGGCGCTGGGCATAGGTCAGACACTCTGCTGGGCGAGTCTTTTTTATATTTTTCCGGCTCTTTTAGTGCGATGGGAGGGCGCATTCGACTGGAATCGAGAAAACCTGACTTTTGCTTTTTCGGGGGCGCTATTTGTGGCCTCTCTTGCCGGCGTGTTGGCAGGCAGAATCATTGATCAAGGGAAAAGTCATCTGCTTTTATCAGGCAGTGCGGTCCTCGGTGCAATACTACTAGCTGGCCTGCCATACATATCCACGCTCTTACAGTTCTATCTGATCTGGCTCGGCATGGGTTTGGCCATGGCCGGATGCCTGTACGAACCGTGCTTTGCCTACCTGACGCGTCGGTATCAGAAGGAAGCCAAACGGCCGATCGTTATGATTACTTTGATGGCAGGATTCGCCGGAACCATCTGCTTTCCCATCGCAAATGCGATCACCGATCTCATCCATTGGCAGGCCAGCGTTTGGCTCTTTGCAGCGAGTACTGGTTTCATAGCGGCGCCTTTGCTCTGGTATGGCTCATCTGACAACGCTACCGCTGAACCTCAGAGGTCCCCATCCGCTGTGAGACCCGGTTTCAGGGCCGTCATGTCACCCGTCTTGAAACGACCTGGCTTCTGGGCGCTTGCAACTCTGTTCGCATCGGTTTCGATCAACCACGGAATGATTATTAGTCACAGTCTGCCGCTCATCGAAAGCCGCGGTGTGCAGCCTCATCATGCCATCGCTGCTGCATCCTTTATTGGCGTTGCTCAAATCATTGGTCGCCTTGTGGTGCTCCCCCTCGAGAAGCACACCTCACTGGTCAGCATCTGCGCCATGGCATTGGTCAGCCTCTCTGTTGCCAGCGGCAGTCTGGCACTGGCCGGTTACTCCATCGTATTTCTTGGCATCTTTATCCTTCTACAGGGTGCCAGTGTCGGTATTGAGAGTATTACCAAACCGTTGATCACAGCGCAGATGCTTGGGCGGGATAACTTCGGCACAGTTTCAGCGTTTGTCTCAATTTTCTTCGTCTGGGGTTTTGCTCTCGCACCCGCGCTTGGTGGAATAATCTGGGCTTCATATGGCTACGATGCGCTCTTCATAGTCACAATATCGCTTGGACTCATTGGCCTGATTAGCCTGCTCATCGCATCCAGAACCCAGTCACAGCATCAAACTGATACACAACCCGAACTAAAATGAACTCTCCTGAACTTTTTTCCGGACGGCTTAACCAGTTGCGCAAAAGACTGGCCGATTCCGGGGTAGATACCGCGGTCATCACCGACGACGACAGCGTCTACTACTACAGCGGCTACTACGGCTACCTGCACATGGACTTCGGGCGCCCGACTCTACTGGTGGTTTCAGCAGAGGGTGAAACGGTACTGATTACCCCCACCATGGAGCAGTCTCTCGCCGAATCTCTCGCTGTGGTCGACCGAATTGAGCTTTGGAATGACGGTATGGGGGCTGAATGGCGAGAAGCCCTACCCGGCCTCTTGGGGGCAACAGCCGCGATCGGGATAGAGCCCAATCTCATCCCGCCACCCGTGCGCACGTTTATTGACTCGATTGTTGAGCCAAAACGCTATCGCGATCTCACGCCGATCGTTTCGGATATGCGGATGATTAAATCGCCGGAAGAACTCAAGATCGCCCGGCATGCAGGCGAGGTAGGTATCGCCATGATGGAAGCGGGCCGCAGCGCCATCAAGGAAGGGGTCGCCGAGTACGAAGTTGCGCTCGCGGCCACCACTGCCGGAACTCACAAGGCTGCTGAATTGCTGCGAACCCATTACGCAGGCTCGCAAATGTCTCCCAGTATTCACTTCATGCAGATCCTTGCGTCCGGGCAGGAGATCACCATGACCCATCACCGGGCGAGCACCAAAGCGCTTAAATATGGTGAACCGGTCTTTTTATGCTTTTGCGGCATGACCGATTTTCATCGATTCAAACTGGGATTCGATCGCACTTTCTGGATTGGTGAGGTCGGAAACCATTCTCAGGAAGCAGCGTATAAAACGGCTGTCGACAGCCAGGCTGCCGCGCTCTCGGTTCTGGGGCCGGGCGTGCTCGCCGAAGAGGTCCATGCCGCCTACGCTGAAGTCATTCAATCAGCGGGTTTTGAATATCCTTTTCGCTGCGGGCGCGCAACCGGATTCAGTTTTCTCGAACGGCCGCAACTGGTATTTGGAGATAAAACAGTGCTGCAGCCCGGCATGGTGTTCGCCGTTGATGGCTCAGTGACCGTCCCGGGAGAATTTCGTGCGCAGGTCGGTGACAGCTTCATCATTACCGAAGACGGATACGAGCAGATCACGGACCACCCCAAGACTATCGCTGATGTGATCGTGTAGCGACCGCCCTAAATCAGGCTTGAACTCTCATCGCTATTGTGAGCGCTAGACCAACCCGAGCATGGTCTGTGCGTCACTGACCTCGAATTTTTTTGGGGCCTCAACATTGAGGTGTATCACAACGCCGTTATCCACTACCATTGCGTAGCGGATCGACCTCTCTCCATATCCGGATTTGCTCATATCTGAGGCGAATCCCATGGCTCGGCTCAATTCTGCATTGCCGTCTCCCACCATGGTGACTTTGCCCTGCGCCTCTTGCGCCTTTCCCCAGGCATCCATTACCCACGCATCATTCACGGAAAGGCAGATGATGTCGTCTACGCCTTTTTCTTTAAAGTCTGAAGCTGCTTCAATGAATCCCGGCAGGTGCTTTGCCGAGCACGTCGGGGTGAAGGCGCCCGGCAAGGCAAACAACACCACTTTGCGATCAACAAAAAGGTCTGTAGAGATTCTGGACTCGGGGCCGGACTCCCCCATTACATAGACGGTCGCTTCGGGTATGGTATCTCCGACGGCAATCCTCATAACGATCCCCTTTAATCTGGAACTATTTCTCTGCCGAGGCGGCTGGCAAGACTATTCTATCTATTGTGCAGAAATGGCACCCAGGGCAACGCTGGCTAACCTGGCTTGCGGTGGATCAGCACGACTTGTCAACAAAATGGGTACCTTGCCACCGAGCACAATACCTGCCGCACAGGCGCCCATGAAATAGACCATCATCTTGAAGAGGGCATTGCCGGTTTCAATATTCGGCACCACCACCACGTCAGCTCGGCCCGCGACGGGATGATCGATGCCTTTCATCTTGGCAGCATCAGTAGACACCACATTATCGAACGCCAGCGGCCCGAATATTTCAGCACTCCGCCTGGCACTCTCGAAATGCTCGGCTATTTTCCGGCACTCCCCGGTCACAGGCATCGCAGTGCTGACAGACTCTGACGCAGCAAGGAGCGCGACGCGAGGATTTTCTATGTCGAGCTTGTGCGCCAGTGTGACTACATTCTCCACGATCGCGATTCGGGTCTTGACGTTGGGAACGACGTTAAGCGCGCAGTCAGTCAGCATGACCGATTGATTGCTGCCGGACACCGTCATATGAAATACATGGGACAGCCGACCCTTGCCCCGTATGCCCCCGTCTTTTGCAAGAAGCGGACGCATAAAAGTATCTGAGTGCACGTGCCCTTTCATGACCATCGCAACTGCACCTGATGATGCCAGCTGTGCTCCTGCCTCGGCCGCCGCCGTCTCGCTCTTTGCTTCGACTACTTCAAAGCCTGACACGTCCCAATCAATCTCTTGAGCTGCCGCTTCAATTCTGGCCCGGCTTCCGATCAGGATCGGCGTGATCAGTCCGGCTTGCTGGGCCTGACGGACGCTCTCCAGAGCGATTACATGATCGGATCCGACAACTGCAGTCACTGCAGCCACTTTGCCTGACGCACGATCCAAAAGCTCAGGGGGGCAAACGACCTGCGCAGTGCTGAGGAAACTATCGGCCGCCATATCGCTTTGCGCTTATCCGATTGCTGTCAGGCGTCGTCTGCGCCTGACTGACTGATCTCATCCACGAGTTTAAGCCGCTGAATTTTTCCGGACGGCCCTTTTGGCAGCGTCTCCATGAGATGAAACACACTGGGCGTCTTGAAGGCGCCAAGATTTTTCTCGCAATGTGCGCGCAATTCGTCGACATCAATCAGGTTGCCGGGGCTTGCCACAACACACGCGGCCACCTCTTCTCCATAACGCGTGTCTGCGATCCCGACAGCGGCGCCCTCCAGCACACCGGGAAACTGATACAGCACGTCGTCGATTTCCCTCGGCGCGATGTTCTCCCCTCCTTTAATAATCAACTCTTTTATCCTGCCCGTCACAAAGACATACCCGTCTTCGTCCATCTTGCCGAGATCTCCAGTCCGATACCAGCCATCACTGGTGAACGCTTCGTCAGTCTTTTCAGCGTCTTTCAGATAACCCTTCATGACGTTGTGACCGCGGATCTGGATTTCTCCCTCACGACCGGGCTCAAGCTCTGCATTGTGGTCATCTGCAATTCGAACCTCATTGCCGCAGCTCTTTCCCGGTGAGCCTATCCGGTGCGCTTTGGGATTAAGAGGGTTCGACAGGATGGGTGCAGCGGTCTCGGTGATGCCCATCGTCTCAACGAGAGGGATGCCGAAACGCCCAACGAATGCCGTGTGCACAGCCGGCGGCAATGCGGCCGATGCAGAGCGTCCAAAACGGACATGACTCAGGGTTGCCTTCTCGGGCTGGGCAACGGCCTCTTCTGCGCCAAGGAGATAGGAAATAATGGTGGGCACTGCACTGAACCAGCTACAACGATGACGGCTCACCCAGTCCCAGAATTTCGATACCCGGAATCTTGAAGGCATCACAACAGAAGACCCGCTGATGAGCGGTGCCATGACCGTAACCACCTGACCATTGATATGACAAAGCGGCAAAACACAAAGGGCGCGGTCTTCCAAGGTCAAGTGATGTGCGGCGGCGGTGTTTGCGCCGCCCGCGAGCAGGCTGGCATGAGAGTGAATCACTCCTTTGGGTCGTCCGGTCGTCCCTGAGGTATAGATCAGCAAGGCATCATCCTGCGGCTCAGGTGAGGCACAAACACCGGCTGCCTCTACATCGTGAAAGTCGAGAGACTCGATGGCCCGGGTTCGAATCACCTTGAGATTCGGCAATGCTTCTTCACAAATCTGGTTTGCCGCATCGGCGTTGCCCTCATCAGCGAACAAAATCCTCACTTCAGAATGATCGAGCACATAACGCAGGGCCGCATCTCCTGCCACAGGGTTAAACGTTGCAACAGTAAAGCCCCCATACATGCAGCCCAAAAAGAACTCAAGAGCGGACTGGCCGTTTGCACTCAGCATGCCGATGCGATCTCCGGGCACTGCCCCCAGAGAATGAAGGTAGGCATTCAGTGTGTGGCAGGTTGCCTGGAGCTGAGACCAGCTGAGTTCTGAACCTGTATCCGGAAAGACAGCGAAACCTTTTTCGGGAGAGGTTTGTGCGTACGTGTCGATCAGAGCCCGGATGGTCAGAGCGCTGCAGTCTTGCACCGCCGCAAAAGTTAGTGGCGCATTATTTCCCATGACGCGCCCAGTAATCCCCCAGCAGCTCCTCTGGTGAGACTTCCTGTGCGGGTATGCTGCGAACAACACGGACGGTATTGAGGTAGTGTCGGTAATTCATGTTCTCGCTGATGCTGTTGCCTCCCCAACTGCCGCATCCCATCGAGAGCGAGAACGGCAACGCATTATCAAAACTCCCGCCGGTGGCAAAGCAATGGGCCTGGTTGACGATAACGCGACAGGTCGGCAATTCCATGGCAATCTGCATTGGACGAGCATCATCGACCGTATGGATACCCACCGAGTGGCCGGCACCCTGATACGCATAGATTTCGGCAACCTGCGCCAGTGCGCCATCAAAGTCCTCGGCACGATAAAGCGTCAGAACAGGACAAAGCTTTTCACCCGAAAAGGGATAGGCAGATCCGGTTTGGCATTCCTGCACGAGCAAGACCTTGACATCAGGCATTGCGCTGCAGTCAATTTCCGCCATCTCGGCGATTTCGTGGGCAGGTCGCGCAATAACGGTCGAATTCAGCTTGCCCTCTGGCCACATCAACTGCTGCAGTTTTTCCTGCTCATCAGCGGTCAACAGCTTTGCGCCCTGTGACTCAAGAGCTGACACCAGGGAATCGTATACCGATGTCAGCACCACGGCACTGTTCTCTGAAGAACAACTCGTGGCGTTATCAAAAATCTTGGAGGCGATGATCTTTTGGGCCGCTTCGTTGAGATCTGCGGTTTCATCAACGATCACCGCGACATTGCCCGCTCCGACTCCCACTGCTGGGGTACCGCTTGAATAAGCTGAGCGGATATTGTTCTGCGACCCGGTCGCGACCACCAGATCCACCGTCTTCATCAAAGTCTCGGTATCTGCTTTGTTGATGGGTCGAGGCAGTTTCTGCACCAAGTCCTCGGGGGCACCTACTTTCTTTAGCGCCTGCTGAAAAAGATCAACCAACTCTCCACAAACCGCTTCACCGCGTGGCGAGGGGGCGAGAATAATGGCGTTACGCCCCTT
Organism: Proteobacteria bacterium UBA7447; assembly: GCA_002477475.1. Classification (GTDB taxonomy): domain Bacteria; phylum Pseudomonadota; class Gammaproteobacteria; order Arenicellales; family UBA868; genus UBA868. The sequence goes on from DLPX01000019.1 coordinate 63,585, forward strand.
TAGGGCGTTCATCACCTTGTTTGTCGGTGTGGCCACCGGATTGGTCGAGGGTGTGATCGCTCCGACAACGCCAACCGGCCGGGCAATCTCAATAATGCCCCTTTCAGAATCCTCTGAGATCACACCCACCGAGGGCGCTTCCGTGAGATCGCGAAGCAATCCCAGGGTCTTGCGGTAGTTTTTCCGGAATTTATCGTCAACGTCCCCCAGGCCGGTGTCTTCTACCGCACGCTCTGAGAGGTAACGATTGCGCTCAGGCTCAAGAATGGTCCACGCAATCGCGGCAACGACATCATCAACCTGAGCCTGATCAAATAGCTCATATTCAGCCTGGGCCGCTCTGGCGCGCGCGAGCAATTTTGAAACTGGGGAATCTGCAGCCATAAGACCTGAACCTACGAACCTACTCGTGCCAAGTCTAACAGCGTAGAGCCGGGATCTGCCCGAATGCTGTGGCTAGAAATTCAAAGAGACGTCTTTGTGATCCGCGTTGCAACTGGCTGCATACAGGGCCTGCTCTTCGGTCATCTGTGCCTGCTGCCTTAACCCAATGGTAGGCCTGAGTGCTTCATCCACTGCGAGCAATGGCGCCGTCAGTTCGGCGAATGCCTGCTTTCGCCAGGAGACCTCAGCAAGGTACAAATCGATCGCTTTTTCCATCTCACCAAGCGCTTTCTCGCGATCCGGGTTGTTGCCCTTAAACGCCTTGCGACTCTTGTTCAGCTTGGACTTGATCTTGCTTGTGCCATCCACTTGACCCAACTCGGTCCGCAGTTTCTTAAGCGCGCTTTGCGCTTCTTTCGAATCCATTTTTGGCAACGCTGCATAGAGACGATCCAATTCCGGGCCAATGTCAATCAGTGCTGGAGTATCTGCGATCAGATTACGTACTTCCACGAGGGCGTTGTATCCGTCATCCACATTGCGGCGGTACTGATTGACCTTCTTTTTGTCGTCCTTCAGAAGAGTCAGGTGAGCTGCATTCTGCGCCTCCCATTCGGATGGGATTCTGGCTTCAATCTCTTGACGCTCCGCGATGAGCATCTTACGCCCACTCACTAACTCGTCTCGGGTGAGATCCGACTCTTCACCGCGATCGAAGCGGGTAATCGCCTGATCCGCATCCTCGATCTTCGCATCAATGCGCTTGATCCTACGCTGCAGAAAGCGCACCTGTTTATGAAGGGTGCTGTAGCCTTCTTCGAAGTCACTCCTCGCCTCATGCGATGATTTGACCCCTTCCACAAGCGGGAACGTCGACCGGATATTGGATGCCGCCGACTCCAGTTTCTTGCCGACAGAATCCGGCAGGTATTCCATCCGAAGACTGTCTAACTTATCGGCAACTCCCAGCAGTGTCTGTTCCTCAGTCGCATAAAGTTCAAAAACATAATCCTCGAGACACTCCTGGAGTTTCGGATTCATCGGAGGCGGAGAAGATTCCGAAGTCAGATAAATTCGGGCAGGCAGATAGTTCACCAGACTCGGCATATAACCCACGATCCCCAGACCTACCAACTGGAGAAAGATAAACGGCACGACACCACGATAAATCTCTACGGTCTTTACTATTTTGGAGGCCACGCCCCTGAGGTAAAACAACGCAAAACCAAAGGGCGGCGTCAGGAATGACGTCTGAATATTGAGGCCGATCATCACACCTAGCCAGACCGCGGTGATGTTGGCGCTTGGATCCATCAGAAGAATCGGCGCCACAATCGGCACGACCACGACCGCAATCTCAATAAAGTCCAGGAAGAATCCGAGGACAAAGATGACCGCCATCACCACGATGAATTGAGTCCAGAAACCCCCAGGCAAACCCGTCAGAAACTCTTTGACCAGAACCTCGCCCCCAAAGCCCCGGAAAACGGAAGTCAGCATCGCTGCACCGATCAAGATGATAAAAACCATAGAGGTGGTTTTTGCGGTTTCGATCATGACACCGTTCAGTACATTCCCGATCTTGTAGGCGCGCCACAGACTGATGGCGATCGAGATACATAATCCAATCACCGCAAGAGTCGCCACGGTCACCGCGATAACTTCCGAAGGCTCAGAAATGGTTCGAACGTTGATCTCAACCATCTCCAGGGTAATGATCAGCACCGCGACTGATACCACCGCCAGAATAGCCGGGAAGTAGGCACCCCGCTTTCCGGCCGCCAAGCGATAGCCGCCCATAATCAATGCACCGATTGCGCCGATGGATCCTGCCTGATTGACCGTGGCAATGCCAAGAATGATCGAACCCAGCACAGCAAAAATCAGGGCCAGCGGAGGAATCAGCGACAGACCCACTCCGAGCCAGAAGCGGCCATCCAAATTCCCTTCGCGAGGCACCGGCGGTGCAATCTTGGGACGGATCAGCGCCGACACCAAGATGTAAAGCATGTACAGGCCAACCAGTACCAATCCCGGAAAGAATGCCCCCATGAACATCTCGCCGGCACTGGTCGACACAATATCCAACTCGGACGGCATCGAGAACTCACCGGTGGCATCTTTGTACATCGCCTTTCGGGCAGTGCTAGCAATATCCGAGGCGCTCGATAACTGATCCGCCAGCAAGATAAGCACGATGGAAGGCGGAATGATCTGTCCCAACGTTCCTGACGCACAGATCGTGCCCGAAGCCAGCGGTCGCGAGTAATTGTGGCGAAGCATCGCCGGCAACGAGATCAGTCCCATAGCGATGACGGTAGCACCGACAATTCCGGTCGTTGCTGCGAGCAGCGTTCCGACGAAAACTACCGATATGCCCAGACCCCCGGGAATAGGGCCAAACAACTGAGCCATGGTGACCAGAAGATCTTCTGCGATCTTCGAGCGCTCGAGCATGATCCCCATGAAGATAAAAAGCGGAACCGCGATCAGGGTGTCCCGTTCAACATCCCAATACAGGCTCCTAAAATTGGTCACTCCCGCCGTCAGCCATTCGACGGGTCCTCCTTCCAGAAAATACGCACTGACATCGCCTTCCACCAGATAGCCAAAGAGCGCTGCCAGCCCGAGGGCGACCATCGAAGAGCCCGGTAACGCAAATGCAACCGGAAAGCCAGAACTGAGCGCTCCGATCATCAGGATAAACAGAACTAAAAGAAAGAAGACTTCCATGATTGTTTTGCCCTACCCCGTCACGGCAGAGCCGGAGGGCGCCTGCGTATCTGCGTCGGCCTCGTCACCTGCCTCTCCCGACAAATCCGCGATATTCGAAAGCAGATACGCGCAGAACTGAAACAGCATCGACATGGCAAAAATAACCAAAAAACCCACCATCAGGTATTTCACATACATACCAAAGCCCTGTTGGTAGATCTCAAAACTGAGCAGGGGACTATTCAGGCTGCTGCCCTTGCTCCACATGCCGGTGATCAGAATGACCCAGCACAGCGGCAGTCCCAATATGATTACGCCGATGGTGTTAGCCCAGGCTTTTCCTTTCTTGGAAAAGTTGGTGTAGAGGACATCCACCCGTACGTGACCCTCTGTGACAAGAGCATAGGCGCTAGCGAAAAGAAAAAGTCCCGCGTACCAAAAGCGTACCAGATCTCCCTGGAACGGCTGCTCGTATGAGTACACAAAGCGGCTGATCACAATCGAGAATTCCGAAAGCACCACCATCAGCGTGAGCCAGGTGAAACCCAGACTTCTGGTGAAAAGGGCGATCAGAAGACCCAAAGCCAAAAGAGGATAGTGCACATATGATCCCCGGAAGATAGGCCGACCAAGCGACTTGGCCATGTCCTCACCCACAAAGATCGCCAACCACTCCTCTACCCGCAAAAAGGAGATAACGATATCAAAGATGCCGATCAGGACAAGGCCCCAAAAGCATCCTCGAATAATAAAAGCCGCTATTGCGCCAAGCCGTTCGGCATCGCTGCGCAAAGGGGAGTCTTGTCGCCTGACCGCGTAAATCGCCACCAGTATTGCCAGCGCGAACCAGCTGGCGAATTGAGACCAGGCCTGAATCTGCAGCGTACCGGAAAAAGGCGCGGATTCCGCATCCTGCCAACTCTGCATAAGAGCGAGCGTGCCCGGCCAGTCCTGCCAGAAAATCAGATAATTATGAACAATGAACAGCAGGCCAAACAACGGCACCAGCCATGCGAAAAACCGCATGACATTAGCTGTGGCCGATGGCCCTTTGGTCGATGAAACCATTTCAGAGCAGAGAAACAGAACTGTCAGGTTTGCTGGCTAACTGTATCAACAGACAGAAATAGGGGCTGAGAAAAAAGCGGAGCCTTTCGGCTCCGCTTTTCCTGACCTCAGTCTGAGTCCTGGGTCAACGATCAGACGCCAACACCAAGGACACGGTTGCGCTGACGCAGGTAAGGCTGGTCGGACAGGTTCATCCAACGACCGACATCCTTACGGGTGGCAACAAAACTCTCGTGAATTCTGTTGGCCAGATCGCTGTGAGCACGCACCTCTTCGAAGACCTCTTCCGCTGCCTCACCAAAGGCGTCGTAGACATCATCGTTGAACTCACGGACCTGAACACCCTGCTCGGAGATCAGCTTATCCAGAGCAGCGCCGTTCTTCGCGTTGTACTCGGACATCATGCGATCGTTCTCCTGATGCGCAGCAGCCGTAATCAGGGCCTGATCAGTCTTGGACAGACCATCCCACCAGCTCTTGTTCATACCAACGGCCAACATGGAGGCCGGCTCGTGCATGCCCGGGAAGTAGTAGTACTTCGCTGCCTCATAGAACTTCATGTAGGAATCGTTCCAGGGACCAACCCACTCTGTCGCGTCGATGGCGCCTGACATCAGGTTTTCGTAGATCTGGCTTCCTGGCAAAGAGACGGGCGAAGCGCCCAACTTTGCCATGACGTCTCCCCCCAGACCGGGGATACGCATCTTGAGACCTTTGAGATCGTCTGCAGAATTGATTTCTTTGCGGAACCAACCACCCATCTGAACACCGGTGTTGCCACAGGTCAGACACTTAAGCCCAAACTCGCCAGCGAGTTCGTCCCACAGTTCCTGGCCGCCTCCCCAGTGAATCCAGGCGTTGATCTCACTGTAGACGAAACCAAACGGCACCGCAGTGAAGTACGCCCAACCGGGGTGCTTGCCTTTCCAGTAATAGTCCGCTGCGTGGTACATCTGCGCGTTCCCGGAGGCCACTTCGTCAAAGGAGTCGAAGGGTTTAACACGCTCGCCACTTGCATAGTAGGTCACATTCAGACGACCGTCTGAAAGTTCGCTCAAACTCGCAGCAAACCGCTGGGCACCCGTACCCAGACCCGGAAAATCCCGAGGCCAGGTGGTAACCATGGCGATCTCTGTGCGAGCTTTTACGATTGCGGGTGCCGCCAGGGTCCCCGCAGCCACGGCCGTGCCCGCGCCTGCCTTCTTAAGAAAATCTCGTCTTTCCATGAATTCCTCCTCAACTGGTAGTTAAGTTATTGATGCAGCGTCGGGAAAGCGTTTCCCTTGCCAACCCGGCTAGTATGGCAACTCTCAATTCCCATGACAACAAAGAGATTTTCTTAAGTCATTAATAATTCAAAACAACGACGATATAGTGCCAATCAGAGCACGAACCGTTCACTTTTTGCTTGCGAAGTTTAATATCGGGTAGGATTCCCGCGGTCGCACTAGTATCGATTAACGGATTAAATAATGACAGAAAAAGAGAATACGACAGGGCGCACTGCTCGAACCATCGCCATGAAAGGCGGCGGCTACTACAGCCAACGTACCCGTGGCGCGAAAGATGTCATCGACAACGCGTCGGGGATGCTGGTCGAAGCCGCGGATGCAATCAATACGCCGGATTCGGGTGGACCGATTGTTCTGGCTGACTTTGGTGCGGCCGATGGTGGCACATCGGAAAGTGCCCTGAGAAAATGCATCGAACAGATCCGTTCACGCTTTCCGGATAACCAGATCCAGGTAACCTATACCGATCTGCCAAGCAACGACTTCAGCGCCCTGTTCAAGAATCTTCTCGGCGTCGGCCCTCAAGCTGCCCGCACTTATCTCACCGATATCGAAAACGTGTTTGTGAGCGCCTGCGGTATCGGCTTTCACCGGCAACTCTTGCCAGATGCCTCACTGGACATCGGCTTTTCGGCAACCGCAATGCATTACATATCCGAAAAGCCCTGCCCCATCGAGAATCATGTGCACATGGTGGGTGCAAACGGGGAGACACTGACCGCGTACGCCGACCAGGCACGGCAAAACTGGAATGATCTTCTCGTTGCTCGCGCCAAAGAGTTACGCCCTGGCGGGTGGCTCGTGATGCTGAATTTTGGGATTGATGAAGAAGGCCGCTACCTTGGCAATACCGGTGGTATCAACATGTTCGACACCTTCGCGGACATTTGGGGGCAGATGTGTAACGAAGGCACGATCTCCCAGGCCGAATTCGTCAACACCTCTTTTCCGCAGTACTACCGAACGGTTGAAGAATTCTGCGCACCCTTCAAGGATAGTGACTCACCGGTCTATCAGGCAGGACTGAGGCTCGTCTCAGCGAAGACGGGAGTCGTCGGATGCCCGTATCGCAGAGCATTTGACGAAGCGGGAAGTGCCATGTCGGCAAAAGAATTTGCAAAAAGTTATGTCCCCACCCTGAGATCGTGGAGCGAGGCCGTTTTCTTAAGCGGGCTGGACGATGCTCGCCCGGCAGATGAAAGGCATCAGATTGTAGACGCGTTCTATCAGCGCTATGAGGATCGGGTAGCCTCAGACCCCAACGGTCACGCCATGGATTACGTGCACTGCTATTTGGCAGTTGAAAAAGTGCGGCCCTGATACGCTCGGCAGATCGACCTACTCTCAGGCTCGGCGCAACGCCTCAATCCAGCTCAGGTGAGGCCTCCAAGCACTGGGTGACAAAGTCTCCGGGCAATTCAAGATCCCGGGCAATATCGTTTAGAAGCCTGTTCTCAGTTTGAGCAACGGGCTGTTCAACTCCCGCAACCAGGCAGAGATCCCGCACGACCTGCATTCGTTGAGAGAGGCTTGCCTTCTCACGAACTGCGTCAATACGCTTTGGCAAGAGCTCCCGCAAACGCTCCGGATCCAGTTTCTCCAGCGCCAGGCCGTCTTCGAGGAACTCTTCCAGTGCTTTTTGCTCCTTATCAGAAATTCCGTCATCCGCATCTGCGACAGCGATCGCTCCCGCAACAAAAAGATTACGCATGGCGCGGGTCGCGTCTGTTTTACCCTTGAGGTAGTCAGGCTCCATCAGCCCCATGACGGTCTGCACCTGATCTTCAAGATCATGTTTATCGATGCCGCCCGATCGCATAAGGACCGAGCGATCAAAGACCGTCAATGCTTTTACCCGCAACGGACTAAACGGATGAGTCAAGAACCAGTCCTGCATTGGCGCGCCCTGCCCGGGTTGTTCGCCGAGCGCCAGCATATCGTCTACCTGACGCAGGAATTCATCCAGATCAAACTGCACTATCCTGTCATCACGCAACCCGGAGGCTAGCTTGAAGAGTGCCCTGGCGACGCTAGGCAAGTCCTCCGCACAGTAAGCGCCAGCCCGGTCGGCAGAGACTTCAGCGTAACGCGACCAGGCGAAGAGATCCAACGCCAAGGAGGCAGGTGGGCGCGTCTTGCCGCGCAGAATGTAACCAATCGGAATATCGTGATGGCGGTAAACATGATGGCCCAGTTCATGACCCATGACAAAAAGCAGTTCCTGCTCAGAAAACGCCTCCAGCAAAGACGACGAGAACATGATGTACACACGTCCATCCTCCGGCTTGAAGCAGGCCGCATTGAACTGGGGCGCAGAATACACGTAGAGCTCCAGCCTGTTTTCAATGCCAAGACGCTCCTGGCAGCGATCTGCCATTTGATGCAGCGCTCCCGACATCGAGCGACTAAGTCGCACCGAAGTGCTGAGCAGATGCCGACGTACTCCGGGGCCCTTGCGGTTCTCTTCCTGTTGTTCTATCTCCTCGCGCACCCGGCTCACTTCCGGATGCGCAAGCAGGCGCTCATAAAGTTTTAGATCATTGTCACATCGAATCTGACTCGCAGGATCTTTCATATTCATGCTACTCCGATAAGGACTGGGTATGCCTTGGCGACCGACGGGCGTTGTTGCACCATCACCCGAACGCCCTGCACGGCACTACGGTCTAAATAGAACAATTGATAACTCATCGGTGTTTTGTCTGCGGGCCTTTATATCAAACAGAAAACCGTAATGAAGACGGGGGAATTTTTCTTCGTCTCACTGTTCAATGTAACATAGGTCTTTAATAACCTTGGCATAGGACTTCAATCGGAATGACTGTCTCATCTTCTTGCAGGCGCAATCTTCACTCGCATACTTTCCGCTGCAAACACGCCTCAGGAGACGCGGTCGATTATGTGAGGCATGCCTTAAGCACTGGGGTCGACACCTACGGCATCTCTGACCATACGCCGCTGCCCGGTGACCGGTTTAACTCGCACCGGATGGATATGGTTGAACTGGATGACTACCACCGGGCTATCAAGGAAGCGCAGCATGCCTTTCCAGACGTGAGGGTTCTTGCGGGCCTTGAGTGCGAAGACTTCGAGGATTGTCGCAGCTTTTACGAGGACGAAATTCTGGGCCAGCGTAATTTTGACTACCTGATCGGAGCGGGTCATTTCACCCCTCTGCGTGATCAATGGGAAGATTCCTATTTTGGGATGACCTCGGCTGCCAAGCTTCGCGCCTACAGTGATCATGTATGCGACTTGACCGAATCTTCGCTTTATCTCTTTATTGCGCACCCCGATGTCTTCGGGCTTTCAAGTGAGCATTGGAATGAAGACCTCAAAGCTTGCTCACAGGACATCCTTGCGGCCGCAGAAGCCAACCAAAAACCACTGGAAATCAACGGGGGCGGCATTCGGAAACTGGCTGAGCGATCAGGCAAAGAAGCTCATCCCGGTTTTCCGCTACGCGAGTTCTGGGAAGTCGCATCAGATTACCGTGTGAGCGTCGTATGCAACTCGGATGCTCACCAGCCCGATCACGCCATGGCCAGCATCAAGGAATGCGTTCAGTATGCCGAAGAGCTGGGTTTAACTATTGCCAGCGACGAACAGCTTGGTATCAAGCCCATCTAGTCCAAAGCATGACCGCGTCCTTCAGCTCCTCAGGGTAATCAGTATTCTGAGCCGCAGGCCCGCATCAGGCGCATCCCACTGATATAGGTGACCACATTATTGAAGTCTTCTTCTGTCCAAGACTGCAGTATTCTTGGCATCATGGGTGCAACCCGAACTCCCGCCTGAAACTGACTTAAGGCCAGCTTTAGATAGGATGCTTTCTGTCCCATAATCCTCGGGGCAAAGTGATGAAAACTCTCGTGACAGTGTCCACAGTTCGATGAGGCATACTTCTCGCGACCGGCCGAAAAAGCCTCGCGGAATCCCTCCCGACCATAATCGATCTTGATATCAAGATCGCAGGGGTCTTGCCCTGCGAGGTAGCGGGCGACCAATCTGATGTCTTCCTCGGTCAGTCCTGAGGCGATGCTGTTCATGCTCATCATGATCTGATCAATCCGGCCTCCATGCCTAAACGCCATTAATGAGCGTACGATATAGGCTGGCTCCTGACCATGAAGAATCGGCGTTTTCAGCGCAATTCCCTCATTGCCATGGCAGGACGCGCATTGAGTCTCAAATATCTGGGCACCACGGTTCTCTGCCCAAGCATGGGGCGCGGTCATTATCAGGAAAAGGGCAACGACTCTGGCCCAACTAAACCGGGTAACTGGAAATTTAAATAACTTATTCATCCGGCCTAGTCTAATTAACGCGATCGAGAGTTACCCACCCCGTTGGTCGATCAGGACTGAGTTTGGGCTTTGTTGGGTCCCGATGGAATCTGGCTGATAAGCACTCCCAGAATCACGACGGCAACTCCGGCTACCCGTAACCACTCCCAGTCGCCCATCGAAAGCACCAAGAGAATGACCATGACATAGAACGGCACCGCATTCATGTGGAACGAGGCAAGCATGACACCGAGACTGCCTGCTCCGTAAATCCACATCAGCTGCGCGATGCCCGCTGACGGCAATACGAAAATGATAAAGGGCCAGAAACGTGCGGCATCAATCGTCCCCATTTTGGTTTCGCTCGGCGAAAAGGGTAGCGCTCCCAGATAAAGCAGTACCAAAATGAGCGCGCCGCCCGACAGAGTGACCGCTGCCTGACCCGGCCGAGTCAACGTCTCCAATTCACGTGTCGTGGCCCGGGTTGCCCAGGCAAAAAGAAAAATGGCGACGACACAAAGCGCCATGCCGGTTCCGACAGCGCCTTCATAAAAGCTCGCGCCCGCCACTAAGTAGCCTCCCGTCACAGCCAGAACAATCCCTGCCAGGAGGTGAAACGACATGCGGCGCCGATCGAAGATCATCTCAATTGCGGCCCCGGCAATGGGCATCATGGCGACAACAATCGTGGTGGTTACCGGATCGGACATTCTCTGACCCAGGTACAGGAAGAACGAGCCGATGCCCCAACCCAGCGCCCCAATGAAAAGCCCCTTCCACCACGACGCCTGCAAAGCTTGATGGACTCCCTCCCGCAGCAGCCACCAGATCACAAGAAATCCGGCGCTGATCACGAACCGCACCGCGTTAAGCGACAACGCGCCCCAGTCCGCCAACAGGAACTCTAGTGATACAAAGCCACTCGCCCACAGCAGCATCGCACCGAAGCAATAAAGATTTGCAGTAACGCGACCCGTCGTGTCTGACATCAGGCTATCTCGTCAACTTAGCGTCGAAAAACTATCAACTCATTGCAACACAGATTGAAAACACGTCCCCGGCTCGTTCCTAGGAAGGAGACTGCAGGTTATCGTACAAATCCATAATCTGACCCCAGGTCTCCTTTGGGATGGAGACGATGCCAGCGGATTTTTCCCGATATTCCCGCTCACGTTCCCCGGGGATCTCTACGCTTTCATAACCGGGAGCAGGCGGACAGCAACGCAATTCTTCAAGCACCTCTTCTGCGGCTTGAGAGAGAGCCGACGACTCGCGCATCCGGTGTGCGTCGAGCGTAATCAGGAGCCAATTCCCTTCAGTAGTCGAAGGCCCCAGCATGGCCTCGCCGATGAGTTCCGCGACCAAGGCCAAAGCGTAGCCTTTGTGGCCTCCGGCCGGCAGTATTGCGCCGCCGTTAAAGTAATCCTCGGGATCACGCGTAGGATTCCCCTCGGCATCAATCACACACCCCTCGGGCAACAGCGCTCCTGCACTTTGCGCTGCATATATCCATCCACCGGCGATCTTTGAGGTAGCAAAGTCCAGGATAACCGGACCCCGGCCTCCGCCAGGAATACCAATACACCAGGGGTTCGTTGGCAGCACCCCCTTTGCACCGCCGTACGGCGCAACCTGACGCCATTTTTTTCTGTTGCCCCCTCCCATACAGATTGTCAGAAAACCTTTATCTGCAGCGATATCTGCAAAGGCACCGTGGCGTCCCGTGTGGCCAACATTACGGATGGCGAGCGCCGAAATCCCCGATGCCTGGGCGATCTGCATCCCATGCTGATAGGCAACGTGCATCGCGGGAATCCCGATACCGCCCCCACCATCGACTTCCTGGGTATTGCGCTCAGTGGTCACCACTTGAGGTGCAGCCTTTGGATCGATATAGCCTGTCTTGAATTGCTCCACGTACTGGAGCGTGCGCATCACACCATGGCTCTCCATCCCGCAAAGACTGGTATCGACCAGATGTTCCGCTACCTGATGTGCCGGCTCTGAGGCACAGCCCAGACGCGTGAAAATTGCCTCCAGTGTGGTCGTTATCTCAGGCGCGCCAAGGTCCACCCGCGAACCCCTAAGCGTCAGTTTAGAGCGGACACTCATCGATGGTCAGCGTCTTCAATCCGCAAAGGGATCAGGTTGATGCGGGTTCGTCGACAGCCACACTGAGCGGGTCTGCAGATAGCAGCGCATGCCCTCCCAGCCATTCTCACGACCGTATCCGGACTGCTTGAACCCGCCGACTGGACTCTGCGTGGCGGCATTAAAGTAGTTGTTGATATAAACGGTGCCTGCCTCAACCTGATCCGCAATCCGCATTGCCCGTGCAACATCCCGCGACCAAACGCCTGCCGCAAGACCATAGACAGTCGCGTTGGCTTTATTGATGACCTCTGCTTCCGTTTCCCAGGCCTCTGTGGAGACAACAGGTCCGAAGACTTCATTCTGGGCCAGGTGCGACTCATTGGGCACATCAGCAAAAATCGTCGGGCCAATGAAATAACCTTCCTCCCGTCCACTTTGCCGCCCGTCGAGCAGCATACGATGTCCAGCGGATTCGGCATCGGCAATGCACTTCAATACCCGCTCATATTGCGGTCGGTTTGCCATGGGGCCGATCTGGGTCTTTGGATCCTCTGGATCACCCACTCTGGCCTTCTTCACTACCTCGACAAGACGATCCGTAAAGTCATCGATCACTTCCCGATGCACGAGCAGTCTTGAGCCAGAGATACAGCTTTGGCCACCCGCCGGAAAAATGCCCGCAGCGATCCCGTTTACCGCAAGATCAAGATCTGCGTCCGGCAACACCACCTGGGGAGACTTGCCGCCGAGTTCCATGATCACAGGCTTTACCTGGCGAGCCGCGACAGCGGCCGCCGCCCTGCCCCCCGCAGTTCCTCCCGTAAACGACACCAGCCGCACATCCGGATGATCAATCAGAGGTTCACCCGTGGCAGCGCCAAATCCCGTGACCACGTTGAGGACGCCTGGAGGCAGCTCTGCTTCTAGCAGGATATCCATCAACTCGAGCACTGAACAGCTTGCCTGTTCCGAGGGCTTGATGACAACGGTATTGCCGGCGGCAAGACAAGGGGCCAACTTCCAGATGAGCGTCCCCAGCGGTGAATTCCACGGAAGAATCTGCGCCACTACTCCGAAGGGCTCATAGGTCAGGTAGTTGTGCATATCCGGCACTTCGGCCGGAATGAGTCGGCCCTCAAACTTGTCACACATCCCCGCGTAATAATGAAAGCTGTCGACCTGCCACGCCCCCGGCTTGAGCGAATCGGCAGCATTGGGGACACGGCCGTTATCACGCAGTTCAACTTCACCGAGGCGATCTGCGTGCCGCGAGATAGTGTCCCCGATGCGGCGCAGCACCCGACCCCGTTCGGCAGGATGCAGTTTTCCCCACGGTCCTTCGTAAAAGGCAGATTTTGCAGCAGCCACTGCCCGATTCACATCTTCGGCATTACAGTCCGGCAGTCTTGCCCAAGCCTTACCCGTTGCCGGATTCTCGCTTTTAAAATAATTTTCTTCGTCCGGATCGTGCCAGGCATTCGCCACAAAATACTGATAGGTCTTCATGTCCTCAAGGCTCCTCCCCTGTCAGTCGAGGTCTTCATGTCTCGATAATTGATCTGATTCTGAATGCTCACGGCTCGCTGCCACAATGCAATGTCTTCAGGTGCTGCAACACTTTGAGGCCGGGGCGCGAGCTCAAAATTCTGATACCGATCTTCACCCTGTACCAGGGTCGCGACACCTCTTTCGCCTCCGGCCTGGCGCATGGACGGCTTAATATAGCGAATAGCAAAGCCGATGCGTCTATCGTCTGCTCTGTTTGGCATCGAAGCATGAAAAGTGAGTCCATGGTGCAGCGACATCTGTCCGGGCAGCAACGGTGCATTGACGGCTTGACTGTCGTCTACCGCCTCGATGAGTTCCTGACCCCGTGACAGCATCGCCCCCTTGGCTGGTCGATCTGCATGCGGGGCCTCCTTGATATGGCTTGCGGGGACGAAACGCATACAGCCACTCTCGACACTCGCCTGCGACAAGGCCACCCACACCGTCACTTCATCTCTGGCGTCAAGCCCCCAGTAATGAAGATCCTGATGCCAGGCCACATAGTCGGCAGACCGGGGCTCTTTGGTGAAGAAAGACGTTCCCCAGACTAGTAAATCCTCTCCCAGTATTGAAGCCACCGAACCAAGGATCGCCGGGTGACGAATGAGGCCATCAAGAAACGGGAGAAACAGATGGCACGAGGTTCTAAAGGCGCCATGACCCACTGCCGGGTGTGACTCGTAGCGTTCCTCGAAATCCTCAAGTTGTATCCGCATCGCGGCGACTTCCTCTGGATCCAGCACATCCAGAGGAAAGAAAAAGCCGTCATGCTCATAACGGGCCAAGGCTTCTGGCGAAAGAGTCCCGCCATGGGACCTTGACCCATTCATGGCTTCAGTCTCTTACCTCGTGACAAATAATTACGGTCGGTCGATCTGCACTGAGCGCCGCAACGAAGGCATCCTGCAGCGCATCGTTCGCATCCACATCGACGGCAAGTGCATGACACGCCCGCGCCAACGCTGCAAAGTCGGGATTGACGCCCTCGACTCCCACTCGGCGGATCTGCCGCTGATCCATGTCATCCTGAATCTGCTTGAGACCGCCGTTTTCCCAAATGATGATCGGAATCGGCAGCCCCAATTCAGCCGCAGTAATTAACTCAGGCATGGTGAACATAAACCCGCCGTCCCCTGCCAACACCGCAACCGGCGTGTCGGGCCGGGCAAGGCGTGCGCCGATGGCGTTGGGCAACGCGTTCCCCAAGGCGCAATATCCTGCCGGATAAAACCACTTTCGCGGTGCGTGCATCGGCATAGCAAACGCACCGGTATACACCAACTGACAGGCATCGCCTGACCAGATCGTGTCTGTTGGCGCGACCTGAGCCAATGCCGCGAGTATTCCAACGTGTTGGTTCTCTGACACACTAAGCCCCTGCCGAATCTGCGAGCGCACAAGCGCCGCACGCTCCTTGGCTGGCTCAACGCTGTCGTTCCGGTGGTCTTTAAGAGCATCAAGCAGAGCCTGTGCAGTAGATCCCGCATCCGCGACGATGCCGAGATCCGCCGGATAGACATCATTGATTTTGCCTGGATCAATATCGATGCGAATGATCCGACCACTTAAGTCCATGCGCTCAACAAAACTGTCTGTCTCGGAAAGTTCTGTCCCCACCGCAAGGATCACGTCTGCCTCAGGCAGGATGCGCAGTACCTCAGGCCGGACGGTTGCCGCTGAAAGAGACAGGGGATGATCGTCCGAAATGATGCCTTTGCCGGCGGTCGAGGCAACGACGATTGCGCCAATTCGCTCAGCAATCTCGGTCAGTTGAGCGCCAGCTGCCGTCGCTCCCCCGCCGATCATCAGAATCGGCGAGGTTGCGTCCTTCAGCCAGCCCGCTGCCGTCGCGATGTCCGCAGGATTTGCTTCCGGCAGGCCGGGCAGATTTACTGGCAGCCAATCATCATCAACGAACTCAGCCTGCACATCAATCGGAATCGAGATATGGACCGGTCTCGGCCTTTGCGTAGCGAAGAGTGTGAACGCACGGGCCAGCAGTTCCGGCACATCCTGCGCCCGCCAGGCAGTAGCAGAGAACCCGGTTAACGGTCGGGTCATCTCAGTCTGATCCGTAATCTCGTGCAGCACACCCCACCCTTTTCCCAGGCTGTCACTCGCGGCATCGGCTGAGATCAGGAGCATCGGCAGGCTATCCGCATACGCTTGTCCTAAAGCGGTACTGGCGTTGGTCACACCGGGGCCCGAAATGACCAGAGCAACACCGGGTTCGCCCGTCGCCCGGGCCCACCCTTCCGCCATAAAGCCTGCTCCCTGTTCGTTCCGGGCCTGAATATGGCGCACGCCCTGATCCAGGCCCCGACAAAAATCGAGTGTATGTACGCCGGGAATCCCGAAAACGGTACTCACTCCGTAACGCTCCAGCAACCGCACGGTTGCCTCTGCACAAGTCATCCTTTCCTTCATGGCTGCCACCCCTAAGTCACCATCCCTTGGCTATATGCCTGAATCGGCTCTTGGGGCTTTAATCGCCCTTTGAGTATCCGAAGGTTTGAGTAGAAGTCTTCAAGATCCACCGAATTGGTCAATACCTGCCTTCCCCGCTCTTCCAGTTTCGCCGATAGCGCCACCCGACAGTGAAGCCGTCTTGCCCCTGCGAAATCTCCTGAATCTTCTTACGTACCTGCTCAGTCATATTCGTGGATCCGCCGGGACGAGTGGGGTTTTGCCAAGAATGAGATCAGCGCCGCGTTCTGCCATGGCGATCACGGTGGCGTTGAGGTTACCCGTGATTTGCGAAGGCATGGCAGATGCATCACAGACCCGCAGTTTGTCGACACCCCTTACGCGCAGTTCGCTGTCCAATACAGCAAGAGGATCCTTGTCGGGACCCATCTTCGCGCTTGAGCAAGGATGATGGCCTGTGTACGCCGTCTGTCGGATCGCTTCAATAATTTGCGCGTCCGTCTTTGCGCGCTGCCATGCTCCTATTTCACCCGTCACGTATTTTGCAATCTCAGGTTGGGCCATGATCTCACGCATGGTTTTTACCCCCGCCACCATGGCATTGAGATCATCCGTGTGCGAAAAGAAACGGGGGTCGATACGCGGGTGATCCAGCGGGTTGGCGCTTGCCAGACACACGGTCCCCAGAGATTTGGGACGTTCCAGATTGATATCGATCTGAACGCCGGGTTTGGCCACCTGTCTGCCGCGTACCAGAAGGTGGCGGCCCAGTCGCTGCATTAACGGCGCCTTTTCGACATCGCCGTCGGTCATATTTTCATGGACCGTCATCGGTGTCATGAAGGTCTCAAACTCAGGCATCACCGGATCGTTGAGCCCATGGAAGATTACCGAGGAGAAAAAAGCGCCTCCACCGGGGCCGCTGCCATTGAACAGCCACCTCGCCATCAGCCAGGCAGCCCGATCCAGACGCTGGTGGCGAGCCAGACTCAGATCCATACGATCTGATCCGTACTGCATCGATACGTCCACATGATCGGCGAGGCTCTGGCCCACTCCCGGCAGATCAACGACAGCGTTGATGCCGTGCTGACTGAGATGGGCGGCAGGCCCTATTCCGGAAAGCATCAGTGTCTGTGGCGTCCCGAACGCACCCTGACACAGGATGACCTCTTCACGGGCATATATTTTCTCTTTGCCCAGCGTCTCTATTCCCTTCGCCACTCCTCCTTCAAGGATCACCCGCACTGCCTGCCGGTGTGTCAGGATCTTAAGATTGGAAGGCCGCTTTGCAAGATAGGAGATCGCGGATGACTGGCGAATTCCGCGGTGAACTGTACTGTCCGTGCGGCCAACGCCGGCGCGGTGAAGTCCGTTGAAATCATCCAGACGCTGATGACCACAGGCCACGGCAGCCTCAATAAACGCCTCTTCCAACTCGCCAAAATTCACGGATGCTTCGGTCTTCACCGGGCCATCGACCCCATGCCAGACACCCTTGCGATCAACAGCACCCTGGGAGCGGCGAAAATACGGCAATAAATCGGAGAATCCCCACCCCGAGAGACCGCTCTCCCGCCATGCGTCGTAATCCTGCGGAACGCCACGGATATAGATCATGCCGTTCATTATCGAAGACCCTCCGAGTGCCCGGCCGCGCGGAAAGTAAATCTTGCGATCATTCAGTGCCGGTTGCGGAACTGACTCAAAACCCCAATCCAGCTTCGCATTCCCAAAAACCAACCCGTTACCGGCCGGCATCCGGATAAAGAGATTCCGGCCTTTTCCCCCAGCCTCAATCAGGCAGACACGGGCTTCTCGGTTTTCCGCCAAACGCGCCGCCAATGCGCATCCTGCAGAACCTCCCCCGACAATGACGTAATCAAATTCCATCGCTTTTCGAAACCCTTAGATGCGCCGCACCTGCCGGATCACCTCGTCGGTCATCTGCTGAGTGGTGTGTTTACCGCCAAGATCAGGGGTTGCGAACCCTGCCTGCAACACCGCCTCAACGGCCGTGCTGATTTTCCGGGCGCCCGCTGATTCTCCCGCGCTGTATTCAAGCAGCATAGCGGCGGACAGAATGGTGCCTATCGGATTAGCGATACCGGCGCCGGCGATATCCGGCGCACTGCCGTGCACAGGTTCGTAAATTGCTGGTCGTTCCGATCGGCCGCTCTGTGGCAACTGTGACAGACATGCCGAAGGCAACATCCCGAGTGAACCCGAGACTGCCGCTGACTGATCGGAGAGGATGTCGCCAAAGAGGTTATCGGCCAGAATCACGTCAAAGTCACCTGGATTGCAAGACAGTTGGTATGCGGCATTGTCCGCAAAAAAATGGGTCAGCGTCACATCGGGAAACTCACTTTCGCCAATCTCCTGCACCACTTCACGCCAAAGCTTGCCCGCCATAAAAACGTTGGCCTTGTCGACAGAAAGCAATTTTCCGGTCCGACGGCGCGCCACCTCAAACCCGATCCGCGCAAAGCGCACGATCTCAGCTTCTGTATATTCGTTGAGATCATAGGCCCGACGATTTTCACCGGCATTGTCGATACCGCGGGTGGGCGAAAACATGGCGCCACCGCAAAGCTCCCGGACGACCATCACGTCTGAGTCTCGCACCACTTCGAGTCGAAACGGTGTGCGGGACAGCAAAGGATCATACGCACGCGCCCAGCGCAGGGAGGCAAACACCTCAAGCTCATGGCGCAATTTCATAAGCCCATCCTGCTCTTCGGGGCCACCCTCCACCGCGATGTGGTCCCATTTCGGCCCACCCACTGCGCCAACCAAAAGCGCATCGGAATGATGAGCCTGTTGGAGAGTCTCCTTACGGACGAACACGCCGTAAGCGTCAAAGGCAGCGCCGTGAAGTACATCCTCTGAGATATCGAGTTTCAAAGAAACAGTCGCCGCGACGGTCTCCAGCACCTGCAGGCCAGAGTGCACGACTTCGGGGCCAATCCCGTCACCCCCCAACGCCAGAATCTTTAGCACCATTTCTACCCCCAAAACCAAAAGAATCGCACAGAACTCAACTGCCTCAGAAAGTCTTATTCCGAGGAATGGGCTCTGTTATTTCACTGGCGACTCATTACTCGCGTATTGCGACACACCGTTGTGAATTAGAAAAATGATACGAGAAGAATGAACGTTGCGACACCCACAAAGACTGCGGGCAGGACCCTTCTGCCACCACCAAAGAACACCCCCACCCCGATCACAAAGGCCAGCGCCCTACAGAGGAGCGGAGTTTCCATGAGCGGTCCGATCGGCAAAATGACCATTCGAGCAATAAGCCCGCCCAGCATCGCATAGGAAACGAATGTCACCCACTGGAAAACCGGACTGTCACTCTTGATTCGGGCCGCAAACATCACGCCCGCGCCTCGCCATAAGTATGTGCCCACGATAGCGCCGCCTGTCAGTAGCAAAAGTGCGACGGCGGACGATTCGTTCATGAAGCCGATTGCCGACCCGTGAGGCGATTATTCAACAGTAAGGCCAATGTGCCGCCCACGACACCGGTCAAAAGAAGATCAAGATCCGGCGCGATGAGATGAAACATGATGCCAAGCGGCGCACCCACCACAAGCGCAATCATCGAGGGTCTGCTCTGGACTCCCGCCAGCAGCACCGCAAAAAACAGAGGGTTCATAAAGATGAGCCCCAATGCAATGGGTCGGGGCATCAAACCCACGCCAAAATATCCGATGACAGTACCGAGGGTCCCTGCACTCATGCAGATCACTGCAAACACAATGTAATAACGGCGGCGTAACGTTTTCTCAATCTCGGGAAACCGTTTAAGACCCGCGGCCCAGGAGTTGATCGAAAGCATCTGCACGAGTGCGAAATCCCATCGGGACTTGGGCCGAGCCTCATTCATGAGAGGCATAAACGCGACCACCATGGGCAGAAACCGAGCATTGGCCAGAGCCACTCCCAAAATCACAAAAAATACCGACAGGCCGGCGACGTGCATCTCGACCAGTGCCAACTGGCCCGGCAACCCCCAGATGCCCACCGTTGCCGCAATGGCCATCGCAAAAGGCAAGCCGCTCTCATGAACCAGAGACCCAAAGCCCGTCATGCTCGCCAGCAGCGTAATTGATGGAAAACCGATCGCGTCCCGCCAAGCGAGGCGATTCACTGCGCTCGCGCTGGCGCTGGCGATCATGAGAGCATGCTTGTGAAATAAAGTGCGAACACCTGACTAAAACTTTCCAGCGTTGAAATCCGTAATGGCTTGTTCTATTTCGGCCCGCGTATTCATCACAAACGGCCCATAACGGGCAACCGGTTCGTTCAACACCTGGGCTGCGACCAGCAGGACTCTTGCGTAAGCGCTTTTGGCCTCGATATGCACGGCGTTACCCGCGCCGAGAACCCCCAGCTGCCTTGCGGCAACCGTATCGCTGCTAGTATCTGACCTTACCGATATCTCGCCCTCGTTCACAAAAACAAAACCCGCATGATGTGACGGAATCAACTCCTCTATGCTGGCCCCGGAAGACAAACGGATATCAAAGTAAAGCGGGCTTGTTACGACACCTTTGACAGGGCCAGTTGTTCCCTCACAGGTCGTCCCCGTGATGACATTTATATCCACCCCGGGGGTGCGATGCTCGACGGGAATCTGATCCTGCGAATACTCGTGATACGCAGGTTCACAAAGTTTTTCTTTGGCAGGAAGATTCACCCACAGCTGAAAACCTGCCAACCGGCCATGCTCTTGCTCAGGCATTTCTGAGTGGATGATTCCCCGCCCTGCCGTCATCCACTGGATACCGCCCGCCTCTATTACTCCGCCATACCCCGCGTTATCTTCGTGACGCATCTTCCCGGCCAGAAGATAGGTTACCGTCTCAAAGCCTCTATGCGGATGCGAGGGAAAGCCTGCAATGTAATCATTCGGATCATCAGACTCGAAAAAATCGAGCAAGAGGAAGGGGTCCAATTCCGGGAGAAACTGCGACCCAATGTAGCGGGTCAAACGCACACCCGCCCCATCAGAGGTGGGCTGCCCTGAAATCACTTCCTCAATTTTGCGGCGGCTAATCTGGCTGGCTTTTCTGGCGGGGGTCGTGCTCATGGGTAACCCATTTATTCTTAAAAAATAATTGGATGGACTATACTCTGCTCTGGTGAACCTGCTCCAAATCATCTCCAGCACTGATGACCGATCAGGAAAAAGTCGCCTCGGATCAAATCTCCATTACGCCGATGTCGGTGCATACCGGCCCAGAGATCAGCGGCGTCGACCTACGCCATCCTCTTAGCCAGGTTGAGATCCGCGAAGTTCGCGATGCACTCCTGAAGTGGCGGGTGGTCTTCTTTCGCGATCAGGAACTGACCCATCGCGAGCACGTGGCCCTTGCAAGACAGTTTGGCGAACCCACCCCGGGGCATGTGATTTTCGGTAATCACAACGAATATCCTGAAATCTACCCGGTGGTGAAGCACCGTACCGCCCAGGCGGGCGATGTGACAGTCAAACGGGCCTGGACTGGCTGGCATACCGACATCACTGCGGCGATTAATCCCCCGGCAGCATCGATTCTTCGCTCGGTCGCTCTGCCGCCGTATGGTGGTGATACTCAATGGTTGAATATGGTGAAGGCCTTCGATGGGCTGTCTGCGCCCATGCAGGAGTTTTTGTCTTCTTTAGGAGCCGTTCATCGATATCGGCCGGCATCTGACTCCAAAAACAAGAGCGACTACAACAAACTCATTGAACAAAAGGGCATGGTGTCAGAACACCCCTTGGTGACCGTGCACCCTGAGACAGGTGAAAAGACGCTCTTTACCGACCCGGCTTACGTTGACCATATCGTAGGCCTGACCCCAAGAGAAAGTCAGTGCCTGCTGGAGTATCTCTGGGAACACTGCCTCCGGCCCGAATTCACCATCCGCCTTCGCTGGAACGCTGGCAGCATCGCTTTTTGGGTCAATCGCGCTACCCAGCATCAAGCCATCGGCGACATTTTTGATACCGACTTCAGTCGTGAACTCTACCGGGTGACGCTAAATGGTGAGGTGCCTGTTGGGACGGATGGGCGCAGATCCACCGCAATCAGCGGCGAACCCCCAAAGCCCGTTTAACCTTCGTTAGAAAACGAAACGTCCTCAACGCCCGCGGCCCGGGTCATCTGCCGTCAAGGGTCGCTAGCGTGCTGTAGAGATCCGGCCGGCGATCGCGAAAGACCGCCCAGGAGTCACGATATTCTTTGATCTGATCGAAATCAAAGCGATGAACCAACATCTCTTCCTGATCTCTCCCTGCCTGTGCTACGACCTGGCCTTCGTGATCAGCGATAAAGGAGTGACCATAGAACTCAAGATGCACGTCTGGTAATTCGCTCATGTATTCCCGACCGATCCGGTTAGAGGCAACGACCGGCAGAATATTGCATGCCGCGTGTCCGCACATCGCGTTACGCCAGGCATCCACCGAGTCATTGCCTGTCAGCATATCCCCGCCACCTCCAAGACCCGAACCAATCGCAGTAGGATAAAGAATGATATCGGCCCCCATGAGAGTCAGGCATCTCGCTGCTTCGGGAAACCATTGATCCCAGCAGATGAGTACACCGACTTTGCCATATCGGGTCTTCCAGATCCGAAAACCCGTGTCACCCGGACTGAAATACTCCTTTTCCTGATAACCTGGCGCATTGGGGATGTGTGATTTTCTGTAGACGCCAAGGATCGTGCCATCCGCATCGGCCATCGCCACAGAATTGAAATAGACCTCCCCCGCTTTTTCAAAAAAGCTGATCGGCAGTACGACCTCTAACTCCTTCGCGAGGGCGGAAAAGCGCCTGACCACCTGACTTTCCTCTAACGGACGAGCCAACGAGCGGTGCTTGTGGCATTGCTCGATCGGAAAATACGGCGTTTCAAATAACTCTTGAATCAGGATGATAGAGGCCCCACCGGCCGCCGCCTGACGTACCAGGTTTTCCGCCCGATTGATGTTTTCATCCTGCTCCCAAGTGCACGCCATCTGCGTTGCTGCTACTCCTACATTCCCCATTTGATCTCGCCTCCACCTGATCCGTCGTTTTTAGCACATAGTATGTTACTGCTTTGATTCACATCAATCGATCCCGCTTTCATCTTACAATTTATCCGTGAACAAGATCCAAGACCCATGAACTCATCCTCTGTCACTGGCGATTTAACAGTTTCCCTACGGTATCTTGCCGTCGGTGAGAAAAGCGCGGTGGTCCGCCCTTCAATCGGCGGCGGCGATAGCGCCTCTGAGGAGGGCGTTTATGAAACAAGATCCGTAAAGATGCGTAGCGCGCGCCGCCTGGAAACCTCGCTTGATCGGGAAGGGTTTTTTCTGGCCAATCAACAAACTCAAGTGACTGATTTTTTTTCAGAGACCGAGATTGTGTCGATCTACGAAAAGGAACTCCAATCGCTACTGACCGATATCACCGGAGCAAAGAGAGTCGAGATCTTTGATCACACCCGGCGCGCTTCATCAATTGACACCCAGCGCCAGCATGGCATTCGCGAGCCCGCGGCAACTATTCACAATGACTATGATGACGCATCCGGCCCCAGGCGTTTGCGCGACTTTTTTCCTCAAGAGGCCAAGGCACTCGAGAAGAATCGTTTTGCGATTATCAATGTCTGGCGCTCAATGGCGGGGCCCGTGTCCAACTTTCCACTCGCGCTGTGTGACGCGTCTTCAGTTGTCGACGAGGATCTGGTCAGCGTCCCCCGAGTCTCAAAAGATCGTGTCGGCACTGTCCAGATGACGACCTTTAATCCTTTGCATCACTGGTGTTACTACCCGGACATGCAGATGAACGAAGCCTTGCTCTTTAAGGTGTATGACTCGGCCAATGACGGTCGAGCCAGATTTACCCCACACACCTCATTTGAGGATCCACGCGTTAAAGACGCAACTGCCGCAGGCCGGCAAAGCATCGAAAGCCGATGCTTTGTTTTTTTTGAATAGATCAATTTTGCCAGAATCTAAGAAACACACTTAACTAAACCCCAATAAGGATCAAACAATGACGACCGAATTTACCCCGCACGATTTGGACAGTGCGCCCGAAGGAAGCAAGCCTTTACTAGAACAGTTTATTGCGTCTTCAGGGCGGATTGTCGGTTTTTATGGAATGCTCGCTGAATCCCCGGAAGCCCTGCGCGGCTATAAGGCTTTGTCCGATGCTTTCGATGATGCAACCCTGGGTGATGAGGAAAAGACGGTGGTTTGGCAGACGATCAATGTCGAGCACGAATGTCAGTACTGCGTTCCTGCGCATACGTCCATGGCAAAAGCAATGAAAGTGAGTGATGAGTTAAATACCGCGCTGCGTGATGAAACCCCCTTGCCGAACGCCAGATTGGAGGCACTGCGTGATTTCACGCTCATTCTGGTGAGAAACCGTGGGCATGCATCGGATGCTGAAATTACAGCATTCCTCGATGCCGGGTACACGCGCCGGAATATCCTGGAGGTCGTGCTGGGAATCTCAGAGAAAGTGCTCAGCAATTACGTTAACCATCTGACGAAGACACCGGTGGATAAGGAATTTGAGCGGTTCGCCTGGTCGAGATCAAAGTAACCAGCGCCGTCGCAATACCGACTTCTTGGCATCAACGGGATTAAGTCATGAACAGCACAAAAAGACGCTTGCAGATCGCCTGCTTGCAGACAAATCCCCAGCCGGATTTTCAGACTGCGCTGGATCAGGCGATATCGCTGGCCGAAGAGGCGGCAACAAGCGGTGCCGATTTTATTGCCACCCCCGAGTACTGTGGCGGACTCAAAACTGAAGGCGCAAGCTTTGCACCGCCAAGCGCACCCGAAGCATCTCACCCTGTCTTAAACGGCCTCCGGACTTTTGCCAAAGACAGGAGCAAATTCATGCTTATCGGCTCAGTCGCCATCGACGGCCCCGATAACAAGATTCTTAACCGGAGCTACCTTATAGGTGAAGAAGGAAACATCGTAAGTCGATACGACAAAATTCACCTGTTCGACGTCAATCTTTCTGAAAAGCAGTCGTACCGTGAAAGCGCAACGGTTCGCGGCGGAGACGAAGCAACTATCTGTCAGACCTCTTTTGCCAAGATCGCGCAGACAGTTTGCTACGACTTGCGCTTCCCGCATCTCTACCGGGAACTGTCTCAATCAGGTGCCGAAATTCTGCTGGTTCCGGCTGCCTTCACAAAGAAAACAGGAGAGGCTCACTGGCATATCCTCAACAGAGCGCGCGCAATAGAAAATGGGGCTTTTGTTGTTGCGCCCTGTGCCATTGGTGAGGTCGCAGGCGGCGGCGAAAGCTATGGGCACTCTCTAATCATCAACCCCTGGGGGGAGGTTCTTGCCGACGGCGGTGATCAGGTTGGAGTTGTCAGCGCGGTGATAAATCTGGACGAGGTGGCAACAGCACGTCAGCGCATTCCCAGCCTGTCCCATGACAGGTCATTTGTTCTCAGAAAGAATATCTGACTGGTCCTTGATCAGTCACCTGATCTGGAATTTCCAGTTGGCTCACGCCGCTTTTTTGACTCCCGCCGACTTGGACCGCTTTGCTCCAGCCTGCCTCTGACGCCAGCTGCCAGGTTTGTGTGTGGTTGCCTGTTTGGCGCCCTTGCTGAACCTGCGTCGTGGCTTCGCTGTACGCTTGGGTTTAGCGGCGGGCTTGGGCTCTCCACTGGTTGGCTCGAGACCATCGACCACCTCTCTTTTCACCTTCTGCCCAATGAGTTTTTCAATCTGAGAAAGCTTCGTCCAATCAGCAGGACCCACCAGTGAGATCGCACAACCGGTCGCACTTGCGCGCCCGGTACGCCCGATTCGATGAATGTAGTCTTCTGCAACGGTTGGCAAATCGTAGTTGATCACGTGACTGATATCCTTGATATCCAGTCCACGCGCTGCAACATCGGTGGCGACCAGCGTATCGATTCGGCCTTTTCGCAGGTTTTCAACCGTTTGTCTGCGTTTATTCTGGCTCATGTCACCATGCAGGGCAGCGCTCTTCAGATTCTTTCCTCGCAACACCTTGGCCACCTGCTCTGCCCCTCGTTTTGTTGCGGTGAAGACCAGTGACTTAAAGAGCTGTCCACTTTCCAGGTGATGTTCCAAAAGCTTTTGCTTGTGCGCTTTGCTATCTGCATGGTGCATATGCTGCTGGATCGACTTGTGACGCCGATTGCTAGCCGCCAAGGCAATGCTTTCTGGTTTCTTGAGCAATTGATTTGCCACCTTATGCACCCGCCCTTCCAAGGTTGCGGAGAACAGCAGGGTCTGGCGGTCTTTGGGAGTCGCTTCAGCGATTTCTTTGACCGCATCGATAAAGCCCATATCCAGCATCCGATCGGCTTCATCCAGCACCAAGATTTCGAGTCGGGAAAAATCAACCTTGCCCCGCTCCATGTGGTCGAGCAAACGTCCGGGCGTTGCCACCAGCAGATCAAGGCGCCCACGAAGTAATTTCAGCTGAGGCCCATACGCCATTCCCCCGATGATTGATCCCGTAGACACCTTAGAGAAGCGACTGAACTGGCGGATGTTCTGATTCACCTGCATGGCAAGTTCGCGGGTCGGGGTGAGCACCAGCACACGAGGGCCATTGCCAGGCTTTTTAGGCCGACGCAGGATGCGATCTAGGGCTGGAAGAACAAAGGCTGCTGTTTTACCTGTCCCGGTCTGCGCCGAGGCCATCAGGTCTGCACCAGACATTACGACAGGAATCGCACGCTGCTGAATTTCCGTCGGCTTGACGAAACCCGCTTTCTCGATCGACTGCTGTATTCTCGAATCGAGCTCAAGTTCATTAAATTGCAAAATATGATCCTCACGGCACTTTTGCCGCTTTGAGTACAAATAGTAATGATGGGGGGTTTCGCAACCCTGCTGCGCCTGGGTTAACCAGGTCGTTGCGAATTAATCGTCAAGGACCACGAAGTATTACTGGCAGTAACACAGGTGATGGGGAACAAGCACACGATCAGAAACGCGGTCCCCTTTCTGGGGAGGCGGGACTATACAGGGCTCACGTAAAAAATACCAGTGATTCAATGGCAGTTACATTAGCCCCCATCTTTGCAATCACGCACGGCGTTGTTCTGTTGAACAGTATTGCCAGGATACGCGACAGCGTGCAATGCGGTATCGTCCCGGCAGCGAAACCATTAACGACGGATCAATACGCTGTCCAGAGCATTGGCAAACGTCATTCGATCCCTCTTGCTGAATGCATCGGGCCCGCCGGTCTGCACGCCACTGCTTCGCAATGAGTCCATAAAGTCCCGCATGCTCAGACGTTGCCCAATGTTTTCTTTTGTGTACTTCTCGCCACGCGGATTAAGGACCACACACCCTTTTGCAACAAGTTCTGCCGCAAGGGGGATATCCTGGGTGATCACGATATCCCCATTATTTGCATGTTCAACGATGTAGTTATCCGCAACATCAAGACCGGACGCTACCTTTACGGCGCTGATGAATAAAGATCGGGGTACCTCAAGCAATTGATTTGCGACGAACGTCACAGGGGTTCTGGTTCTCTCAGATGCGCGATAAAGAATTTCTTTAACGGC
>DLPX01000067.1 GCA_002477475.1 Proteobacteria bacterium UBA7447
GCTATTGAGGCAGGCGTTTACGGTGTCCCGACTTTTGTAGTCGGTACAGAACGCTTCTGGGGGCTCGACCAGATGGGAATGCTGGCCCAATGGCTTGCAAAACCCGATGAGTTGACTCACATTGCAACCGCAAATCTCTCCGAGCTGCCGACAGGCCTTTAAAACAACGGCTCGATGTGATGCCTGAATTAGTTGTTAGAGATCTGAATTAATTTTTTTTGGGAGGAACAATGGAAGAAACGGGTGTCGCCTGATCGTATCGGGCCGAGACGCTGCAAGAGCAGCAAGCCGCCTACGACGATTGGGCGAAACAATACGAAATCGACCCGTGCGCCATGCGATACCGGATACCGGCCGTCATAGCCGCGGTCGCGACACGTTTTATCCCGGCCAACACCGCACCGATACTGGATGCCGGATGCGGCGGCGGTATCCAGGCAGAACCGCTCGCGATGCTGGGTTATGGCCCGTTTACAGGCATTGACCTGTCTGAAGGCATGCTGGAGGTGGCTCGAGCAAAAAATCTCTACCGGGAACTGCGGCAGATGACACTCGGCGAAAAGCTTGACTTTCCAGATGACAAATTCGCTGCGATCATCTCAACCGGCACAATCACCCCGCATCATGCGCCTCCAAAGAGTTTTGAGGAGTTGATCCGGATCGCCAGGCCTGGCGCCCCAATTATCTTCAGCATGCGGGACAATCCGGCGCAAGAGCCAGAGTACCCTGAGGCAGTAACAGCGCTTGCCCAGGCTGGTCTGTGGCGCAACGTATTCTCGACTGAGAGTTTTTACAGCATGCCGCACGGCGAACCCGAGATCACCCACCGCATCCACGTCTACGAAGTCACCTGATCGGGCGCCCTGCACTCTTTCAAGCCAGGTAGCTTAGAGATTACCGGCCCAGATCGGGGGGCGGTAACGATCCCAACGCAGCTCCTGTTCCAACTGGGCCGAGATCTGGAGAATCAGATGGTCCTTGCCAGAGTGGCCGGCCAACTGAACCGCACAGGGGTGCTCCCCCTCATTAAGCGGCACAGGCACAGACGCGGCAGGCTGGCCACTGACGTTACAGATATAGGCAAAGGGGGCAAACGCATGGCCTCTTTCTCCCCAGGTTTTTATATCGAAATTCTCTGTACGACTGTCCATGTAACCCACCGGGATCGGATCGCTGGCAAGCGTCGGGGTCAGGACAAGATCATAGTCAATCATCGACTGAATCAACTGCATGGACGCTTCATGTGCCCCCTGGCGGGCGCGGTAGAGGTCCATGGCGCCCAGCGAGGCCACCCGCTCCCGAACATAATGGGTCAGAGCCTCCAATTCCTCATGTAACGGCTCACGGCCGACTTCCTTGATGCGGTTTTCAATCTCGTAAACCACGTCCACCATCCAGAGATCTTCCATCCAGCTCCCCAGCCCCAAATCAGAGGGATAGGTGTATTCATCCACCTGGTGCCCCATGTCGGCGAGGAGGCGGCTCACCTTGTCCACTGACGCCGCCTGGTTCTTTCCCACAGCCTCCCCATATGGCGTCGATTTCGAGACGCCGATGCGCAGCTGGGGCAATTTCTCCTCGAGAGCGGAGAGGTACGAACTCACTTCGGGTCGGATCTGGTAACGACTGCCGGGCATGGGTCCCGCAGATTGGTCAAGCGCTGCTGCACTGTCCTGCACTGAACGGGTCAGCACATGATCCGAATTAAACCCGTTCGAGAACTCCATAAAGTACGGGCCCATGGGATTCAGGCCGGTTGTAGGCTTGAGTCCAAAAACCCCACAGCAGGCAGCAGGAATCCGTATCGATCCACCCAAATCCGTTCCGTGTGCCAGCGGCACCATTCCGGAGGCCACTGCCGCTCCGGCGCCCCCGGAACTGCCTCCGGTCGTCACCTCGGGATTCCACGGATTGCGTGTCACACCACGAAACGTCGGCTCACAGACAAAATCCTCAGCAAACTCCGGGGTGTTGGTTTTTCCAAGGATCACCAACCCGGCATTACGCCATCGCGACACCAATTCACTATCCGCTCTGGGGAGCGCTCCTTCAAAGAACCTGCTGGAAAAAGTGGTCGGCATATCTGAAGTGAACTGATTGACATCTTTCAGATAGAACGGCGCACCCGAAACAGGGGAGTCGGGCAGGTCTTTTTTGACCTGCTCACGAGCATTATCAAAGTTGGTCATCACCAGAGCATTCAGTTGGGGGTTAAGCCGCTCTGCCGACTCAATGGCCGCCTCGGTCACTTCCTTCGCAGAAACTGCCTTGGTTCTGATTAGGCGGGCGAGCCCCACCGCATCCTGGTCTGCATAATCCTCAAAGTTCATGAGTCATTCCTTTATGGCTTTATCATTTTGCCTGCTGGCAGAGGCATTCTTGATTAGGAATTCAAAAGCGTTTCAGAGCCTATTCCTCAACCCCTGACGCGGGTTTTTGGGGCAATGTACCCATTAATGCAGTGTCACCGCGAGTCCCGCCATGCTGCCCACCGCTCTTTCTCAGACTTAGTCCTCGCTGCTGGAACGGTACGCTTCGTATTGACGACGGGTCGCGATATGGCCCGCGATGTGCTTGGCATCATGCCAGACACCCCAAATGAAAGATGATCCTCTGCGCGAAAGCCAAGGCAGCCCGACAAAATAGACGCCAGGCTCAGATGATACGCCGCGCTGATGCCGGGGTTTAGCTGCCTCATCCAGTGCATCAACCTTTAGCCAACTGTAGTCGCTTGAGAAACCTGTCGCCCAAATCACGGTGCGAATACATTTCTCGTTCATATCCACTTCGCGTATCGGGTGCTTCATGCAAGAGGGATCAGGCGGCATTTCACGGGCTTTTGGCTCAAGAGGCAGATCAATGCCGTTACGGTCCACATAGGCATCCGCCGCATCCAGCAACGACAAATAACTCGCATCACCGGCCCGAATATTTTGGCCCAGGTCATCCTGAAAACGAATCGTCTTCCCCTCAAACGCCTGCGTCTGACCCAAAAGCGTGATCCCGCGTTCCGCCAGTTCCCGAAAATCGATGGTAAAGCCCCCATAAGACCCAGTCACCGAGATCGTGACGTGTTCTTTACCCGGCTCGACCGTTTCAAGATCCCAAAGCCCTAGCACGCCAAGCCACCATACAAAGTCTCTGCCCCGATAACTCCGGGGCGGGCGATCATGTGGCCCTACCGAGAGGTAGACCTGTCTGCCGGCGCGTTGCAGCTCATCTGAGATCTGGACACCGGACGAGCCTGCCCCGACCACTAGGACATTTCCCTCAGGCAGCTGTTGCGGATTTTTGTACTCCGAGGAGTGGATCTGAATGATGTCGTCGTATGACTTTGCAATAGGTGGAATCGCGGGATTCTGAAACGGTCCCGTTGCAACAACCACCCGCTGTGCTTCAAGAATTCCCTCGCTGGTCTCTACGCAAAAGCCCGAACATTTACTGTTGCGCACCACCCCGGAGACCGCAACGCCCTCTTCGATGGGCGCGTTATAGCGGTTCGCATATTCAATGAAATAGTCGACCGTTTGCGACTTCGTTGCAAAGTCGTCTGTTCCGATCCCGGGAAACTCCAGCTCCGGAAAGCGATCATGCCACGCCGGCCCATTTGCCACCAGTGAATCCCAGCGCTGCGACCGCCAGCGCTCTGCAATACGGTCACGCTCCAGCACGACATGCGGCACTTCAAGCTCTGTTAAGTGCCGGCTGGTTGCAATGCCGGCCTGACCCGCGCCGACGATCAGCGTATCGATCTTTCGTGACACTATGCTCTTCTCTCAAGGGCTCGCCGTTCGCGTTATCTAAATTACCTACCAACCCGATGTGAGATGGCATAGCGCTCAACATCGGCTTGGGCCGCCAAGACGCGGTTCGCCCCTATTGATGGTTTTTGTAAATCTTGTTGTCGCAGGGCAGCTTTCGGCTATGCCCTGCTGCTCATTGCCCGCAAGATCATCTTCTGAGTGACTTCGCCCACAATCTGATTGTCGTCATCGACCACAGCAAGTGGTCCATCACTATTCGTCACAAGCTCGATCAGGGAGTCAATCTTTTCGTTGTGGTTTACTTTACGCGCACCGTTAATACTCGCAGCGTCTGAGACGGTCTGCATGACTTTACCCACACTGACTACTTTATAGCGGGGCACATCCTCCGTAAATTCGCGAACGTAATCGTCGACCGGGTTGGTCACGATCTCTTCGGGCGTCCCAATCTGCACAACAGCGCCGTCCTTCATGATCGCAATGCGGTCTCCCATCTTGATGGCTTCAAGAAAATCGTGCGTAATGAAGATCATGGTTTTATGCATTTCTGCCTGGATACTGATCAACTCATCCTGCATCTCACGCCTAATTAAAGGATCGAGGGCGCTAAACGGTTCGTCAAAGATCAGAATCTCTGGATCCACCGCCATCGCTCGCGCTAGCCCTACACGCTGCTGCATTCCGCCTGACAGTTCCCGAGGAAAATGATCCGCCCAACCGTCGAGACCGACCTTCTCCAGAACCTCGAGTGCTTTTTTCTTGCGGACCTTTTTGTCCATGCCCCGTATCTCGAGACCGAAGGAGATATTGTCGATGACTTTGCGGTGAGGAAAGAGTCCAAAGTGCTGGAAGACCATACTCATCCGAAAACGGCGCAGCTCGGTCAACTGGGCCGCATCAAAGGACATGATGTCCTCACCATCAATCACCATTGAACCGGCAGTCGGCTCGATCAAACGTGAGATACAGCGCACCAGTGTGGACTTCCCGCTCCCGGAAAGCCCCATCACAACGAAGGTCTCGCCGGTGTTTACTTCGAAGGAGACATCCTTGACGGCAATGACATGTCCTGTTTGCGACTGAACCTCAGCACGGGACAATGAGCGATCCAGCTCTTTCAGAGTCTGCTCGGGATAGGCTCCGAATATCTTCCAGACCTTATTGCAGACAATTTTTGGAGGTTCCGACATTCAATCTTCTCTTGAAGCCATTAATGGCAAATACTGCCGGCCCGAAAAATGACTTTTCGCTGATTGAAGCCGGTTTTCTTTAGAGATATGCTAGTGGATTGATCGCGTCCAAGCAAATTTGATGCAGGGTTCTAAAGCCATTTCAGGCAGAACATCGACGGACAGTTTATGGTCTGAGTACCGGCATTGGTTGACCGGAGCGGTCGTTCTCGTCGTATCAATTCTGATCTGGAAGGCCCAGGGTGGTGAGACCGTCTTTCCTGAGTCCTGGATCAGCGCCTTTCCTTTTGCCGATAAAGTCAATGAATTCGACCGATGGATGCGACCCTTTGTACAACCGACTACCCGGGCGCTCGGCGCTGGCGTCACGTGGTTCTATGAGTACATCGTCGATCTTCTGATCTTTACGCAGTGGCAGATTGTGCTGGTGGTGCTGGTCTTGCCTGCGCTCGCCTACGGAGGTCTTCGCCTCGGGCTCTTTGCCGTCGCCGCTGTTGGCTCATGGCTTGTACTGGATATGTGGGACGAGGCCATGGAGACCCTTAGTCTGATGTGTATCTCCATTGCCTTCAGCGCGGTTGTTGGCATTGGGCTTGGTATTGGCGCTTCTCAAAGCAACCGGCTCGAGACAGTTCTCAAGCCGATCCTCGATACGATGCAGACGCTGCCGGCCTACATCTACCTCATTCCTGCCTTTTTTCTGTTTGGCATCGGCGCGCCTGGGGCCATTCTTGCGACCGTCATCTACGCACTCCCGCCTATCGTACGCCTGACCAATCTTGGCATTCGACAGGTTCCCGCAGGCATTGATGAAGCGGCGACTTCCTTTGGCGCCACAACCCGTCAATCCCTGATAAAGGTCAAAATTCCCCTTGCCATTCCGGCCATAAAATTAGGCATCAATCAAACAGTGATGATGGCGCTGGCGTTGGTCGTGCTGGCCACATTTATCGGAGCCCCAGGCCTTGGCGATATCGTGCTGCGGGGGATGCAGCGCCTGAACGTCGGTAAAGCCCTTGAAGGGGGTCTCGCTATCGTTTTGATGGCGATCCTGCTCGACCGGGTGACTCACGCGATGGGTCAGGAGCAGCAACGCACCGATCAGGGGCGAACCCAGATCTTCCGACTTTTTCCGCAGTCGCTCGAATCTTTCAAGCTCATTCGATACCTCGAGCTCAGTATCGACTTGGTCTGGCGTCAAATCGGTCATGTGGGCCGTGGCGTCACCCGCGCGGTTGCTTTTATTCCTTGCGCTCTTATCCGGACTTACGATGCAGACTGGAGCTCCAGGCTCCAGGATTTCCTGCTGCGGCATTCGTTTTTTATCGCCAGTCTTGTTTTGATCTGGGTCATGGCGCTGCTGGATGCCTACGTCGATATTTTTGGCAACTTTCCAAAGGCCTTGGAATACCGCTTTCGCACTCCTGTCAACCAGTTCATGGATGTGCTCGTCACAAATGAAACCTTCTATGCAATCACCACAGGTATCAAAAAGGGACTGTACTTCGGATTGATCAATCCTCTTAACGCTTTCCTTAAAGGATTGCCCTGGTGGTACACGAGTCTCTTCTTTGTGGCTATCGCTTACCTTGTAAGTGGGCGCGCGCTAGCGGTGATTACCTTTATCGGATTTTTGTTTATCGGCGCGACCGATTTGTGGGCTTTCAGCATGATTACCCTGTCGACAGTCACCGTGTCTGTGCTGATCTGTTTCATCGTTGGTGTGCCGCTTGGTATCCTGGCGGCCTACAGTAAAACTGCGGACAGAATCCTGAAACCCATACTGGATACCATGCAGACGATGCCGGTTTTTGTCTATCTGGTCCCGGTCATTATGCTTTTCGGCGGGGGGCAGATTCCGGCCGTGATCGCAACCGTGATCTATGCCATTCCCCCATTGATTCGATGCACGACTCTCGGTATTCGCGAACTGCCGGATGAAATCGACGAGGTCTCTGATTCATTTGGTGCATCGATCTTCCAGACTCTGATGAAAGTGAAGATTCCGATGGCGATCCCCGCCATTATGATTGGCGTGAATCAGGGCATCATGATGGCCCTTGCCATGGAGGTCATCACCCCGCTTATCGGCGGCAAGGGTCTCGGGCTTGAAGTCTTTACCGGAATGAGTACCGCCAGTATCGGAATGTCTTTGCAGGCCGGTATCGGGATCGTGCTGCTCGCCATCATCCTCGACCGGATATCCCAGGCGTGGACAAAAACACAGCGAGAGGCAATGGGTCTGTCCTAGCAGTCAAAATCCACCAATCAGACCTAGGATTCCCAGGACTCGGAGCAACCAAAACGACGCGTGAAACCGCGCTTTCGTGCCGTGAAAAGATCAATTCGTCGGGGATGCCAAGGAATCGCCAGATTGTGGTAAATCTATGGGTATGCCAATATGGCATTGAGATATCTCAAACTACGAGGAGGACAACAAAGTGAAGTTCACTTTCAAAGCGGCTCTTGCCGCAGTCATCATGAGCGTTGGCCTTGGTGCCGGCTCAACAGTGCAGGCAGGCAAACGCCTGGTACTCCCTGATCTTGACTGGACCGGCGCTGTCGTGACCTGTCGGACCATTCAGTGGGTGTTGGAGAACCACATGGATTACAAGGTCAAAACAGTATCCATGCCGGGCGGGCCTGGCGTTTGGGAAGCGATTCGCGCTGGCGATATCGACTTCTACTGCGAGACCTGGCCGTCATACAACCCGATCAAATCCGAGTACCTCACAGAATATGGCGGCGACGGCTCGCTGGTTCGCATTGCCGATACAGGCATTATCGGTGCCAGTGGTTATTTCACACCCCGCTATGTGGTGGAGGGAGACTCCACGCGTGGAATCGAAGCGGTGGCGCCCAATCTGAAGACCGTACAGGATCTGAATCAGTACAAACAACACTTCAAAAGTCTCGAGTCTGGTGATCGAGGCAACCTCATCGCGTGTCCCGAAGTTGCCTGGCTCTGCGAAGACCAGGAACGCATGGATGGCCTCGGGGTAGATTTTCACGCACAGAATATGGGCTCCGAGACGGCTCACTGGGCTGAGATGGAGGCCAAATACAAACGCGGTGAGCCTTTCATAGCCTATGCATGGGCGCCACACTGGATCTTTGCGGCCCTGGATCTTGTCGAGGTGGAACTGCCTCCGTACGATGAAGCAAAATGGCCTGCGACCAACTGGCCGCGGGACATCACCTTCAAATTCGGAAGCCCTGCTTCTGTGGAGGCACACCCGGAAGTCGTCGCACTGCTCGAAACGCATCGCCTGACGAACGCTCAGCAGGCCGGAATGATCTACGAAATAGACGTTAAGAAGCGGGATGTGGACGAAGTTGTGGATGAGTGGATGCAAGCCAACGAATCCGTATGGCGTACCTGGCTGCCCTAAGCCAACAAAGACTGCTGTTCACAAAACAGGCTCCTTCGGGGGCCTGTTTTTTTTGAATCCGGAAACTTAACTCAGGAGAGATGGCGATTACTTTCTCTTTCATTTTCTTTCGCCCTTTCCTGTTGTCGCGACAGCGTTATTTATCGTTCTGGCTAAATTCGGACTTGGAAAACTCGCAATCCGCGGGTTCGTTCCTGGCTCATTTTGGTATTGGCTACACAAAACATTTTCATGTTGCCGTTTTTCGCCTGTCTCCAGGCGCCTTGACCCGCCTAGCCGCGAGACGATTACCTAGTTGCTTTTACTTAAGCGTCGTATCGAAGTTATCTGAGCCATGATTGAAACCGCGATTTCAGCGGGAGTTTTGCTCCCGATATCAAGTCCGATAGGCCCATGCAGTTTAGCTAGCTGATTCTCGGCTACACCAAATACTCCAGTCAGGCGGTCACATCTTCGACGGTGGTTCTGTCTCGAGCCCAGCGCTCCCACGTAAAATGGGTCATGGTTTAACGCCTCCACTAGTGCTAGATCATCCAGATTCGGGTCATGGGTTAATGCCAATACGGCGCTGGTTGGGTCCCGGGCCAGCATCTTGACAGCGTCATCCGGGAGCATGCTGACAACATCAGCACCTTTTACTGTCCACGTTTTTGCAAAATGCTCCCGTGGCTCGCAGACCAGGACATCGTAGTCAAGGGCTAGACCGATCTCTGCTACATATCTAGATAGCTCTCCCGCTCCGATAAGCAATAAACGCCATGCCGGCCCAAATACTTTTTTCATTGTTCTGCCATCGAATTCAAACTCCTGCCCTTTAACAGCTAACGTGAGCGACGTCGTTCCAGACGACAGCTCAAGACTTCTGCAGACCTGCTTTCGATTACGCAAAGCAGAGATCAATTCATCAATCTGATCTTTATCAATTTGTTTTTCAAACACCAACTCCAGAGCGCCGCCACAGGGCAGGCCGAAACGAATCGCATCCTCAGAGCTTATGTGGCGTTGAATTACTCCTACCTTGGACTCTTTCTTATGTACTTCTGTTAACTCTTTTTCGATGCAACCCCCCGAGACGGAACCAATAATTGCGCCATCGCCTCGAATCGCCGCCATCGAACCCACAGGACGTGGCGCAGAACCCCAACAACGTACAAGTGTGACCCATTCAACCTGATGGCCGTTGGCCAACCAGTTCTCCACATGTTCTAAAACTTCGAGGTCACTGTTATTCAAGATCGAAATCCATCGGTCGTTCTGAGTCTTTCCAGATCATGCGAGGTATCGACATCTATATGAACTGATTTGCTTTCAACCGGGCAGAACCAAACCGCATCGGAATTTTCCTTGATCAGGAGTCTTCCGCCCCGATCGCCGCTCAACGAAGACAGTTGAGGAAAAAATCTATTCGACCAAAGAACTGGGTTACCGGGTTGGTCTTCGTAAGTGGGGACCACAATTTCGGCCCGTGGATTCCTATTAAAGTCATGCACCAATTTATCAATTGTCTTGGCAGATATCAGAGGCATATCTCCGAGCATAATCACAGCGCCTTTCGCAGATTTATCCACAGACCTTATTCCCGCGCTGATTGATGTACCAATTCCTTGCTCATAGTCTAGATTCATGACATAGGTAACGTCTTCGCGTGCTAGGTCATTTTTGATTCTTTCGGACTCATGGCCCAAGACAACAATGACGCTACTGATCTGACTTTCCTGGAGGGCGGCAACCACGTGGTGAAGTATTGATTTTGCGCCAAGCTTCTCGAAGAGCTTGTTTTTCGGCCCCATCCTTAACGATCTACCGGCAGCCAGGATAACTGCTACTACATTTGGATCGGGGCCTGAGCCTTGCTCCTGACTTGTTTCTCGCACGAATACACTGCGATTGTTTTGACAACGGTCAGTCATTTCAGAAAAGAAGCGACTACGAGTTTGTGATAGTCGAGTTCATTTGGGGCGCCCCATTCCAAGAACGCGCCAAGATACTATGAATATGGCGCGCCCGGAGAGATTCGAACTCCCGACCTCATGGTTCGTAGCCATGCACTCTATCCAACTGAGCTACGGGCGCATACTGTTGGAAGGCCCGCGATTCTAACATGCGGGTCTTTATTTTTATTATGGATAAATGGCGGAGAGGGAGGGATTCGAACCCTCGATGGAGCTATTAACCCCATACTCCCTTAGCAGGGGAGCGCCTTCAGCCGCTCGGCCACCTCTCCTTGAGTTGCTACTTCAGATCAGGTTTTCTAATCTTCGCTGCCAGAAATTCTGGCGTCAGCAGAATTCCTTCCATCCTGACGATGCTGTGCATCACGGTCCAGAATCTCCTCCCGATGCACGGCGACATCCTTTGGGGCATTGATCCCCATTCTCACCTGGCCGCCTCGTAACCCTAACACGGTCACTTCAATATCATCGCCAATCTTCAGCGTTTCGCCAACCCGGCGAGTCAATATCAGCATCCCTGCATCCTCCGTCTCCGAATTCTACAATACCACCACCATCCTGCCCGAACGCCTGAGTATCAGGTTTCTTGCGCCTCGGTTAACGTTTCCTCGGTTACATCGCCTTCCAGTTCAAAGGCTTTATGCAGGGCCCGCACGGCGAGCTCGAGATACTTGTCGTTGACGCCAACAGAGATCTTGATCTCTGAGGTCGAGATGAGCTCAATATTGATGCCCTCTGCCGCCAGGGTATCGAACATCTTCGCCGCTACCCCTGAATGAGAGCGCATTCCAACGCCTACAATAGCGATCTTGGCGAGTGTGTCATCACCCACGACATCGCGTGCATTCAACTCCTGCGCAATCTCATTCAGCAGCTTCATTGCCTGAGCGTATTCATTGCGATTAACAGTAAACGTCAGATCGGTTGTACCGTCCTGAGCTACGTTCTGAATGATCATATCAATGTTGAGATGCGCCGCTGAGATCGGCCCAAAGATCCGCGAAGCGATTCCAGGCTGATCGGGTACGCCCCGGATGGTGACCTTTGCCTCATCGCGGTTGTAGGCGATTCCGGCGATTAAAGGCTGTTCCATATCACTTACCTCATGAGTAATCAATGTGCCCGGACCATCCTCAAACGAAGACAACACTCGAAGCGGCACGCGGTATTTCCCGGCAAACTCGACTGAACGTGTCTGCAGGACTTTCGCCCCCTGACTGGCGAGCTCCAGCATCTCTTCGACTGTGATCTGATCGAGTCGTCTCGCCTCGGGGACAATGCGGGGATCGGTCGTATAGACCCCGTCGACATCTGTAAAGATACGGCATTCATCAGCCTCGAGAGCGGCTGCCATAGCCACGGCAGTGGTGTCAGAACCGCCGCGCCCCAGGGTAGTGATGTTTCCCTCTTCGTCGACACCCTGGAATCCCGCGACCACAACTACGCGGTTATTCTCGAGGTCCTCACGAACACGGGCGGCATTAATATCGAGGATCCTGGCTTTGCCATGAACGTTGTCCGTTAGGATCTGGACCTGACCCCCGGTGTAGGAGCGGGCTTCGATACCCCGCTTGTTAAGTGCCATCGACAGCAGCGCAATCGTGACCTGCTCCCCGGTCGATACCAGCACGTCCATCTCCCGGGCCTGCGCATCGGGATCAATCTCCTCTGCCAG
>DLPX01000001.1 GCA_002477475.1 Proteobacteria bacterium UBA7447
AGTTCGTCAAATCGGTCCGGCTGGAGCCGTTGGATCAGTTCCTGCATGCCGCGCGACTCCAGTTGGAACAACGCGGTGGTCTTTCCCGTACAAATCAGCCGATACACCTCTGGATCATCTGGGGTTAATGACTCGAGGTCGATGGGTGGGTCGCCTCTCATTTGTCGCGCTTCATTAACCAGACGCGTGGCCCAGTCGATCACCGTCAGCGTGCGGAGACCAAGAAAGTCGAACTTGACAAGGCCGATTGCCTCAAGATCATCCTTATCAAACTGGGTGACAGCCTGAGTCATCCCCGGCTCCCAATACAAGGGGGAAAATTCGGCTATGGGTGCTGGCGCAATGACCAATCCACCTGCATGTTTTCCAGCGTTTCGCGGCATCCCCTCTAGGCGTCGCCCATTGTCAACCAACTGGGTCACTTCTGCTTCGTTGCGATACCGACGGCGTAATTCATCATCCTGCGCTAGAGCCTTTTCGAGCGTCATGCCGACCTCAAACGGAACCAGCTTAGCCAGTGTGTCGCAAAAGCCGTAGGGCATGCCCATAACCCGCCCGACGTCGCGGACTACGGCTCGGGCCGCGAGCGTGTTGTAGGTGATGATCTGGGCCACTTTTTCAGAACCGTAGCGATCACTCACGTACTCAATCACTCGGTCTCGCCCGACCATACAGAAGTCAATGTCAAAGTCCGGCAATGAGACCCGATCCGGATTGAGAAAGCGCTCGAAGAGCAGACCGTGGGCGATCGGGTCAATACGGGTAATACCTAGCGCGAATGCGACAAGAGATCCGGCACCGGAACCCCTGCCGGGCCCCACCGGAACACCATTGTCACGCGCCCATTGCACGAAATCGGCGACGATCAGGAAATAATCGGCAAATCCCATACGAGTAATCGTCTCGATCTCAGAATCGAGCCTTGTTTGATAGGTTTCGTCCGCTGTGCCGCTGGTCTTGCCGAGGTAGGCGAGGAGTCCTTTTTGTGCTTCGGTCTTTAACGCCTCCTCGGTGCTTTTGTCTTCGGTGCTTTCGAATAGCGGCATGTGAGTTGTGTCGAAGTCAACAAAGACATTGCAGCGCTTGGCAATCTCCACCGTGTTTTCGATGGCGCTTGGCAGATCGGAGAATGTCTCTGCCATTTCATCAGGCGTGCGCAGGTATTGCTCAGTCGTGAAGGCTCTGGGCCGACGAGGGTCGTCCAGTACCCGTCCCTGATGAATGCACGTCCTGATCTCATGGGCCTCAAAATCTGAAGCAGAAAGGAAGCGGACCGAATTTGTTGCGACGAGAGCTCCCCCCTCAGCCGACGCGAGCTCCAACGCTCGAGTCTCATACTCGTTTTCGCCGGAGCGGTTAGTACGGGTCAGCTCGATAAAGAAGCTTCCTTCAAACATTGTGGCGTATTGTCTGAAAAGCTCTGATGCCTTGTCAGGATGTCCAGCGATGAGCGCCCGACCGATGTCCCCGTCCATCCCCCCGGAGAGCGCAATAAGATCTTTGGCAATCGCTTCGAGCCGCTCTCGCTCGACCAGTAGGGTATGCCCTGATCGCGGCTTGGTATAGACGTCGGTCAAGAGGTGACTCAGCGCCTTAAATCCTCGATTATTTCGGCACAGGAGCCCAATTCGACCAGCCGACTCACCAGTGCCACGATCCGAAACATCAAGGTGAACGCCAAAGAGCGGCTTGATGCCAGCGTCGACACAAGATCGGTAGAACTTGATGGCGGCATAAACATTGAAAACGTCAGTCATGGCGACAGCGGGCATGTGGGCCGACGCGGCCGCCTCGGCAAGTTCCTCGAGCCGAACAATCCCATCCACCAGGGAGTATTCCGTATGAAGGTTTAAATGAACAAAAGAAGTCGTCACGATCTCTTCGACTCAAGTGCGTTTTCTGAAATCAATCAAGTTCTCCCTGGTGTTCGCAGAGCCTCGCGGACGGGTCTAAAGGAAAACCGATGGACCAAGCTCGGACCAAAATGCTCGAGGGCCTCCAAGTGGACACGAGTAGGATACCCCTTATGCTGACCAAAGCCATACTCTGGAAATTGTTCATCCAATTCACGCATATAGCGGTCCCGAAAGACTTTAGCCAGAACCGATGCCGCTGACACGCTCGTCTCGGTGGCGTCCGCTCGAGGCTTTGCGGTACTGGGCCAAGGGAGATTCGGAGTAAAATTTCCATCGACGATCACTCGCTCGGGCTCAAACGGTAGCCCCAAGACAGCGCGCCGCATCGCGATGAGCGTAGCTGTGTGGATGTTGAATTGATCAATTTCTGCCGCGCTCGCTAGCCCTATCGACCAGGCCCGCGCCTGCTTTCTTACCTCGAGATTTGCCTCTTCTCTTTTGCGCTCGGAGAGTTTTTTTGAGTCCGCCAGGTCTTCGTACTGAAAGCCACTTCCCAGAATCACGGCGGCAGCGACCACAGGACCTGCCAGAGGGCCGCGGCCCGCCTCGTCTACGCCCGCGAGAACCGAAGCCGCTCTTTGGGTCACCGACGCTCCACCTTTTCCAAAATCGTATCAACGATTTGTTCGTTGGTGTCCATATTCAGGACCTCCTGAATCCGAAGAAGCGAGTCGCGCATCCTCTGTCTCGCTCCAGTGTCCAAGAGTAGTTGCTGTACCGCCGGGACAAGGTTTTCCTCAGTCGCCTCTTTTTGCAGAAATTCCGGTACGAGTGGCTCGGGCATCAGATGGTTAGGCATGGACACGATGTGGGTGGATGCCAAGGCTCGCGCAACTCGATAAGAAAGTTCTGAGACCCGATAAGCGACTACCATCGGACACCCAACCAGCGCCGCCTCAAGCGCCGCGGTTCCGGACGCCAGCAGCGCTACGTCGCTGGCCGCAAGGCACTCACGTGCCTGTCCATCCACTAGCCGAATCCGTCCAGCGAGTCCTTCGAGCGACACCAAACTGAGGAACTGCTGCTTGATTCTGCCGCTCGCGAACGGAATCAGAAAGAAGAGCGCTGGATCGGCCTCGGCCAGCCTTCGAATCGACGCTACAAACGTTGAAGACAGATGTCGGATTTCAGACTCTCGACTTCCCGGAAGGATAGAAACAATTTTTTGGTTTGGCACTAGTGCGAAAAGATTCCTCGACCCTTCTTTCGAAAGATGGGCGGTTTCTCGTGCCGCCGGATGCCCAACAAATGTCGCTGGCACTCCCCGCTTCTCGTAAAAGCTTTTTTCAAAGGGGAATAAGACCAATATCCGGTCCACAGCTTTGCGAATCTTTCGTACCCGATAACCCCTCCAGGCCCAAACCGTCGGACTGACAAGGTGCATCACCGGAATCCCCAATTTGCGCAACCGCCGCTCCACGTTGAGGTTGAAGTCAGGTGAGTCGATTCCTAAAAAAAGGTCGGGCGGATCGCGGCTGAAGTCCGAAATCAGACGGTTTCGAATCTTGAGAGCATTGGGAAGTTTTTGCCACAGATCCTCCAACCCCATGATGGAAAGATCATGAATGTCGCAGGCCGACTGAAGCCCTAGCCGGCCCAGTTCTGGGCCGCCGATCCCACGCAATTCCACAGTCGGTGCACGCTTCAGTAGAGCCGCAACCACGCCGCTTCCCAAACGGTCCCCGGAGGGTTCAGCAGCAACGACGCCGATTCGTAAGCGGGACGCCAACGGCAGGCCTCAGCGAATTACGCC
Source organism: Proteobacteria bacterium UBA7447 (assembly GCA_002477475.1). Classification (GTDB taxonomy): domain Bacteria; phylum Pseudomonadota; class Gammaproteobacteria; order Arenicellales; family UBA868; genus UBA868. The sequence goes on from DLPX01000001.1 coordinate 3,670, forward strand.
CCGCTGTGATTGCGAGAGAAATTCCAGAAGTTGATCCGCTTCCGGCGAGGAAATGTGGCTACCTCTTGGTAACTGAGTGTTATTGGGAACACTCCGCCCACGAAATTTCTGTTTGTAAACCTCGCGAAGTTCCGCGATCACTTCATCGCCGAAATCGCGACGGCGAAGCCCGCGGACGTTGATGCCATAAGTCTTTGCCGGACTGCCCGCGACAATGAGGTAAGGGGCGACATCCTGCAAGCAGACCGTCCCGATCCCGGTCAACGAATGCGGCCCCACGCGACAGAACTGATGGACGAGTGTGAATCCGCCGAGGATTGCGAAATCCCCGACTTCGACGTGACCCGCCAGGCTGGCACCGTTGGCGAAAATAATGTGATCTCCTAACGTGCTGTCATGAGCGATATGGCTATATGCCATGAGAAAGTTATTGTTGCCGATCTGGGTGACGCCAGTCCCTCTGTTCGAAGTTGAACCGCGATTTAAGGTGACATATTCGCGGATGACATTAGCGTCGCCAATCTCGAGACGAGTGGGTTCGCCCGCGTAGCCTGCAAACTGTGGATCTTCACCGATGGAGGCAAAGGAATAAATTCGATTATCCCGGCCAATTTGGGTGCCCGAGCGGACGACAACGTGCGAGCCGATGCGAGTGCCCCGCCCGATCGACACGCCTCCCTCGATTACGCAGAACGGCCCAATCTCAACTTCTTCTGCGAGATGGGCACCGGGGTCGATCACCGCCCGGTCGCTAATCACTCAATTGGCCTGTGGGTGAAGAGCACATCCGATGAACACACCAGCTTATCTGAGACAGAAATGGTTCCTGAGCACTTCCATAGAGCTCGTCGCTGAGTCTCTAACTGGACGTCAATAATTAATTGATCTCCCGGTTCAACAGGCGCCTTGAATCGCGCCTTATCCACACCGGCAAAAAGATACACATTCTTCTGACTGGCTTTCGCGTCAATAATCAGACTCACGAGAATTGCTGAGGCCTGAGCGATACTCTCCAGCATTAGAACGCCCGGGAACACCGGTCTATGCGGAAAGTGGCCGTCGAAGAAAGGTTCGTTGGCCGTTACGTTTTTCAACGCACGCAACCGCTCTCCCGGCGTCACATCCAGTACCCGGTCAATCAATAGAAACGGGTAGCGGTGAGGGAGAATTTCCCGAATACGGTGTATGTCTATTTCTTGATTTTCGATTTCCACACCTAACTACCCAGGACAGAGCATGGTCGAGAGCGTAATTGGCCCGTTAATCAGACAGTTTGCGCTTCAAGGAAGTTGAGCCAGTCGTTTGAGAACAAGGTCTGTGATATTGACCGCTTCACTTACGTATACCGCTTGCTCAACGACGAGGTCATAGCCCCCTGCCCTGGAAAGCTCTACGATGACCTCACGAACCAGGGCTTGGAGTTTAGCGAGTTCTTCATTTCGACGGAGATTGTAGTCCTCTCTAGCTTCTTGTTGATCTCGTGCCAGCCGCCGCTTCAGGTTCTCTATCTCACGTTGGCGCGCCTGCGCGGCGGTGGAGTCCATTATCAGAATGTTCTTCTCAAGATCCGCCTCCATGTCCTGTATTTGGCCGTGGCGCAACTTGAGGTCCTGATCGCGGGACCGAAACTCCTCTTCGAGAGCGGCCAGCGCGGTAACACCCTGGGGCGCCTGTTCGATCAACCTTACCGGGTCCACAAAACCGATTTTCGAGGCACTCTGGGCGACCGAGAGTCCCGAAACGAGCAGCCCCGTCATGGCGATCGCGCTCATTTTGGCAAAAAAAGAGACTTTGGAAAATCTTGTCATGATGCGAGGTCCTAATCGGCGCCCGTCCGTCTAGCGTAGAAGTGAGCCTAATGTGAACTGAAGACGTTTGACGTCATCGCCCGGTTCATCGTTTAAAGGTTGAGCCATAGTGAGAGAGATCGGACCGACAGGAGAAAACCAATGAAAGCCCGCCCCAACGCTTAAACGAACGTCCCCGACGTCAAAATCGCTACTGGAGGAAAACACCTGGCCTGCATCGGCAAAAAGACTCAGGCGCTTATCGTTGTCCTCTTGCAACCCGAACACCGGAAAATACATCTCGACACCTGCCACAGTCCTGATCCCGCCACCCAGCGGCGCCGCGTCCGCGCCCGTACTCACCGGACCTAGTGAGCGGGCTTCGAACCCACGGACACTACTCGCGCCGCCAGCATAGTAGTTTTTGAAGAACGGCAATTCCTCAAGGTCTCCGTAGCCGTCGCCATATCCGACGTCGCCGCGTAGATTGAAAATGAGTCGACCGACCAGTTGGCGGTACCAACTTCCGCGAAGAGATAGTTTGTAGTATTCAAGGTCACTTCCCGGAACGCCGACTTCTGCGGAAATCCTTCGAAAGAATCCACGGCGAGGAAACAAGATACTGTCGCGGGTGTCCTTTGAAAATCCAGTAGAAAGATTGAAATTAAGATTATCCGGGTATCGATCGATAAATGACTGGTACTCAGGCGGCGTTGCAGAAGTGGAAGCAAGACTGATATCCTCAATTCCCGCACTGAGGCTAAGCGCATTGTATTCGGACATCGGGATGCTATAGCGGATTCCGCCCCCAGTCGTTTCCGACGTGTAATCCGCCGTTGTGACCGAATCTGTATCGGTCTTTTCCCGACTGACAAACAGAGCTCGACTGACGCCCTCTGCCGTGTGGTAGGGGTTTCGATACTCGATATCAAAAGTCTGCTCAACTTTCGACAACTCGGCTTTGACGTTGAGTTCTCGGCCTGTACCGAACAAATTGCCTCGGTGCACTTCGGCCAGCACGAAGAGTCCGTCCGAGTCGTCATATCCAGCGCCGAACATGAAGTTGCCTGTGGCCCGCTCTTTGACGACAACAGAAAGATCGACCTGATCAATGGAACCCGGCACCGAGGTCAGATCAATATTGACATCATCAAAGAAACCTAGACGGGCGATTCTTTCACGCGAGCGGCGCAGCTTTTCTGCTGAGAAGACAGAGGACTCAAGCTGACGCAACTCTCGACGGATGACTTCATCGACCGTCGCCTGGTTGCCACTGATGTTTATCTTCCGCACATAGACCAGTGGGCCCGGATCCACGGCGAAAACAAAATCCACCTGGTAATCTGCCTCATTAACGTCGGTAATAGCGTTGACGTTGGCAAACGCATAACCATGGTCGGCCAGCTTGCTCTCGATCGCCGATCGTGAGGCAACCAGAGCTGTCTGGGAGAACGGCTCGCCGGCCGGCATATCAATCAAGCCGAGCATTTCCTCGGCAGAAAAGCCCCCGCCGCCTTCAACGTCAATGTTGCCGATACGAAATAGGTCGCCTTCCCGGAGAGCGAAGGTGATAAAAATGTCCTGCTTGTTTTGGCTGATTGTCACATCAGAGGAAAGTAATTCGAAGTTCATGTACCCGCTATCGAGGTAAAAACTCCGCAATGTCTCTGAATCGGCAAGCAACTCCTCTTTCGAATACTGCCCGATCTGGGAGATGAAACTGTGCCACCGCTCCTCTCCCAAGGAAATTTCGGAGAGCAGTTCCTTGTCTGTGAAAATCTCGTTGCCAACGATGTTTATCTCTCGGATGCGCGCCACGCGACCTTCGTCTATCGTGAGTGACACAGAAACGCGATTGAGGTCCACTGGGGTAACCACTGCATCAACCGTTGCTGAGTATCGTCCCCTGGCAAAATATTGTTCTTCAATCGCCTGAACTAGCTGTTCTAGGAGTGGTTCACGAAAAATTCGGCCCTGTGTGACGCCTACCTGAGCCAGCGCCTTTTCGATCGATTCATCATCGATATCCTTGTTGCCGGTGAACTCGACGTCTGAGATGGCAGGCCGCTCGGAAACCGCAACAATCAGAATGGCCTCTTGACGCCGAATCTGGACATCCTGAAAAAAGCCGGTGGCAAACAATGCCTTGATCGACTGATTAATCAGCGCCTCATCGGCAACGTCCCCTACCTTGATAGGCAAATAGTTGAAGATCGTACCCACCTCGATGTTTTGCGCGCCGTCTACGCGGATGTCTTCGACGACGAAATCCGCGACCGCTGCCGCGGAGAAAACCAGCATGGCTAACCCTGTGAATCGGGGTGCGAAGCCTCTTATGAGAGATTTGACTAACTTCATGTGTGTTTTCATGAAAGCAGGCTCAAAAAGTCATTATAAAACGCCAGACCCATTAACAGCAGAATAAATACGATCCCGAATTGCTGCCCCAACCACATCACTTTTTCGGGGAGGGGCCGTCCCAAGAGTCCCTCCACGGCAAAATAGACGAGATGCCCGCCATCCAGCACCGGGATCGGCAGCAAATTAATAATACCCAGACTGATACTGAGAACGGCCAGGAATGCCAGAAACTGTGTCAAACCGAGACTTGCGGATTGGCCGGCATATCTCGCAATCGAAACCGGCCCGCTCAAATGCTCTCGAGAGGCACTGCCGGTCAGCATCTTTCCGAAAAGGCGCACAGTTAACGACGACATGAGCCAGGTAGTCTCCAATCCTCGCATGGCCGCGTCGAGGGGTCCATACCTTACCCGAGTGATATGTTCGCTGAGATCAAGTTCAGCTTGGCCAAAGATCCCAATTCGTCGAACCCTTTTGCCGCTCACGGTTTGAAAATCTGCGACAACGGGAATGCTGACTCTGGTGCCGTCCCGATCAAGAGAGAGGTTCAATTCCCGACTGGATCCTGAGGCAATCTTCCCGACGAGATCGGCCCAATCCGCGACGGAAACGCCATCAATCGCCAAGATCCGATCACCCTCGATGACGCCGGCCCGGTCCGCGGGCCCCCCTTTCACCAACCCGGCCACGGTTGCCTCCGGAATCGGCAAAGCGGGTGTGATACCGATCACACCCGAGAGCACGGCCGGATTGAAAAACCCTTGTCTTGCTTGATCAAGAGAAACCAACAGTGTTCGCGAGCCCAAAGAAGGCCTATCAACCACAAACAACAACTCTGCTGAAGCTGCGGCCCGATCGAGCAGGTAGAGGCGCTGATCGGACCAGCCGCGAATAGGCCTATCATCGACGGACAAAAGTTGATCACCGGGCTTAAATCCTGATTGCTCGGCAATACTGTCAGGGGTCACCGAGCCGACAACGGGCTTTAGATCATTGGACCCCATCATGCCGATAAGCCAATAGAGCACGACCGCTAACAAAAGATTAGCGGCCGGGCCCGCCAAGACGATCAGGGACCGAGTTGATAGCGACTTGCGATTGAAAGCCTGGTCGCGTTCTTCAGTGGCGACCTCTCCTTCGCGTTCATCCAGCATCCGCACGTAGCCGCCCAGGGGAATTGCCCCGACCGCATATTCAGTTTCTGTGGGACTCTTCTGCCAACGCCAAATCGTTTTGCCGAATCCTACCGAGAATTTCAGGACCCGCACGCCTAGCCACCGGGCGACGATAAAATGGCCGAATTCGTGAAAACTGACCAACACCGCGACGGCGATCAGGAAAAACAACGCGTTATTGAGAATTTCCATGAGATCGTATTCTACTTGGCTACGACGACAGGCCCCGTTGAATCATCTCGCTCGCCATCGCCCGGACCTCAAGATCTGTGTCGACTACGTGCTCGAGATCAGATACCTCTGACGGCTCGTGTTTTTGCAAAATCCAGTCAACCACTTGGGGGATCTCACAAAAACTGATCCGGCGGTCAAGAAACGCCTCGACGGCGATCTCATTTGCAGCGTTCAGTGCAATGGGTACGCTTCGTCCAGTTTTTGCCGCCTCCCTCGCCAATACCAGGCTTGGGAAGCGCTCAAGGTCAGGCTGCTCGAATTCAAGGACGCCAATCTCAGCAAGATTCAGTCTCTCAATTCCAGAAGTTGTTCTCTCGGGGTAGCTAAGGCCGTATGAAATAGGAATTCGCATATCGGGATTTCCCATCTGCCCAATAAGAGACCCGTCGTTGAACCCCACCATCGAGTGCAGCACGCTCTGCGGATGGATAATGATGTCGATCTGGCTTTCGTCGAGGCCGAACAAGCTACAGGCTTCAATGAGTTCGAGACCCTTGTTCATTAGGGTGGCTGAATCGACGGATATCTTTGGCCCCATGTTCCAGGTCGGATGTGCGAGCGCTTGTGCTGGCGTTGCGTCAGAAATCGCTGCCGCAGATGTCCGCAAGAACGGCCCCCCGGACGCTGTCAGCGTAATCCGGGACACCCCAGCCCCTGCCGACCGGCTGCCAATACCGCGACCTGAGGTCACATCTTGCTGAAGATTGAGCGGCAAGCACTGGAATATGGCATTGTGCTCACTGTCGATCGGCATCAGACACGCGCCAGATACCGACGCCGCGTTACGCACGAGCTGCCCGCACATGACGAGCGGCTCCTTATTGGCGATCAGGACGCGTTTTCCTGCCTCGACGGCTGCTAGCGTTGACTGGAGGCCCGCCGCGCCGGACACCCCTGCAATCACCGTATCCACGTCAGGGTGGGTCGCGACCGCCACGAGACCCTCTTCACCACCGAGATAACAACCCCCTTCGCATCCCTCCAGGAAGTTTGTGTCAATCACTGAAACAGATTCGGGTTCGGCGGCGATTTGAGCAGGAACGAACTCTCTCATTAGCGGCTTGAGCGCAGCCATTCGTTTCCACCCCGTCAGGCCGACGACCTTATATCGGTCCCGATGCAGTCTTAGCACGTCGAGTGCGCTGGATCCGATAGAACCCGTCGCGCCAAGCACGGCTACACCGCTTTGCTCAGTCATAAAGTCACCCGCCTTACCCTAAAACAGCAACGTTAATCCCGAGAACACAGGAACCGCGCCCAAAAGGCTGTCGATTCTATCCAGAACACCCCCGTGGCCCGGCAGTAAGTTCCCGCTGTCTTTTTTCCCGGCGCTACGCTTGAGGATGCTCTCAAAAAGGTCGGCCAGAACCGCTGCGACCGCTGTGACTGCGATGATCGCGAAGATGATCCCCGGATGGGAGGCGCTATCAGACAGAAAGAAAATGGAAGCGCCAATGGGTACCGCAAGGATAAAGCCTGTAAACGCCCCCTCCCAGGTTTTCCCCGGACTAATCATAGGAGCAAGTGCCGAGCGGCCGAAGCGGCGGCCGCCAAAATACGCCCCGATGTCTCCCACCCAGACTATCAGCAGTACTGCCAGCAGTTCCAGTACTCCGTTGCTGGACTTTCCATGGATATATGGTAAGAGCGACAATGCGGGAATTAACGCAAACAACCCCAATCCAAGGCTCGGCACACAAGAGGCCTCAGTCTTTCTAACTACCAGGCTCGCAATCCACCCAAGCAGTCCCACCCACCCGATCGCTACAATGGTGATCGCAACGACATTTTGCTCAAAGAGTTTCCAGAGGACTACGATGCCGAGCGCAACAAGCGCCGCGTAAATTGTGCGAAAAGCGGTGCTTGACCCCTGATTTCTCAGATCTGCCCATTCCAGGGCTCCCAGGAATCCCACGACAGCAGCGATCCCTGCAATGGCGGTCGTAGGGAGAAAGAACAATGCCAGCAGTGCGAGCGAGGCGAGCGCTAGCCCGGTAAGCACCCTGGCCCTTATCATCAGCGCCTCCCAAACTGTGAGTCTACTTGCTCACCGATCTGGCCAAACCTCCGTTGTCGGCCCTGATAGGCGCCAATGGCATCCCAAAAAAGCGCCTCATTGAAGTCCGGCCACAACACATCCGAAAAGAATAGCTCGGTGTAGGCGAGCTGCCACAGCAGAAAGTTACTAAGCCGAACTTCACCCCCGGTGCGGACAAGGAGATCGGGGTCGGGCAGTCCATGCGTATTCAACGCGCCCTCTAAATCCGATTCTGAGATGGCCCGCGGGCTGAGTTCGTTTGCGACACATGATTCCGCCAGTCGACGGACTGCGCTCACTAATTCCTGACGGGCCCCATAGTTGAGGGCTATGGTGAGAGTCAGGGTTGTGTTATTCGAAGTCTTCTCTAATGCATTATCGATCGTCTTGGCCAGTTTTCTACCGAAAGAGGACGGATCGCCGATAATATTAAGCTTCACTCCATTTTCATGCAGGCGCCCTAACTCTTTTTCTAAAGAAAGCGCAAGCAACTGGGTAAGAAAGTGGACTTCCTCATCCGGTCGGCGCCAGTTCTCGCTACTGAACGCAAAGAGCGTCAAGTAACGGATGCCGGCTTCACCGCACAGGGTCGTGGCCCGGCGTGCCGCGTCGACGCCACGTCGATGGCCCTGCACCCGGGCTTGGCCTCGGGCTTTTGCCCAGCGTCCGTTGCCATCCATGATAATGGCGAGGTGCTGGGGCAGATGTTCGGGAGAGTCGTCTTTGTTGGGAGTCACGGGGGTCACGGAGATTATCATTGCCGGCCCTGAAGGCATGCTTGAACTCAGACCTCCATCACCTCGGCTTCTTTTTCGTCGACCAGACGGTCGATCTCGGTTACCGACTGGTCGGTCAAATCCTGCATCTGCGTCTCCGCGCGTTTCTCCTCGTCTTCGCCAATGAGCTTCTCTTTGACCAGTTCGCGAAGATCCCCCAATGCGTCCCGCCGGATATTGCGAATCGCAATTTTTCCGTTTTCGCCTTCCTGCCTAACCACCCTCGTCATCTCTTTTCGACGCTCCTCAGTCAGGGCCGGGAGTGGGATTCGTATAACTTCTCCTGCAGTGACAGGATTCAAGCCAAGGTCTGATTCGATGACGGCTTTTTCAATGACGGGAATCATGTTCTTCTCCCAGGCCTGAATCACCAGCGTTCTTGCATCACCGACGCTTACCGTAGCCGCCTGCGCGATAGGAACTGGGTTTCCGTAGTACTCCACCTGTAGATGGTCCAAAAGTGCAGTACTGGCCCGACCTGTTCGGATCCTTGAGAATTCTGTCGCAACAGACTCTGTGCTCTTTTGCATCCTGATCCGCGCGTCCTTGAGAATTTCATCGATCATGAGTTGCCTCCTGAGACATCCACCAACGTACCCACTGGCTCTCCCTTGACCGCGCCCTCGAGATTGCCTTTGACTCCGAGATCAACGACCCGAACGGATAACCCGTTTTCTCGACATAACGTAAATGCGGTCGCATCCATTACCTGCAGCCGGTTTGAGAGCGCGAAGTCGTAGCTGATGTGATCATAACGCACGGCGTTTGGGTTCTTTTCCGGGTCCTCGCTATAAACGCCATCCACGCGCGTTGCTTTGATCACCGTCTGGACGCCCAGTTCTAGAGCCCGCAGGCAGGCTGTGGTGTCGGTTGTGAAAAAAGGATTTCCGGTTCCGCCCGCTAAAACCAAAATCGAGCCCTGGTCGAGCACTCCCCGAGCAGCATCAGGGTCAAATTGAGCCAGCACCCCCCCGACCGGAAAAGAACATACCGACTCGGCCCGCAACCCTGCCTCCCTAAAGGCGTCGCGCAATGCCAGCGCGTTCATAGCGGTTGCAAGCATGCCAATCTGATCACCGGTGACACGACCGATCAATTCCGGTAACGCTTGACCCCCGCGAAAAAAATTACCACCACCCACAACCACGGCGATACCGTTCGAGTGGCTATGGGCCCGTTTCAGTTCCCGGCTGACCTGCGCCAGACGGTCCGCACTGAAACCCGCACCCCCTTCGCCCCCAAGATATTCGCCAGAGAATTTGACGAGAAAACGGTTCGGCGTTGCGGTACCGTTTTCCATGATTACTTAGCCGCCCTG
>DLPX01000039.1:0-2188 GCA_002477475.1 Proteobacteria bacterium UBA7447
GAAGCACACGCATGGCGTGAGATGGGTCGCATAGGTCAATTAGATATCCTCTCGGATTGGATAAGGCTGTTACAAGAACTCTATGAGACGGCTTCTGAGCAGCACAAGAGGGATTTTGCCGTTGATATTGAATACGATGAGCGAAAACGGGTTCATGACTCTAGAATTCCCGAGAGGGAAATTGGGGAAGGCGAGTGAAGCATCGACAGATATTTCGGGTGACCATCGTTGCGCTAGCGGTCGTCGCATTACTGCTAATTATGCGCGGCGAGTAGGAGATGTGAATGAAACGCGAACAGATCATCCAGTGGCTAATCGCTGTAATAACAGTTGTCTTGATTTTTCTAATCGTCACTCGCGATCGTGATGCACACGCCATCTCCCTCGTCGAGTTTTCGACATCTATCGCGAGTTCAATAATTTGTTGATGATCAAGAACTCGTATGACGAAGGTGCGCGATTAGAAGTGATGCAAGGAGCGGATGGCGCTTTTACTAAGACGGTTTAATCCTGGGTGTCATATTCGATGTGAGCGCGGAGCAGTTGAGCCTTAAGATCTGCATACCCATAAGGCTCAGCACTGGCAAGCATGGCCCAAAATTGATCTAGCCACATTTTTTCAGTGGATTTGCTGGAAAGTGCAATCACGGCAAGTGCATCGAGCCAGTAGTTGCCCTCTTCGACTCGTTTGGTAACCCCATCCAATGCGCCAAGATCGGTGTTTGAGTCCATCGCACTGATATAGAAGCCTTTAAAGTTATCTTCGTCTTCAAGGGCCAGGGTGTGATCTTCTCTTATCCTGATAATCATGTCGCAATTTTTTCAGTAATCATGTGATTTGCCTGCCTAACAGGCAGCAGGGTTAGCTTTTGTAGATCTAAAGCATCTTTCGTCTGCTATCGCAAGCACGATCAAACTCCTTAAGGTGGGGCAGCCTTTTGGTCATCAGCGAGCCACGCTGAAGCAAAACCATTTCGCATAAAACTGATCATGGTTTCCCACGCCAAATCTCCTGTACGCGGCGCCTCAATCGTACCTTCTATACGCAATGCAGCTCTGCCTTAGGCATAGCGGCGATGAATTGCGCGAAATCACTCATCCTCGATCAAAGCGAGCTGGATTTCATACCCGGCGCCAAAGTACTCATCACCCAGTGCGGCAATGTTTCGACGCCTTCCGCATAGGGCAATGTCCACTCCTCCTCAAGAATGACTGCAAATCCGAGATGCTGGTAGAAGTGGGCTGCGCCTATGTTCTGGGTAGTAATCGTGACCAAAGCCCCGGCCGCCTCTGCCAGCAGCGCTTTCATAAATCTCGCTCCGATTCCACGCCCCTTTTGATCGGGATGCACACCGACACCCCTAATCTCAAAAATACGTCCGTCGCCTTCAAGTGCCGCATGAGCTATGCCGCTCCAAGCGCGCTCATCGGAAACGATCAATCGTTTTACCAGCACGATGAGTCGCTGATGATACGACGCGGGCACACCGGGCAGAAACGCCTCCATCTCCTCAAGAGTAATAGGTACTTCTCCAGCTCCGGCGGCGATATTATCCCCATCGAGAGGATCCAAACACGCAAAGGCTGCGATCCGTCCATCCTGATCAGTGCACCAACGTAAAGCTTCAGATTTCCAGTTGCCCCTAAACTCTGCTGCAAAAACAGCTTCGAGGATCCTACGTTGTTCTGAACAACTTAGGCCTGGCGGCATAATGGAGGCGCCGCGTGGGGCGACTCCCATCCAGGCTCCCGCGAGAAGTTCAATTAACTCAGTCGTTTCGTCCAGACTTGGATTCCCAAAGTGCATCGTGATGGGAGAGCTTTCAGCCATAGCGAGGTGCTGGCCTACAACCGCCTATAAAGCCTCTGCTGCTCACTTCTCTCACCAGGCCGAAAAAAGACTCGTTGCCTTTCATACTAAGACCTAGTTCTTGATGAAGGCGTCTGGATAATTAGTAAAGTAGTCATCCGAGATAGGCGTCATTACCCCACTTTCAATCACTGCCCCTGCCTCTCTTCGCTTCTCGGTCAATTCGTCATCATCCCGAAAGGCCTGAATAGCCTCCATATTTGGGAACATCATCACGACATGAAGTTGGTTAGGATTTTCTCTCTCTGTCCCTGCGAAGAGAAACTTGATGCCATGCTTTTCTAACTTACCATCCTGCTCGTAGACCATTTTCTGCCA
>DLPX01000039.1:2603-20707 GCA_002477475.1 Proteobacteria bacterium UBA7447
TGTTAACAAACCGCTTAGCAGCACTAAGCCTACTTTCACGGGAAAGCGATCTTCTCGGTACTTTAGGCAGTCCTAACCTAGAACTCACCTATTATTCGTACTTTTTGCCGGCAATTTGTCTTTTTCACGAAAAAATCATGGGACCCGATTATTCTCCGGAAATGAAAAGTGCCTCCTTTGAAATGCTTGGGGTTGTTTTAATCGTCTTTGGATCTGGATATGTTGGCCTTGGTTTATTTGACGTTGTCCCTCTGGAGTTAACTGGCGTCAGCATTTCCAATATCAGAATTCCCGCGGGGATTGCGGTCGTTGGATGCCTGATCGCTGCTTTTTCGACCAAGAGTAGATAGGAGGCTAAAAAATGTTTAAACGGTCTGACTTTTTTTTACTTTTAGGGGTAATGATTTCATTCTTCGTATCTGGTTACCTATGGTTCAACGGTCAGCGCATCGAGGGAATATTCACCGCGATCTGGGTTCCATCAATCTTAGGCTTTGGAATTTACTTTAAGCTTATGATGATTTGGGGCAAGCTCAATGACTGATGACATTCTTTTTTTTACCGGGGTAGCCGTGTTTTCCCTGATGGTTATAGCGCTCGCTCTCACTGTGAAAGAATTTTCCAGTTCGAAGATGAAAAACAATAAGTAGCATGGTTTAAAGGGTCATGACGGACAAAAATATGCTTGTTAAAAAGAAAATGCAAATTCATCTACTATCAGGAATGGCTCGAGCATGGTCCAACTCCGCTGTACTGCCCCAGACTAAAAGTGTGATTAGCTCCTTTGAGTTGGTCGTAGCAGTGCCGGGAACTCTCCTTGTTGTTAGTTTTCTACTGGGGCTTTTTCCCACTCAGTAGATTATCTCCAAAAAGTGGTAATAATCGACGCAATCTGACGCCTTGCGACACTTGACTATAGGCAGTTTTCGGCACGTATCCCACCTGCCCTCTTTAATTCCCTCGATATCTTCATTTCTCATCGGGGCGGATTTATGAAACACCTCATCATAGCCATCGCTCTGGTTTTGCCTTCCGTATCATCGGGTCATCAAGGAGATATCAACGAACAACTTGTCACTGAGCTCACCGTCAGAGAGTTATGAGGAATCATTCGCGGACTCATCAATCAAACTCGGGAGGGATACATCATGGAAGGGGTTATGGAAGGTAAAAGCTCCATCAACCTACGTGTCGTTGGAGACGTTCGGGCAGACATTAAACGCATTGAATAGTCGCGTGATACTAGAGCATGTGAAGTAATACGATAATTGCCAGCCCAACCCGGGTGACCCATAGCATTTGCTTATCACGGCTGTTCATAAGGCGCGGGGCTGATAGCTCGGTGCTGCCATCGTTTATCCTTTCAGACAAATCAGTCGATTCTTAGTCAATAGCTGTAAATCTTGATGGGCCTGTGGGGTCAAAAGTCCTCCTCCCACCCATCGCTCAAATAAATCTACACCTCGAACCTTCCCTCGCTCCTGGGATGATAAGACGTGACAAGCGACTTCCTGCTTTCTGCACTCGTGGCCCGCCGCTATTCCCGTCGCAACAAACCTCATGCTAACTGTAATGGCCAGAACCGAGGACATGAGCTTTTGAACTTTTTTCTTCTTTAATTTCTCTCTCGATAGTGATTAAGCAACTAGACTAACCTATGTTTGATCTAGACTAAAAAACGTAGATCAAGTTGTCCTTAATTTGAACTTATCTCCTTCTCAGCGAAGGAGGCTTCTAACGCCTTACACTCGGACGAACTCTCTAAGTTACTGCAAACTATTGATTTGATTTATGTCTACTTCGCATCCTATAGTCAACGACAGCCTTCTGGCTCGCCGCCTGATGTCAGCAGTTTGAATCGATCAACTACATCAGCGTTCTTCGTTCTATTTACGCTTGAGCCGTTATACAGATCCATCATTGTGACCGTAGTGCCGCTAATGGCTCTAGAGCGTTTTGGGTCAGCGAAGGGTGTGAGCATCTTCTTTTTCGTACTCGGAGTGTTGGGCGTCGGGATGAGTCTTGCTGTGCCCTGGCTTGTCAGACATCTTTCCCGGCGGGGCACGTTCTGGCTTGGTGTTGGCGCCGGCGTGGCCAGTATGCTGCTCTTTGTTCACAACGAGCTATGGTCCTTTTGCGCCGGCATGGCGCTGCATCTTTTTGCCGCCTCCTGCATTGATGTCACGCTTAATCTTTACTGGATGGAGCACGTTCGGCGCCAGGATTTTGGCCGCGTCGAGCCCGTGCGCATGTTCTTCCTCGCATTCTCCTGGAGCCTTGGACCATTTTTGGGCGTCTATCTGCGCAATACGATTGATCCCGCAGCACCCTTTCTTGTTGGGACTCTAGTCATCATATTGCTCGGAGGCTTTTTTCTATACCGCAGCTTATCTGAAAGTCCAGCGATAACCAGAAAGCGTGCCCCAATAACCAACCCGTTTCACTACCTACCGCGTTTTTTTTCCCAGCCGCGGTTGACCCTCGTCTACCTTTTATCAGGGATGCGTGCCGGTTGGTGGAATATGTACTTCATTTATGTACCGATTTTCTGCGTCACAGCCGGATTGGGAGAGGCTATGGGTGGAGCGCTGGTATCAATAGCCGTCAGCTTTGTGATGATGACGCCCTTAATGCGTGGCACGCTGCAACGCTATGGGATTCGCCGCGTACTGTGGGTCGGTTATGCTGGTGCTGGATCAGTAACCATATTCATAGGTGCTTTTATCGGGATGCCGGATCTAGCAGTGGTGCTCATATTGGCCGCTGCACTGTTTGCCATGTTAACAGATTCAGTTGGAAACACTCTGTTTTACCGCGCAGTAAGATCCTGGGAGCGCTCGGCCATGGCTACCGTGTTCATGAGTTATCGGCCGATTTCGGCCCTGGCGTTCCCCGGCGTTTATTCGGGGGTACTCGCGATCTTTCCCCTGCCCGCCGTCTTTATCCTCACGGGCGCTGGAATGCTGGCCACCAGCCTGATGACCCGCTTCATCCCTGCCCGGATGCGCTAAGGGAGCGCGCTACTTCGCTCCCTTAGCCTTCGCCAGCATAATTGGGTAAAACAGCTACCCCATTACTGACCAAACATCTTTTTCAGCTTGTCGAGATCAAATTGATTGCCATAGAGCATCGTGCTGTTTAGTGCCATGATGCCTGCGGCCATCACTGCAGCCTTGACCTCTTCTTCTGTTGCCCCGGCTTTCATCGCCATCCCAGTTGTCGCCACAATGCAGTACTCACATTTCATGCCAGCCGCCGCAGATAACGACATCAGGTACATCGTTTTTGGCTCGAAAGGGCCGTTTTGCCAAAAAGCACTTTGAGCTTTTACAAACTTAGTAAACTCACCACCCATAGACTGCGGCTCCATCGGGGTAAAGATGGGGTGGCCGTGACCATCTGAAAAGCTGATAGCGGAGTAGCTCAACAAGACGGCGACCAACAAAGACTTTATGTATTTCATTAATTTTCTCTAGATATGAAAGAGTTCTAAAGATGAAGAAATCTGCGTGAATGCCCTGTGAAGTATCCTGCCAACAGCGACGACTGGAGGAATTATGAACCGAGAGATTTACAACATCGTGCGCGCAAAGATTACAACTGATGATCTTCAAGCATTTGAAACTCAGGCGCAGAAGATGAAAGCCGCTGCAAAAGAGGAGTCAGGAACACTCATTTATGATTTTTTCATTAATCGCGACACAAAAGACGTACTGATTATTGAAAAGTATCAAGACGATGAAGCCTTTATGGCTCACATGACGCGGTTTGTCACCGAGGAATACATTCCAAAGTTGTTAACCATGCAAGAGATTGTCTCCATAGAAATGCCCGGCCTCGTCACGAAAGAAATTGAAGACTTTTTCACCGCCGGTGGATGGAAATATAAAGATTTTCGGGTAAACATCTCTTAGCGATAGTGGGTCTGCTACATCTTGCTTGACGGAACAGCGCGGCCTCAAGCAAACATCTTTTTTGATCAGTGTTTTAAGTACTGGCGTGGAACCAGCACGTTCTAGAGCCGTTCCCGCGCGTATTTGAGCAGTTTGATCAAGGCAGGTCGGATGTCCTCAGCCTTTGTTAAAGGTTTCAGAAAATCTACCCGGACTTCAGATACTCCACCTGGCATCTCCACTGCTAAAGCAATACCGTGCCGATCCAAATCTGTCATCTCGGCAGACAGAGCGTCGGGGAGCCCCGCAAGGGCTTTCGCATAGACCAGGTTGGCATCCGAATGATCATCATTCATATGCTTGATGACGCCAGTCTTAATCTGATCAAAATCCTCTTCCAGGCTCATATTTCACGCTAGTAGTTCTTAAAACTTAAGCCAGAGGGCTGACTGATATCACGGGTCCGCAGTTGCTGCATCACTGAAACGCGCTCTTCGTCGGAATAGTCGAGCCAGTCAATGATCTCGTCCATGTGGCGCTTGCACCCTATGCAATAGTAGTGCTCGTTGTATTCACACACGCTTACACATGGGCTTCTGACCTGCATATAGGAGTGTTGCTGGCTCATGCCTGGCTTCTCATGACTTGTGTCACCTCGCGATGATTGAAGAACTTAATGATGATCGCGCAGGTGGCGGATCTTGTTTTGCGTCCAGTAGAACGCCACCTTGGCCCAATGGTTGCCAAGCACACATCCCATTGCCAGTCCGACCAAGAAAGCGACAAGTATCCAGATCAGAAGGCTAATATCCATGACTTGAGCGCTTACCCTATCAACAGGCGCAGCGCGACGAATAAGGTAATTGCGCTCACGACTGCGCTTACCACAAAGGCGGGGCTTGAGAAAAACGAGAACTTCTTGCTCATCTATGGGTCTTTTCTATCAGGCTTAAGGCCAATCGCAATTTAAAGGATTTCGACATCTATCTAAGCCCATACGAATCCACTAGCGCATCCTCAACACAGAGCGGCGCAATTTCTTTCAGGCGCTCACGGTCAGTATCAAGGTATTCACCTACCACTTGCACCCACTCTTCATGACGGGATTCCACCGGCAGATCGATGTGTTGAGCACTGAGGCCAAATACATGGATGTACCCGTGGAAAAGCCGGCATCGTAGGCCATTCTCTTAACTATATTGTCATTGTCATTGTCATTGTAATTAACATTGTCGCTGGAGAGATTGCTCTCGGACTCGAGAGATCTTTTCAGTTGCTCAAACGTTTCTGCGATGTTTTCTTGATAGCCAGCTAAATCAGCCTCCTGTGATCCAGAGACACTTCCTAAGACACCTGAACTGGCGTAAACCCAGCCTCTCCAAAGGTCTGCGCAGGTCAGAGAATAAGCCGGCGCTACAGGCAGCCTCCCTATCCCCATCAAAGTAAGTATGCGGCCTGTCCTGGCAGCAAATGACAGGCTGTTTGATCTGTTACTCATCGAGGACACTACCGTTTTCATACATCTGCTGGTAGGTCGCGTCGATTAGCAGCACCTCGGCGGATTCAATGACTTGCTTCCAATGACCGGTTTTCTTTGCGCATTTGTGGTGCACGAAATGAGCGTGAATGCGCGTTCCTTCCAATTTTTCAACGACTCCACAAACCAAACCCCGATCCTCATCGTCAACCAATACCCACTGCCCTATTTCGGGCATGAGGTCCTGGGACGGCTGGACAATCTCCAGCACTCTGTCGGTATCAATAAACTGACGAAATGTGACTCCATACTTTACGACCGCCTCCTCATTATCGAAGCGGGCCGCAGGGTTATACCACTCGGATAACTCTAAAGGCCTTTTGCCAGTCACCCTCCAATCAAGCTCGCTTTCATCCCATATCTTGTCATCAACATCTTCAACCAAATAACGCGGAAAGATACCGACTTGATCTTCCCTAACCTCAAACACGACAAATTCGAGTTCTTCTCCCTCGACAGTGACGATATCACCAAGCTTTGGCATCAGGCTTCTTCTCTCTCTGCTTCAGACAAAAACTGAATATCGCCGAGATACCCCACCACCCCCGCTCCAAGATTGGTATACGCCATCAACCCCATCTGGGCGCGCACCAGATCTCCATCCTTGAGTGGATGCGGGTGTAGCGTTTCAAGGTCCGGCCCCAGCACCTTTGGTTGGTCAGGACGACGCAGCTTGATTCGCCATACTTGACCAGCCTCGGTCTTGACGGCTCTGAGCGGACTGGATCCGTTTTTCGGCATCAGTTTTTCAATCTGCTTGATGAGCGGTCGAACCTCTTCGATGGCAGAAAATTCGAGGGTAATGTGATATAGCGAATCTCCTGACTCACGGGTTTCCGGTTGGTCGACAAAGGGATCCCGCAGGACGGCAGGAGGTGTAATGAGGTGGGTCACGGGAGGTATTTCATCCTATCTTTTCATAAAAGGCGGCAAGGCTCGCACCTGATCATTAGCGCTTTTGATCCGGCGTCATTCAGGAATCCAACTTCCCAGAGGGAGCGTCAGGGGATCTATCGGGGGACTGGCTGACGACTTCGCTATGAACCTTGTCGTAGTAAACGTCAAAATTGTAATTTGGATCTGCCCTGTCAGAAACGATCCTTCCAGATGATGTCAACAGTTCCTCCCAATCCTTACGCCCGTGATTCTCGATCACCCAGTCAATGTGCTGCTCGTAATCTTTTTCGGGGCTCGTAACCACCACGTAGTAAGTCGCGCTCCACTCCTCTCCCTTCTGAATTTCTTCGACGGTCGGCTGATCGAATTGCAAAGGATCGATCTCAGGGCTCAGAGCCGGCTGATAGGAATACGAAAATCGAAGGCGGATAACTGTCTGCATATGCTAATTAAAGGTTTGATTTACTCTTTTCATCAAGAAATAATTTTTTCTTTAAAGCTCTCATTCGAGCGAGAGCCATGGCTCGGGCTCACCAGAAACGTTCGATAATTTATAGTCTATGCTCTCGAGTGGCTTGCACGGTTTCTTATCCAAGTGCCTGACTGCAAAGGCCAAATGCAGGTCGCGGATTGGTCTGAGGGTTTTTTCGCATGCGCGTTACTGTATCCACGCACTTAAGGCCAAGATCCCCAAGCCAGGGCATCAGTCCCAAACCATCATCCATATCGATACGGACGAACTGCTCCGCTAAAGAAGCAGCAAGGTAGCAGACTAGGTTCTGGGCCTGGCGCTGACTATTTGCCTGGATCGGGCCGATCACATGCCCTTTCCCAAACCGGCGCAACGCCGCATAACCGAGAATCTCGCCTTGTGCGCCCCGAGCAACCGCGAGTCTGGCGTGCTTCGCCAACCATTGCACGAGCGCACTGCGGTCCGCGGCCAGGAACCTTGAGTCCAATTCAATAATGGCATGGGTATCGTCCGGCTTTGCGGGGTTGATCTCTTCGTCGGGCAATCCTACTGACGCGATCTCACCCTGGCATTGAAAGATTTCACCCTCGGATTCAAAACCCAACTTCTCATAGAGCGGGATACCCGCTTTTGTCGCTACAAGGCGCAACTCGCGACCGCTGACTTCGTCCATCAGCGACGACATCAATTTATAACCGATTCTCTGACCGCGCTCAGACCGCTGGACAATGATCATATTTAGCAACGAGACATCAGGACCGTAATCGGTGCGAAGAGCAGTCCCGATCACAACTCCGTCACGAAGGGCTGCCCTGCCCTGCGAAAGCGTCATCAGCATCTGCCAGTCTTGCAGACGGTGCGGCCAATTCTCCGCCTGTGAGAGTGCTGTCGCCTGATCGAGTTGACGCTGAGCTAAAGAGACGATCTCCACCAGGTCAGTCTAATCAGCTATTAGAGTGCTGCCATCACCTCATCGTAATCGGGCTCTATACCCGGATGCTCAGCGATCCATTCATAGATAACGCTTCCATCTTCTCCAATAATAAACACCGCCCGATTACAAGCGGTATACCCATCAATGAAAGCAAAGTTCTCAAACTCCACGCCATAGTCACGGGCAGCTTGTAGATGTAAATCTGATAGCAGAGAAAAAGAGATGTTGTTCACTTCTGCAAATTTTGCATTGGCAAATGGGCTATCGGGGCTGATACCAAAAACAAGGGCCTGGGCATTGTTCAGTTGGTCGAGTCGCTCTTCAAAGATACACATCTCCTGATCGCAGATCCCGCTGAACGCAGCGGGGTAAAACGCCAGAACAATCTTTTTCCCTAGATGATCAGCAAGCCTCACTTGCTCTTTGTCAGTATTGATCAGAGTGAAATCCGGGGCAGTCTGGTTGAGTAAGGGCATATCTCTGTTCTCTATCGTGTTGGTGGAAACAAACGCTCTTGCGCGCCAATCTTGGCAAAGTGGTAACAACCGACTTTAGGCCTGAGCGCCTACCACTAAATGATACGCCTACCGTGAAAAAAAATGTGTAACGAGTGCTGCGTGTAGGCGGTAGCCGCTCGACCAATCCACTTTGATGAAGTAAATCGTTAACGGCTTGCTCCGATGGGGCGTTTTCGGACAATTTGCTAATCGTTATAGTAATCTGGCATCTGAGTCCGGCGGTGAATGGCGGCGCTACCTTGTTCGATCGCTCTGCGGGTATCGGGCCAACTCTCATTGCCTTTTCTAACATTGCGGTTGTAGCCCCGTAGCCACCGCAGTCTCACATCCTTGTTGATGTTGAAGTAAAGCCCCGTGGCGTCGACTGTCCAGCCGTTGTCAAAGTCGACCTCCGCCACCTGACCGCCAGTCATCGCCATCGCGCACCATCCGCCAAACTTCGGCGCAAATCCTTCAGGATCGGATACAAACATGTTTTTGTGTTTCTCGTTTGAGAAGTACCACGTGACACCCTGCCAATCCGTTTGATGGGCATCAGTCCCTTGGGCCGCCATTTTCAGAACAAAGTAAGCGACCGGGTCATAACCTCCAATAGCAACGCCTCGTGCATTCGAATTGAAATAGCCTCCTGCATAGTTCTGGCCAGTAAACAAAAACAGAAGCAGGCTTATAAAGAAGCGGCGAGCCATCAGATTTCTTTGGTCTCGAAACTGGCTAATAAAAGCGTTTGCCCGTTGGATTGAGATCTCGGACTCCCAAGAATAAGCTCCTCAGCTTATTTCTTTGCACATCAGGATAACGTCTCCACTATCCTGGGAGCCAGGGAAATGAACATATGGTCGTCGGTCCACCTCCACAAAACCATTTCTTGTGTAGGCCCGTAAAGCAACCGAATTTACCTCTTCCGCCTGCAGAGCAATGCGACTCGTGCCCGCCTCCAAAGCCACCCTGGCTGCCTCATCGAGAAGTTGTCTAGCAAACCCTTTGCCCCGATATTCCGGCAGTATCGCAATCGCCTGCAGCATCCAGGCACCACTGGCCGCCTTTTCGAGCTCTACGCAGGGTCGAAAACATTCAGGAACAGCCCCCAGATCCCTATCCGGATAGGGATCCTCCACCAGAAATCCGAAGAAGGCACCCACAAACTTCGACTCCAGGTTAGCGACCCGCCAGTTTTTGAAATAAGCGTCGAAGCTGGCATCGGTTCGAATCTTCTCTCGACCGTACTCAAAACAGGATTGTCCCTGCACGACCTCCTGACTCCAGAGATAGGCGGGCATTCTCCTGCCGGCCATATCCCGAATTAAAGTCAGGTGCGTACAGTCGTCTTCTGTGGCGCTTCTAAATTGCAGTTTATTTCCCATTAGATACACCTAACGGTGTACATTTCGTTTGCGTTCATCCTTCCGCAGCGAACCCCGACCCACGGAATACACATGCGCTACTCACTGGCATTTTTGACTCTTGTGGGCGCGGCCACCTTTGCTAGTTTCAATGGGGTCTTTATCAGAGCGTTGGGGGACATGACGGATTGGCAGATTGTATTCTGGCGACATCTGCTGGTCGGATTAATGTTGTGCGTCGGGCTTGCAGGGTTCTACAGGGCGGGGCTTGTCAGTGCGTTCAGCAAAATCGGTTGCCTAGGCATCTTCGGCGCCACTGCTTTCGGGCTAAGTTTAGTCTTTCTGACCATGGCTCTGCATACCTCACCAGTCGCTGATGTCATGTTCACACTGGCAGCCATTCCCATTCTCACCGCCTTGATGGCCTGGGTAACATTGCGGGAGCGCATCGAGAGAGTAACCTGGATCGCCATGATCGGTGCTGCTATCGGGGTTGCATTGATGGTCGTGGGCCATCTGGCCGGAGGCAGCATTAAAGGCGTCGGCCTTAGCGTAGGATGTGCCGTCACGGTCTCTGTATTTGCAGTCATTCTGCGTTGGGGCCGCGATCTCGACATGATCCCCATGTTTGCAGTCGGCAGTCTCATCGCGGCGGCGATTGCACTCCCCTTTTCGTATGACAATCTCTCGCTGAACGGAGAAACCATTACTATTCTCGTCTTGTGGGGCGGGTTGATCTCTCCGATTTATTATTCGCTTTTTGTTGTCGCCTCGCGACATATCCGCGCAGGAGAATTGATGCTGGTCGTACCTTTGGAGACCATTTTGGCTGTGCTCTTGGCCTGGCTAGTGCTGGCCGAAATTCCAGGCACCAATACCCTGATTGGCGGCATTCTGATTATTGTCGCAGTAAGCGGGATGGCCATCTACCGGATATACGAGCGACCTAAGGGAGGTACAGCTTAAACTTGTTGAGTATTACCACCTTGGATCTCTTTAGATCCAAGAACGCAGCGCTAACATTTTTTAAAACGCTCAGAATTTTTAAAAAGCTAAAAAATTGTCAAAAAGACTCGGTATCTAGTGGCGATTATTTTGCCCGGGAATTAATCCCAAAACGTCTCGCAAATAAAAACCCAGAAAAGTTGTTCGGTAGATTTCCAACGCTGCAATCGAACGGCTCAACTCAGAATCATTTCTTACCTAGGGATAGCGCGGCGCAGCTGTTGGCAAGTCGCCAGAGACGAGGCTTCGAGATCACTCTGAATTATCTTGGCGCCATTGAAGTAAGTGCATCGCAAAATAGAATGGTCGCCTCTCTCGATGACCGTCTCCCAAACCAATATCTGTCTCTCGGAAAAAATCAAAAGCCCCCAAAGCACTAAATAAAGGGCAGCTACATATCCAATAACCCTGCGCATAATTCTTTTATTTTGGAACACACAAAGCTGCGACCCTGTAAATCAATATCTCGACGAATTATAGGCTGATGTTACCGGAGTCCTAGGAAACCCTTTTGCGTCTACTAGCCCCTGAATAAAATCCTCATCTTGTTTATCTTTGAGACAATGCCAAAGTTCTAGAACCTTGGCATCTTGAAGACAAAAAACATTAGCAAGGGCTCGGATATGGACATAGTCAAAATCTGCTCCCGGTAGACCCATTCCTGAGCAGATCGCATAGGCTAAACCGAATGAGACCCCAAATTGATAATTATGTCTATGCGCGCCAGTGCATGTTTCTCGAACTATTTCCGAGAACTCCCGAGACCATGCAAGACTCACATTTCTTGCAACGTCGGATGCTAACTTATCTAATTTCTCACCTTGAGGATTCATAGACTACCTGCCAAGAATAGTGATGAGCTCAATGACTGTCGCTAAAGATTTTGCAGGGGCATCGTATACGTAGTAGCACTACCGGACAAACAGACCTCCCCGTCGCCATCCACTACTTGGGTATCTAGGACGCAGATCGGTTTGTCCTCTCGAACAGAGGTTACTTTAACCGTCGCTGTAATCTCTTCATTGATCCCAACAGCTTTAACGAATTTCCACTCCACAGCAAGAAATACCGTTCCAGGGCCGGGTAACTCTTCGGCAACGACCGCGTTTAACAGACCTGACGTGACCCCTCCCTGGACTATCAACTTTCCAAATGGCGTCTGCCGTGCTAATTCTTCGTCGTAATGAACTGGATTCTGGTCTCCAGTGATCTCCGTAAACCTCACGATATCTTCTCTGCAGGTGGTTCGGCTTAGGGATGCTGTCTGGCCGATAGCCGGTCGCCCATGAGTTACCCCGATCCAACCATCATTTAAATTGTTCAATCTATCTGCTCCAGTCTGTTTAGTTGTCATTTAGTTGAGTCTCTCAAGCCTCCTCCAGAAACTTCACTTCAGGAGGCGCCATCACCCCGGCCGCTTTTTGGACCTCCTGCATCTCAGGCGCGGTGAAAAACGCGATGAAGGCTTCTTTTGAAGATGTGGTCCCAATCGCAACGGCATTGCCCTCATCATCAAGGTTTCGGTACGCGGTGGCGTTAATGCCTGCGGCTTCCCGAGTTGCTGCGTGGCCATCAAATGTCGTTTTCCATTGATCGAAATCGCTGACTTTCAGGGAGACAATAACGGTAATGCTCATCTTGGATATCCTCCATAATCGCTAGCTTCCCAGAGCGGATTCATGAAATCAGGGAATCGCATCGAAATGTTATCGCCTCACTCACGTCGCGCCACTAATATGAATTGAAGCTTCAAGAAAAAAAATAACTAGCAAAATTAGTGTCCCGACTCCGATTCCCAATAAAAATGAGCCGAACCTGGCATCACTCACCTCAGATAGCTCATAGTGAAAAACATTAAGTAACAAGGCGCCAGCCAACATCGAAGAGAGAAGTGCGGCTGTGACGGCGCTATGTTCCCCTGTGATCAACCTCAGCCCCCAGCCGACCACGAGGGCACTGCTTAGCACGTAGCGGCCCCAGCGATTAAATTGAATTCCATTATGCGCTTCGTGTTCGGCGTCGACGATCATCAGGTGTAGGGCAATAGCCAAAGTAAACACTGCCGCTGTGAACAGATCGATGGCGATTCGATCAGCAAGGGTAAAAGCGATGACAGCGTTGTAGATGCTAAAAGAGATAATTGAAACAACAAATGTTCTTCGGCAGTTGTGAGATATCCGCCCCGGACTCTGTCGACACCAGCGCCGCAGCCCGAAGAAAATAATGAATCCTGCCAGGGCAAGAAGGAATACACTCGTGTCAACGAAATGCGAATCCGAGAAGCGCGCCGCCAAAACGGCCCCGATCGCCTCCTTGCTCTCAACCAGTCCAGGCAACATATGCAGGAACACAAATGCTGACGCAAATCCGCCACTGAATGAGGTGAAGCCCGAGTGCGCTATCAAGGAAAGGTTTCGCAGTCTTGGTGCGGCGAGGTGCGCCAACATGAGCAGCGCTGCAAATACTGCGGAAACTACAAGAATCTCGTAGTCCATTCTTAATGATTGTGATCTTTGGTTAATTTGGACATTGCCTTAAGCAACCAACTATGTCCTGAATCCACGGTTATTGGCATCACATTCAATCCTCCGGATGTCCGTGTCTGTGCTGAGTGATTTTTGTTTGCCTGCAGGAGCATACTTTCCGGGCTTGATTCCCCCTAGACCAAAAGAAAAAGCGCGTATATTCTTGTGCTTCTCGAAAACACTGATCAGGTCGTTTTGAATTCATAAAACCAAAGGAGAACGTCAGTATGAAGTCCATTACCAGGTCCGTCATTGTAGCTGCGGCCACATTTTGTGTTGGGATGACGGCCGCCCAGGCGGAAACCCGGGTTACCTATAAATCTGCCAAGAGCACCTCGTCTTACTATCAAATGGCGGTACAGATTGCCGAGGCCATGAAGACAGGTTCCAGCGGACAGATCATCGTAACGGTGGAAGAAAGCCAGGGGTCCGTACAGAATGTCATGGAGGCTGCGGTACGCACCGGCAATTACGTATTCACTACTCCGCCGGTGCTCGTGAGACTGGCTCAGGGCGGCAAGGCCATGTTTAAGGACAAAGCCAACCCGAAGTTCGATGAGATTCGCGCCCTTTTCCCCATTCCGTCTCTCACCATGCATTTCGTCATGCGTGCCGACAGTGGCGTATCTACCTTTGCAGATCTCGAGGGAAAAACCGTACTTATCGGGAAAGGATCGTTCGGCGCACGTGAGGGTGCGAAATACCTGAAATTGTTCGGCCTCGAAGGCAAAGTGACTCTCGCCGATGTTGAGCTCAACAACGCTGTCCCGGCGCTTAAGAACAAGCAGATCGATGGTTTTGTCACGGCAGGATCCTATCCCGCGCCCAATGTCATCGAAGCTGCCGCAAGCACAGGTGTGACAGTGCTCTCGCTATCTGAAGAGCAGATTGCCCAAACGAAGCGGACACGGCTGGTCATTCCTGCTGGCACCTATGCGGGGATCAACAACGAAATCATCACTACGTCTCTGCCCGTGGTTGCCCACACCACTACCAGCATGAATGACGACACAGCTTATCAGTTGACCAAGACCTACTGGGAGCAAAAATCCGGCATGGGCGCTGCGGCAGCCTGGTGGAACGGTGTGTCCGGCGGACTCCTGGAAAACATTTACGGCAAGGTCCATCCGGGAGCCAAGCGGTACTACCAGGAAGCCGGGATGAGCCTGCCTGAAGGAAGCTAACGCCGTTAACCCTGCTCCCGGCGAGGAGCGGGGCTTTCTCTGTTGAGCTCGGTTCGGCGGTAATCGCCGGACCGGGCTCCCAGTCCCTATCGTTCACGGCGCAACCCCTTTCATGCCCCTTTCAAAAAGCCTCTGGGTTCTGCTCGGCGCGACTTCGATCGTATTCCATCTATCGTTGATCTTCAGCGGGCTCGTGCCAAACCTTGTCAGTCGACCACTGCATATGGCACTCGCTTTGCCGTGGGTCTTTCTGTTCGCCTCACAAGGCCTCCCGAGCCGTATCAGTGGTGCGATCTTTTCCATCATCGGAATCGCGTGCTGTCTATTTATTGTGCTGAACGAGTCTGCACTCTCGGATCAGTATGGTTACTTGAGCGGCTCTCTTCAGACCGCCGTCGCGGGTGCTTTGCTGTTAATTGTGCTTGAGATGGCACGCAGGGCGATCAGCTGGCCACTGCCTTTGGTGGCAGGGCTGGCGTTGGTGTACGGCATCTGGGGGCAACACCTGCCCGGGGAATTCGGTCATCCGGGATTGCCTCTGCAAAGCTTCCTCGGGACCTTGATCATTACAGAAGGAGGACTTTGGGGGAAACTCACGGGGATCTCGGTCAGTATTGTCGCAATATTTGTCATCTTTGGCGCCGTGCTGAACGCCGGCGAGGCCGGTCAGGGATTCATGAACCTTGCGACCGCCGCAGCAGGTCGGCTCAAAGGCGGCGCTGCCAAGGTCTCAGTGCTTTCTTCAGCGCTTTTCGGATCTATCTCCGGTTCCGCCTCAGCGAATGTCGCGTCAACCGGCGCGATCACCATGCCTGCAATGACTCGGCTGGGCTATCCGAAACGAATCGCCGGCGCCGTTGAGGCCGTTGCTTCGTCGGGCGGGCAAATCATGCCTCCTCTGATGGGTGCCGGCGCCTTTGTGATGGTAGAGCTCACAGGGGTTCCCTACACCGGGATCATGGCGGCGGCGTTGCTGCCTGCCCTGCTCTATTTCCTCACCGTCTGGGTCGGCATCAACGCATATACGCACCGCTATCAGTTGGGGGCGCTTGGCAAAGACGACCAACCAGACCTTCGGATCGTTGTGATCACCACATTATTCTTTCTGGTGCCTTTCGCGATATTGCTCGAGCGCATGCTGCTGGTGGGCTACACCCCGCAATATGCGGCTTGTGTTGCCATTGTTGCAGCTCTGGTGCTTTTGAACTTCGACAGCCATTTCAGTTTTTCCGTCACCCGAACCCTTAAACGGCTGGAAAGCACCTGTATCAGTTCCGGCACTCAAATCGCCACCATTGCCTCGATTATTTTATGCGCCAGTATCGTTATCGGTGTTCTCGCGCAAACAGGGCTGGGCATCAAGATAACGTCGCTAATCATATCCGTGTCGGGCGATCAGCTATGGCCGGCGCTGCTTTTGACCGCGCTCGCATGCCTGCTGCTCGGCATGGAGGTGCCCACAACGGCGGCCTATATCATCTGCGTATCGGTAGCGGGACCTGCTCTGCAAAACCTTGGCCTGGATTTGCTGACCACGCATCTCTTTGTCTTCTGGTTCGCTTTGTTATCAACCATAACGCCGCCGGTCTGCGGTGCCGTGTTTATTGCTGCCGGCATGGTCAACGAGAACTGGCTGAAAGTTGCTGTGAGCGCGATGGCGCTCGGTATCGGGCTTTATCTCGTTCCTATCGGCATGGTTGTTAATGACGATCTGATCCGGTTAGAGCAAGCCCCTCTGCTTGCACTGATAGCGGCTGTAAAGACCGGCTTAAGTTTGTCCGCAATCGCCTATGGCGTCATTTCACCGCTGGCAGCATGGATCCGATTGCTGCTGACAGGATGCGGCTTCCTGCTGCTGCTTATTTAGCCCAGGGCTTATTTTTTAGCAGTGTAAGTTACTCACTGTGCCATCCGGCATTACCGTCCGACAGAAAATGGCTTGCGACAGATTCCGGGATCCTGAAAGCGAAGCCCCGTAAAGATTTGCATCCGTAAAGTCTGTGCCATGAAGATCAGCCCAGGTAAAATTAGCCGATCGTACGTCGGCTCCGATTAGGATGGCGTTTTTAAGTCCTGTACGCATGAAGTTGGCCTGACGCAGATCTGCGCCTGTCAAAGTAGTGCCGGCTAGTTCCTTATAGCTGAGATCTGCATCTGAAAGGGTGCAATTTGGGCAGTTCCCGGTTCTTACAAGTTGCATGCGCTCTGCAAGATGAGGCACCGGCGTGTCCCATTGGTGGGCCGCTGTCTGACCACTTGACAACAAAGTCAGTGAGCTGACGTACAGACAGGTAAGAAAAATATGAACACGCATCATAGTGTTCTCCAAGACTGTTCTTTCGACAAAACTTTACATTAGAAATACGAATACGAGCAACTTCGAGAAATGACTTTCCTGAGAGCGGGCTGGTCTGATGTCTGAACTTTCTCAGACACAGAAGATCAAATGCATGATTGCTTTGATCTCCGCGCTGGCGGTCGTTTCCATCACGAGTTCTCTGAACTGGCCCATCCTGGCCGAGGCTTTACGCAATCAGGGTTACTCGGAATCCTTGATTGGCATCAATGCTGCCGCCCAGTTCGCGGGAATCATTATCGTCGCCCTTGCTGCCCCGCGGATTATCCCGGCTCTGGGCTTTTTTAAGGCCATATTGCTCGGCTTTGCGATTGTTGCCCTCGCTCTCATTGCCCTACCAGCGTTTCGCAGTTTTGAGACCTGGCTCGTCATCCGCTTTATTCTGGGTGTGGGCAATTCCCTGCTCTTTACAGCGGGAGACACCTGGGTAAACCAGATTGTCGACGACAGGGTTCGGGGTCGTTGGATGGGAATCTATGTCACGGTAGGCATGGCCGGCTGGGCTGTCGGCCCCATTCTGGGCGCCTATCTGGATCCCGACACAGTTTGGCCATTCATCTCTGGCCTGATAGCCGTCGCTATTGCTGCCTGTTTCCTGATGCCTGCGCGCAGGCTTGATATCAGGCTGAGCACATCTGAGCGGACTCTCGCGCTAGGTCTTGCCACGGTTTTTCTCGCCGCGCCCACCGTGCTGTTGTCTTCAGCGATGTTCGGAATCGTGGAAGGGGCGATGCAGTCTTTTGCGCACCTCTACACCATGGATGTGCTCGGCACGCAGTATCGTCAGACAGGCTATGCAGTCATTTGGGTAGGTGCTGTGGCGGCTATCTTCTTTCAATACCCGATCGGTTGGCTGGCGGACAAAATAAATCGGCACTGGTTACTGATCTTGTGCGTTTTGGTACTGATGCTGTCGATCCTGCTCTTCCCTACCCTCATAGAAGGCAGTTTGGCAGAGTGGCGGCAACCGCAAGCTCTTGCGCTCTGGACCGTAGTCAGTCTTTGGGGCGGCGCAATGGGCGGCATATTTACCGTGGGCATTACTCTGCTCGGCCAACGCTTTCGGGGCGTAGAACTGGTCTCTGCCAACGCGGTCTTTTCGGTTCTTTTTGGCGTTGGCGGGCTGCTCGGCCCGTTTATCGTGGGAACCACAATGAGCGCGATCGGGCCGGCTGGCTTTCCTGCCTCACTACTGGCCGCAGTGGGGCTCTACACGCTATTTGCCGTCTACCGCCAGCTTACCCGGCACTGATCTAAGGCACCCCGTCATTCACCTTCCGGCGGTCTCTTGAGACCCAGAAACTTAAGGCGCTGTCTTTCTGCTTCTTTTTCGCGCTGAACCGTAATCGCTTACACAAGATCGATTTCTTCCTGGGTTTTGCAGGATTGATTAATCGGGCCATCCTCTTGCTTCTGAGACACCGCTGAAACGGTGTCGGC
>DLPX01000060.1:0-4704 GCA_002477475.1 Proteobacteria bacterium UBA7447
TCTAAATAAATGAATAGCAGAAGCAGATCAGAGAGAGTTACACTTCTTTGATCAACCAACTGCTTTACCTCTAACCCGAAACCGGCGATTGTGCCGACGAGCACTATTAATGCTCCGGCAACTTGAATTGACCTAAGAAATACTTTCATTGCTCGTTCTCCAATGAGAATCTCCGACCTAATATAGGTTCTGGAAAGTTATTTTTTCCCACCGCTGTATGGACACAATATATATAAAGATTGTGCAATGCAGTAACTTGTCCTGAGTTACTTTAGTCATATTGCTTCTAAGCGGACAACCGAAAGTCGGGGTCTGAGGTAACTATTTTCATCATATTTTATGACGTGGGTTGGGTCTTCGGACGTGCAATCCACTGCACCAACATCACGGCAACAACCGTGACACTCGCCCCGATAACCTGTTGGATGGTCAGCCACTGCCCCAGCACCAGGATCCCCAGAATCATCGCCCATACCGGCGAAGTGTTATCGATAATGGCCGTCTGAAGCGATCCGACCCAATCCACTGCTTTGAATAACAGCAGCGTGGCAACCACATACAAGGTGGCACTACCCGACAACGCGAGCCAGCCCGGAAATGACACCGGCCAATGTAGCTCAGCGAAAAATAGCGACACAAAGCCTACCACTGCAGTTGCACTTATCAGCATGTAAAACATCATGACGGTTGCCGACTGTCTTTCCAGCACCCGCTCGCTCAGCAACAATATTCCGGCAAGACAAACCGCGCTGCAAAAAGCAAGCATGACACCATTTCGGCCCTCCCAGCCTACCCACAAGGTATCGGATCCGGTCAACGCGATGATCAGTCCAAGAAAGGCGAGGGCCATGACGCCCAAACCCAAGTAGGACAGCTGATGTCGTCCCGTGCGCCAGACCCAAAGAGCAATCATCACCGGATAGGTATAGAACACCAGTATCGCCAGTGCGGCCGGAATAAAAAGCACTGACGCCAGCAGCAGGTACATCTCGGCACACAGCAGCACGCCAAGAATCAGGCAGCGATAGAGGTCGTTTCGTTTGATGGAAATCCGAGAACCGGACAACCCTACCGCCACGATCAGACAGCCCAAGAAAACAGCTGTCCTGACTAAATTGAGCGCATGCAGGTTGGTGCCAAAATCATAAGCCAGCTTTGAAAGCACAACATTGGACGAAAAGGCAACGGCTGATGTTAGAGCAGCCGCACTCCCCCACCAGAACCGGCAGCGGATGGACTCGGGATTACGCACGGTGCGTAAGTGAAAGCAAACGGTATTGGTCGGCGAAGATCAATCGGTGCAGGAAATCGTCATCTCCAGCTCCTCGACATCGAACTTTCCGTAACGATCCCTGACATACCCTTTTGAAGTCAGGCACGCTGTCCAGGCACCGCAGTTGACCGTTGGTTCCCCGTCAGCGGTGCCCATCAATGCGCTATAGCACTCCGTTCGCGCGGTCGCGAAATCCTGAACAGTACCGGGGCCGTCATATTTGAGTGACGAGCACCCCACCAACAAGAGTGACGAGACTGCGGGCAGCCAAACTTTCAGATTAAACATGGTCTTCCTTGTAAAGAGATCGGCTTGGGGTTCTGACATGGGTCAGGAAGGTTCCACCGGCAGCACCTGCTGCTGCCATGCTTCAAAACCCCCAGCGATGTGGCTCACCCGGGAAAAGCCCTGATCTACAAAAAACGACGCTGCGGAATGGCTGGAGATGCCGTGGTAGCAATAGATGACCAGTGCGGCATCCTTTTCTGTCGCCTCAAGAAATGGTCCGAGAGATGTCTGATCCAGCTGAATCGCCCCCGTGATATGTGCGCTGGAAAACGAGTTGCCGTCCCGAATATCGATCACGCAGGCGTCTTCTGCCTGCATTAGCTCCTGTGCTTCAGCCGGTGATAACTCTGCATATCCACTCATTGTTTGCTCTCATGCTCTTTGGCCCGACAAGCCCGAACGGCAACGGACATTATCTTCCAAATCGGCCGAGGTCGCCCATTCGAGGAATCTACCCGCGACGCGACACGGGATACATCAAAGACCCTAGATCCAGACATCGTTCTGCGCCGTGAAGGCTCCCCCGCTGTCACCCGTATTGACCACACCCTTAGGCTCAATAATCATGACCTGGCACTCATGCTCGGCGTACGGCCTGTGCGGCTCTCCACGCCTGACGACCATCATCTCACCGGACTTCAGCTCAACCACGCGATCGGTGAATTCGATAGACATGGCGCCTTCGATGACCAGAAACGTTTCATCCGTATCACTGTGCTCATGCCAGACAAACTCACCCTGCAGTCGAACGAGTTTGAACTGGTAGTCGTTCATCTGAGCGATCACCCTGGGAGCCCAGTGATCGGAAAAAAGATCGAACTTAGACTTGAGGTTAACTGCGTGACTCATCGGGTCTTGGGGATGGGTCATATCAGGTGGGCTCCTTTGTAATCGTTATCGCTCAGTACCACGCGTCCGGCAATTGCGCCTTTCTTGTGCTGACGAAGGACTCGAGCTCTTCTTTTAACGAAGGATCAATCGCCGGGGGCTCGTAATCTTTAAGCATCTGCTGCCAGCGCTTAGTAGCCCGAGACCGCATGTCATGGGCACCGCCCTCTTCCCAACTCTCTACATTTTCGCTGTCACTGAGCCGGGGCTCATAAAAAGCGTTCTGGTAATGACGTATGGTGTGTGCCGAACCCAGGAAATGTCCGCCCGGGCCCACTTCGCCATAAGCGTCTTTGGCAAAAGCCTCATCAGAGACATCAAGGCCCTTGTCGAGCACCTTCTGGTATGCCCCAAGCCGATCTGCATCCATCACGAGTTTTTCAAAGCCGGTGCACAACCCTCCTTCCAGCCAACCTGCGGCGTGCAGTACAAAATGCGCGCCGGCCAACATCGTCGAATGCATTGAATCGGCGGATTCATAGGCAGCCTGAGCATCTTCTATTTTGGAGGCCGTCAATGACCCGCCACATCTTAACGGCAGACCCAATCGACGGGCCAACTGCCCGATCGCATAATTCGACATCACCGGCTCGGGCATGCCGAAAGTCGGGGCACCGGATTTCAGTGACATCGACGACAGAAAATTGCCCAAAACAAACGGTGCCCCTTTGCGGACCAGTTGCGCGTATGCACAGACCATCATGGCCTCCGCCACCGCCTGCGCGACGCTCGCCGCCGTTGAGACCGGCCCCATCGCGCCCGAAAGAATGAACGGCACCACAACAATCCCCTGGCCGCGGCCGCAGTAGACGCGTACCGCCTCGGTAACGACCTTATCCACCAATAAAGGGGAGTTGGTATTGACGTTACCCATGATCACGCAGTGTTGATCCAGGGTCTCACGGCCGAAGACAATCTCGGCCATATCAACACTGTCCTGCGCCCGGCTCATCTCGGTGATGGCACCAAGATGCGGTTTATCGGACAGGGTCATGTGCGCCAACAGCATATCGAGATGACGCTTGCTGACCGGCACATCACAGGGCTCGCAGGTCACAAAACCTCCGTGATGCAGGGCCGGCGACATATAGGTCAGTCTGACGAGATCCTGAAAAGACGCGATGTCGCCATAACGCCGACCCTTCTCAAGATCCCGCACAAAAGGAGCGCCATAGATGGGCGCGAACACCTGATGCTGGCCGCCGATCGTGACGGAGCGCTTGGGGTTTCGGGCGAGTTGCTGGAAACTGCTTGGGGCGTCTCGGCAGATCTCGCGGATCCAATCAGCCGGCGCGCAGACCACGTCTTCGTCGACCCGGACCTCAGGCTGTGCCCGCCACAGCGCCAGGGCTTCGGGGTCATCACGGAACGCTATGCCGACATCCTGGATGATCCAGTCCACCTGCGCTTCCAGGCGCGCGATCGCATCGCTATCGAGCGGATCAAAAAACGGCAGCTTGCGCTCAATCTGCGGCTCAATACGGGCGGTGGCCTGCTGCGAGCGCTCACGGACACTTCTGTTTCGACGGGCCATGCTGTTTTCCTCTGGGCGTTGGCTCGCGACTGATCAACCGGGCCAAGATCAACAATTCGCGTAATCTTCCACGGACGCGCCGTCCGAGTTTATCCTGATGCGACGCGGGCGAGTATTGTGCCCGGTGAGACTCACTCAAGCGCCCGCGATCTATGGCGCTCAAGGCGTGGTTTACTCAGCGCGGGATGAGGGCGTTCAGCAGATCCTGCGCAAAGTCCTCGACGGGCGGCGTGGCGAGACCCACCACCTTGGCACGATCATCGATGCGACGTAACTCGAGCGCGGCATCACAAGCCGGCAGTTTTGCAAACGCCTCGACTTCCGTTTGTTTCATGGGCCCGCCCTGCTTGCGCAGACTGATCTTGGAACCTTCCGACAGGTCATCCCAGTAACCGGTTTCCGTTGCGCACAGGTACCGCTTGGCGGGTACATGCAGGCGCACCGGTTCTGTCACCTCCAGCAAAAACGCCTGCGAAAGCCAGTTGGCACCGACAATCTCGTGCCTCAGATCGCGGTCCTGATTCCGCTCATCCTGCGCGGCATCTGCCATCAGAAAGTGGCCGATATCGTGCAATAAGGCCGCAGCAACCGCTACGCTGGTACCCTGCTCCGAGCGGGCCAGCAAGGCGCTTTGCACGGCATGCTGCAGCTGACTGATCTCCTCGTCGTAACACCAGTCAACACCGCGCTCCACGAGGACTGCGAGCAAGCCCTCCACAAA
>DLPX01000060.1:5044-5952 GCA_002477475.1 Proteobacteria bacterium UBA7447
GACCTTCTTGGGACCGATCTCTTGGCCATCTTAAGGATGGGGCTTTCTCACGGCCCAGTCGTCGATCGGTGAGCGGGCCATATCGAATGCGGGAGAGGTGTCCATAAAATCGTGGGTGTGCACGATGATCGTGTCATCACGAAACAGCACGACCCCATACGCCGGCGGTTCGAAGTTGCCCTTAAGGGAGCTGTCCGTCATATCCAACTGCACCTGGTGGTTCATCGCCCGCAGACTGGACATCGGGATACCCAGCCAACTGCCTGACAGCGGCCGGTGGATGTGGCCGAAAAAAAGATGGCGGATCTGGTTACGGTAAGGCCTGACGATTTGCGAGAAGGCATCTTTTTGTACGAGCGAAATCCGGTCCAGCGCGGGGATGCCGATATCAAAAGGCGGGTGATGCATGAAAAGATAGATCTCTTTTTCGGCAGCGGCTGCCAACTGCTGCTCAAGCCATTTAAACCGGGCTTCACAATACCAGCCCTCGTGATGTCCGGGCTCGTTGGTATCGAGATAGATGAAGCGCCCTACGGGCAGATCCTCAACAGACTGAATAAACCCGTTTTCATCTAAAAGGTGATCCGGGAACCACTGCCGGAACACATCCCGGTTATCGTGGTTGCCAACCAAAAGCCGAAGGGGGGCCTTCAGTTGATCGAGATGGTGCTTCAAATGGTCAAATGCCTCGGTCTCACCCCAATGCGTCAGATCGCCGGTAATGACGCACCGTGCTGCATCGGCATGATGCTGGTTGATATCTTCAATACACCGCTCAAGCGCAACCGCCGGATCACGTCCGTAAAGGGTTTCGCCTTGTGGAATAAAGTGGGTGTCGGTGAAGTGAATGATTTTCACGGTGTGAATCCCGGTTTCCTGAGCATCCGAAGCGAAGGGAGTTTGCGGTT
>DLPX01000014.1:0-10474 GCA_002477475.1 Proteobacteria bacterium UBA7447
AGTGATCTGGGATTGATGACCTGCGACGATAAAATAGGCGAAGACGTCACGGAGTTGTTTAATTTTCTTACAACCGGACTGAATCCAGAGCGAAAATATGGCAATCTTGTTCCAGCGCCAAAGCAGTTGAAGTCGTTGCTGTTGGAGCGCATAGAACGGGAAATCGTTTGCAACACTAAAGCGGTGCCAGGACTGATTCGGCTGAAGACTAATGCTCTGGAAGATCATGATATTGTGCGCGCGCTGTATAGAGCATCCCAAGCTGGGGTAAAGATTGATTTGATCGTTCGAGATACTTGTCGGTTGCGCCCTGGATTACCTGGTATCTCAGAGAACATTACGGTTCGGTCTATAGTCGGACGGTTTCTGGAGCACAGTCGAATTTATTATTTCCAAAACGGTGGGAACGAAGAGTTTTATATCGGCTCAGCCGATCTAATGCGGCGAAACCTTGAGAGTCGTGTCGAGGTAATGGCGCGAATCGACTCGTTGCCGATCCGCCAAGAACTTGCTTGGATTCTGAACATGCAGATGGCGGACCATCGCCTCGCTTGGGAGATGCATTCAGATGGGTCGTATACCCAACTTAGGCAGGAGCATCCGGAAGAAAACCAGAGCTCTCAGCAGCTGTTTATCCGATACGCCAGTGAGAGAGTGCTTTCGGACAGCGGCGGAAGAGTGAGTCCGTCAGCCGGGAATTTGGAGTAGGATGTTTTTGTCGCGTCCCCCGGCATCATCGTCTCAAGTTGACTTCTAAACGGACTCTCCTGAGATTGTTCATCGGTAGTGGACTTGGTTGAGTAGCCTCTTGTCGAAGGTGTCTGATAGTTCTCGCTTCGCGGCAATCGACGTCGGATCAAACGCGATTCGTTTACTGTTCTGCCGGGTATTGGAAAAGGAACGGAAAGAGCCGTTTTTCAAGAAAGAGTCACTCATTCGGATGCCTCTACGTTTGGGAGATGATGTCTTCCTGAACGGCAGAATCTCAGATAGTAAGTGTGATAGCCTGATAAAGACACTGAAGGGATTTCGTTACCTTATCGAAGCCTACCGGCCGATTGCCTATCGAGCCTGTGCTACTTCTGCTATGCGCGAGGCGGAAAATGGATCCGACATTGCCGATCTGGTCCGAGCTAGTGCAGGAATAGACCTAGAAATTATCAGTGGTGATGAAGAAGCTGCTGCGATCCTGGACAACCAGTTGGGGAAAAAGATTGCCCCTGACAGTGCTTGTCTGTACATAGACGTGGGCGGTGGTAGCACGGAGTTGACTCTCTTCACCGTTGATGGATCACCGTCGTCCCGTTCTTTTCCCATTGGTACCATCAGGCTTCTCAAGAATCTCGTTAGTGAAGACACCTGGAAAGAGATGAAAGACTGGGTGAAGAAGCACGCGATGAATCAATCTGATCTAGTTGCTATCGGCAGCGGAGGCAATATAAATAAATTGTTCAGCATGTCGGGCCAGCCTGAGGACAAACCGCTGACGTTGGAGGAATTGCAGGACCTGCGCCAAATGATCCGCAAGTTGTCTTTGGGGCAGAGGATTGTCGAGCTTAACCTTCGCCCCGATCGAGCGGACGTAATCGTGCCGGCGTCAAAGATCTATGTATCCGTCATGCGTTGGGGAGATATTGCCAAGATTTTTGTTCCGCAGGCGGGCCTCGCCGATGGAATCGTAAAGCGTCTTTACCGTGAAATGCTTCTAAATCAGTAAACGACTGGGAGCGGAGATGCTCTTTAGGACCGCTTGAACTCACGCTTCATACTGAGAGTTGGTAGATCCGTCTGAGCGGTGAACCGTCGGATGCCTCTATTTCACCGATGGCCATCAGATAACGTAGGGACGCCAGGATAGAAAGGCGGGCGCCCCCGATTAGCCGAGGATCCAAGCCGGGATAAAGCGGGCCCACCATTTGCGGGATGTGCATGGGTGTCTCTGCCAAAAGCTTGAGGATGTCATCCATTCGCTGACGCCGATGGGCGATGAGTGCTGCGACGTAATCGGCAGGCGTATTAATGGGTGGCCCATGGGTTGGCCAATAGCTGTTGTCTTTTCGGTCGAGCATCAGTTGCAGGCTGTCGAGGTAGTCGGCCATGTCACCGTCTGGCGGAATAATGACACTGGTGGACCACCCCATCACGTGGTCCCCGCTGAAAACATCGCCAGAAGCAGGCAGAGCAAAGCACATATGATTGCTGGTATGCCCCGGGGTATGTATGCACTCCACTTCGAGTGCTCCAACAGAAAAGCGCTGCCCGTGCACGAGGCGCACGTCAGGGTCGAAATCGATATCAACTCCTTCCTCGGACCCCGCATCCCCGTGCTCTGACTCCGACCCATGGGGTCCAAACGCATAGGTCGGCGCGTCGGAAGCGGCTTGCAGGTTGCGAGCACCGGGCGAGTGATCCAGATGGCAATGCGTGACCAGGATATGGGAGATGTGTTCACCCTCAAGACCGGTGACCAGTGCATTGAGATGTGCTGGATCTTCGGGTCCAGGATCAATCACGGCAACGGTTCCTGTCCCGATGATGTAGGTCCCGGTGCCGTAATAGGTGAACGCGCTGGGGTTGCGGGCAGTGAGTCTGCGGATACCGGGAGCAAGCACTTCGATCTGCCCGTACTGAAAATCATGCTCACGGATAAACGGGATCTCGGGCACCAAAAACCTCTTACTCTGGGATGGACCACGCCTGAGAGAGCGGGTCGAAAATCTCGACGGGGCCGAACTGTGTCTTGTAGGACATTTTGGGGCAGTCTTCTATCCAATATCCAAGGTAGAGGTTGTCATAGTCCACCGAGCGAGTGAGTTCGATCTGATGGAGGATCGTGAGCGTGCCGAGGCTGCGACGCGTCTCGGATGGATCATAAAAGGTATAGACCGCCGACAGGCCATTGCCTACATGATCGACAACAGAGACCGAGAGCAGTCGTTTGCCAATACGCAGTTCCATCATGAAGCTGTCGACCCCCGATTCAGTCATGAATTTTTGATATTTTTCCGGGTCAGGGTTGTCCATGCTGTCACCCGGGTGGCGGATTGCCTGGTAATTTCGGTAGAGGGCAAAGTGTTCCTCGCGAAAACTCAGCGTCCGGATTTCCATTGAGACATCCTGATTGCGTTTCCAGGTCCTGCGAAAAGCGCGATTCATCGCAAATTCCTTAACCCGGATGCGAACGGACTGACACTGTCGACACGACGGACAATGTGGACGGTAAAACAAAGCCCCGTTGCGTCTGAATCCGTTTCGAATCAAGGTGTCATAAAGCGCGGAAGAGACTGAATACTTGGGGTCGATTAAAAGATTTGCGGCAGTCTCGCTCGGCAAATATGGGCAGGGATGCGCCGTTGACTGATAAAGGTCAGGCGTGCTTTGTTGACGGCTCATAACAATTCCTGTGCCGGCATGGCCCAGTGCCAACGCGCTGCTTTGTCGGAAAACTCGACAGCCTCGTTGAGTTCAGCCGCAAAACGGTCGCGAGGTGCCGCTTCGGCCCCGAGTGAGGTCAGATGCTCAGAGACAAC
The DNA here is from genome assembly GCA_002477475.1 of Proteobacteria bacterium UBA7447. GTDB lineage: Bacteria > Pseudomonadota > Gammaproteobacteria > Arenicellales > UBA868 > UBA868. The sequence goes on from DLPX01000014.1 coordinate 3,531, forward strand.
CTGACAATCAATAAACCGGTACCCGTCTGCAGCAAGAGAGTTTGCTAGGCCAACAAGAGCGGCCTTTGAGGCATCCGCGACTCGACTGAACATGCTTTCGCCAAAAAAAGCCTTTCCGATCGCAAGTCCATACAGACCGCCAACCAGTTCTCCGTTATGCCAGGTCTCCACGCTATGGGCATATCCCATCCGGTGCAACGTACAATAAGCCTCCTGCATGCCAGAGGTAATCCAAGTGCCCTCGCCGTGATTGCGGGATTCAGCGCATGCTGCGATAACGAGAGCAAAGGCGCGGTCAGCGCTCACTTCAAACCCGCGCGTGCGAAGACTCTTGCGCAGGCTTTTCGAGATATGCAGTTTTGAGGGGTAAAGCACCGCGCGGGGGTCTGGGGACCACCACAGAATGGGCTGGTCGTCGCTGTACCAGGGAAAGATTCCCTGACGATAGGCGCTCAATAACCGGTCAGGATTGAGGTCCCCTCCGACGGCAAGCAGTCCCTCAGGCGATGCCGCTGCCAGCGGGGGAAAAGTATAGGTTTTTGGCAAATTTGCCATAGCGACAACATTTTAGCATTGCGTGTCCTCATCACCGTTTTGCTTGAAAGGTGAGTGCGCGTCGAGAATGTCCGTGTAGTCCGCAAGATGACTTTCTTCTTCCGCAGTGAATCGGCGCACCGCATCATGAAAGCCCTCGTGGGCCAGCCAATGTGCTGACAGTGTGGTCTGCGGGGTTAAACCGCGGCTCAGTTTATGCTCCCCTTGTGCTCCAGCTTCGAACCGCTTTAAACCGTTTTCGATGCAGTATTCGATGGGAGCGTAATAACACGCTTCAAAGTGAAGATCAGATGCGTGCGCCAGGGCGCCCCAGTACCGTCCGTAGAGGGAGTCCTTGCCGCGCAGAAAGAACGCACAAGCAATAGGTTGGCCGCCATGGTGTGCTGTCAGCAACTGCACCCCGTCTGGAATAGTCTCGATCAGGATTTCAAAAAACTTTCGGTTGAGGTAGGCATATGAGCCATGCTCAGCAATCGTGTTGCGGTAACACAAGTACAGCAGATCTAAATATTCCTTTGTGATGTCCTTACCGTGGTGCCACTGTAGCGCAATATCCTGCTCGACGACCCGTCGGCGCTCTCTCAGAATGTTCTTGCGTTTCTTTGAAGAAAGGCGCGTCAAAAAATCACTAAAGTCCTGATACTGATTATTGTGCCAGTGAAACTGACGGCCCTCGCGCCGCACAAAGCGGTTTTCGCAAAGTAGGCGAAGATCGCTTTCTGTGCAGAAAATGCAGTGTACTGAAGATGCCTTGAGCTCAGTTGCGACGGCTGGCAACGCTTTTGCAATGCTCTTTCTGATGAGTTCTTCATCATAGTCGAGATGATGAAGCAGACGCTGCCCGCCAACCGGCGTGAACGGGACTGCGACAAGCAGTTTTGGATAATATGGAAGTCCATGACGTTGATAAGCATTCGCCCATGCCCAATCGAAGACAAATTCGCCGTAAGAGTGCGTTTTGAGGTAACACGGTGCACCGCCGATTAAATTACCATCCCTATGGGCGGTCAGATGACAAGGAGTCCAGCCCGATTCAGGGCAGCAGCACCCGCTCTCTTCAAACGCCAATAACATTTCGTGACGAAGGCCCGGATTGTCCGGATCGACCATCCTGTTCCATTGCCCCGCATCAATACTGCGCATCGAGCGGTTTGTTGTGATGCTGACCCCGGCGGCTTTATCATTCGGGTCTGGACCGTTAACGGTCTCATGCTCAGACAAATAATTTTTCATATGCGATGAATCGCCTTCCCGTTGCAATTGCGCAACTCAATTTTACCGTTGGTGATGTCGACAAGAACGTCGACAGCATTATGCATGCGGCGGATAGGGCCCGCTCAGACCTTGGATGTCGCGTTGTCATCTTCCCCGAGCTCTCAATCACGGGGTATCCTCCTGAGGATCTGCTTTTTCGGGGAGATTTTCTCGAGCATGCAAAAGCAGGTCTCAACCGGTTACTGGACGCGAAGACTGACATCGTCATGGTCGTGGGTCACCCGCACCTCGACGGTGAAAAACTCTATAACGCCGCATCAGTCATCTCAGACGGTGAAGTGGTGGCCCGTTATTTCAAGCGAGAGTTGCCGAACTTCGGCGTGTTCGATGAAAAGCGTTATTTCTGCGCTGGAGACGCACCCTGCGTTTTTGAAGTCGATGGGCTCCGCTTGGGGCTTACCATTTGTGAGGATGTGTGGCATGCGCAGCCGGTGGCGGACTGTGCCTCGGCAGGCGCTGACTTCATTGTCAATCTCAACGCGTCTCCCTATGACTTCTATAAGGCCCACGAGCGTGAGGAGGAAGTGGTCAGCCTGCGCGCGAAAACATCCAACGTTCCGATAATCTACGTCAATCTCGTGGGTGGCCAGGATGAGCTGGTGTTTGATGGCGGGTCTTTTGTTTGCGCTGCTGACGGCAAGGTGATTGCGCGAGAAAAATTTTTTGAAGAATCGCTTTCCCGAATCGATCTGACTTCATCCGGGATCGAACCCGCCCATCCCGCAGCGGCGCTTCTATCAAGAGAAGAGAGCGTTTATCAGGCGCTTTGTGTGGGTGTCAGAGACTATGTTCATAAAAACGGGTTTCAAGGCACAGTGCTGGGTTTATCCGGCGGTATTGATTCAGCTTTGACACTGGCGATTGCCGCGGATGCGTTGGGAAAAGAGAACGTGCAGGCTGTTTTGATGCCTTCGCGCTACACCCGAAGCATCAGCACGGAAGATGCCGAAACTCAGGCCCGGAAACTTGGAGTGGCCTATCAGGTTATCCCGATCGAGCCACTGGTCGATAGTTATCGATCCCAGCTCGATCCGATCTTTGAAGGGTTGCCGGAAGACACCACCGAGGAGAATCTTCAGTCCCGGATCCGGGGCAATCTGCTTATGGCCATATCCAATAAGACCGGTAAGCTGGTGCTGGCTACCGGCAACAAGAGCGAAATGGCGGTGGGTTACGCCACGTTGTACGGCGATATGGCAGGCGGGTTCGCAGTGATCAAAGACGTCTTCAAGATGTTGGTGTACGAATTGGCGGTCTATCGGAACAGCATTGAAGCGGTGATTCCAGATCGGGTGATCTCCCGCCCACCCTCGGCAGAGCTAGCTCCCGATCAGGAGGATACCGACAGTTTGCCGCCCTACGAGGTGCTGGACCCGATCCTGGAGTCCTTCATAGAGCATGATCTCAGTGTAGATCAAATTCAGTCCCAGGGATTTGATGCGGACATCGTCCAGAAAATCACACGCCTGGTTGTTCGCAATGAGTACAAGCGACGGCAGGCGCCGCCGGGGGTAAGAATCAGTCGCAAAGCATTCGGCCGGGATCGGCGCTATCCCATTACCTCAGGATTTAATTGAGATAGGGACTGTCGGGATAGTTAAGTTTCAATACCCGAAGCGCATCGCTATGGAGTTCCTCAAGACCCATTCGGGCATAAGCCTTGATCATGATGCCCAGAGCGTCTTCCACCGCGGAGGAAGTCCGATAGGTCTCAAGTACTGACCTCGCCCGGTTAGCGGCAGCAACGTCCGCACCCATTGCGTAGTAATACCGCGCGACCTCGACTTCATGGGTTGCGAGTACATTGATGATGTAAATCAGTCGCCTTCGGGTATCCGGCGCATAGCGACTGTCGGGAAAGCGACTGATAAGCTCCTGATAGGCCACGAAGGCTTCACGCACCGGGCCAATGTCATTGTTGGCCGGGTTATACCCTGACAAGGAGTCGAACAGGCTGTCAGGGGGTTCAAACAGGGCAAGCCCCTTGAGATAGAAAGCATAATCCACATTTGGGTGGGTCGGATGCATCTGAATAAATCGATCCGCGGCAGCGACGGTGAGTGCCGGCTCACTGTTCTTGAAATAGGCATAAGCCGAATCCAGCTGGGCCTGTTCGGCAATGCGGCCGTAGGGGAAACGGCCGAGCAGTTTTTTGTAGGTGTCGATGGCGCCGACCCAGTCCCCCGAGGCCATCTGTTTTTGGCCGACGCTGAGAAATCGCTCCGCTGTCCAGCCTGCCGTCTCGTCTTTTTCTTCGAGGATCGCACAGCCGCTTGTCAGCATCACTGCGAACAGCAGTACTCCGGACCATATGAGACGCTGGGTGTTCAAGACTGAGGGGTTAAGCATAAGGCGCTATTATACTTTCGCTCACCGGGCAACGAAGATAACGATCGTGACACTTGAAGAGGCCAGTGATGAAGTCCTGATGGCGACGATATCTGAAGCGTCGTCAGGGGAGCGGCTTGATAAAGTGTTGCCTCAGATTTTCCCGCCTTATTCGCGGTCTCAGCTGCAGGCTTGGCTCAAAGAAGGCCGTGTGACATTGGACGGCAGTACCCCGGCCGGACGACTCATGGTTTATGGCGGTGAGGTCGTATCTCTCGAAATGCCGCCCCTGCCGGTCCTGGACTGGCTACCGGAGCCGATCCCCATCCCAGTGGTTTATGAGGACTCTGATATAGCGGTCATCGATAAGCCGGCAGGGTGGGTAGTGCATCCCGGCGCTGGAAACCCCTCCGGGACATTGGCGAATGCTCTGCTGCACCGGTTTCCGCAGGTAACCGGATTGCCTCGTGCCGGCATTGTGCATCGTTTGGATAAGGACACGAGCGGGTTGTTGGTGGTCGCGCTCACTGAGGCTGCGCGCACGGAACTGATTCGGGCGCTTGAGGCACGTGATATCAAACGAGAATATCTTGCCGTCGTGAACGGTTGCCCGATCACCGGCGGCATGGTGGATGCGCCTATCGGACGTCATCCAAAGAATCGTCTTAAGATGGCAGTGACTGAGCGGGGCAGACCGGCGCTTACCGACTATCGTGTGAAAGAGCGATTCCGGGGGCATGGGCTTCTCGCTGTCAGCCTGCAGACGGGTCGCACCCACCAGATCCGCGTGCATATGTCGCATGTGGGCTTTCCACTGGTGGGTGATCCTCTCTACGGCGGCCGTCTTCAGTTGCCGCCGAAACCGGATGCGAAGCTCATCACCGCGCTCGAGCAGTTTTCCCGTCAGGCGCTTCACGCTCGGGCGCTCGCGCTGCATCATCCGGTGACCCAAGAGGCGCTCGGATGGGAAAGCTCCGTGCCGGCAGATCTGACCGAGTTGCTCAAGACCCTGGCGACTGACTCGGAATCCCAGCGTTGAGCGGATCACCGTTGAGGTGGGTCGAGCCGGATTGGCCGGCACCGTCTCACGTTCATGCCCTGACCACAGAGCGAGGCGCATCCCAGCCGGACGATCCTTATGACGGCTTCAACTTTGCCGATTACGTTGCCGATGTGCCGGAAAAAGTTGAGGCGAATCGTGAAACCCTGGCTAACGCGTTAGGTTTGACCTGCCTGCCGGTGTGGCTCGACCAGCAGCATGGCACAACGATACTGAGTCTGGACGAGCCAGGGAGTCGGTCGGGCAGAACGGCTGACGGCAGCGTGACACGGGCAGGGGAAGCTGTCTGTGCCGTTCTGAGCGCTGATTGTGCGCCTGTGTTTCTCAGTGATCGGCAAGGAAGTTTTGTGGCGTTGTTGCACGTGGGCTGGCGTGGGCTGTCAGAGGGGATCATCGAGTCTGGCTTGGCCACAATTTCCAGTAGTGTGGGGGAGGTCATCTCCTGGGTCGGACCTACCATCAGCCAGGAATATTTTGAGATTGGTCACGATGTGAGATGCCGACTGATCGAAAATGATGCCTCGGACGAGCATTTCGTTGCGCCAAGTGGAGCGCGTTACTTTGCGGATCTGCCCGGCCTTATCGTGGCTCGGCTGTCGCGGGCCGGTGTCGACTATGCGCGAGCAAGCGAGGAGTGCACTTATGGTGATAATGGTCGCTGGTTTTCCTATCGGCGACAGGGGTTATGCGGAAGGATGACTTCTCTGATTTGGATGAAACGCTGAGGCGAAAAAAAAGCGGGGCAAAGCCCCGCTTTTTTTAAAGGCTCAACCGTGATACTTACGGTTTGGCAGTGCTCAGGCCGAGGATTTCCCAGTCCTGCATGCCGCCGCGGTACCACTTGATCTTGTGTGCGGGGTAACCGAATTTCAGCAGGTTTTTGATGTTGTTCGGAGATTGGCCGCACCACATGCCGTTGCAGAACATCACGGCGGTTTTGGCGTTGGTGAAGTCAAACAGACCTTCGCTTTCGGAAACATTGAAGACGTCCTGCATGATCTCCGCAATCTCGATCGGGGAGGCGCCTTTTGCCGGATTTAATTTGGTCCAGGGCACGTTGATGGCGCTCGGGATGGTGCCCTTGGCAACCCAATCCGGGGTGCGGGAGTCAACCACGATGATTGATGAATCGCCGTCGCTCATCATCTTGGCATAGTGAATCATTTCACGTTCTGCGATCGTTTCAACACCCGGGGCCAAAACAGCGGGCTGGATGCAAAACGGCGGGCAAGGACGCGAGGTCTTGGCAAAAGCCGGGTTTACTGTGTTCTTGTTGTCCTGATTACGGGTAATGTCCGTGGCTGAGCCGTTATGCATGACGGTCACTGCCATGGTGTCACCCGTAATTCCGACAGGCTTATCAGCCTGTGCACCTAGGGGCAATAACAACGCAAGCCCTAATGTCCCGGCGGTCAATAATTTCAGATTTCTCATAGTCACTCTCCTTTCGTGTTGGTCTGTTAGTTGTTCTGTTCGCCTGTTAATCATTGGTAATGGTTGAGATATCAGCATCAGTCACACTCCGGTTCCTGACAAATCTCGGCATCCGGGTTGCTTTCGCACCAGGTAGCACACGCATTCATATTAGCTTCACACCAAGCATCCGCGTCGCCGTCAGTGGGTGGACTTTGTGCAATTGCGACCGATGTCCCTAGAAGAATACCTGCCACAATAACCAGAAATTGTCTCATTGCCTCAAGTCTCCAACAACTGTTATACCTACATA
>DLPX01000014.1:10883-33634 GCA_002477475.1 Proteobacteria bacterium UBA7447
ATGCACAGCATCCATAAAGTAGTAAGCATTATTGCAATTTATGCTCTCGTCAGCATTGGATCAGCAATGCCACGTGTGTTGCTGGCCGATGCGCTGGAATATTCGCTTCAAGACCTTCAGGGAAACGTACAAAGTCTCAGTCAGTATCAAGACCAGTGGGTGATCGTGAATTTCTGGGCTACCTGGTGCGGGCCCTGTATTCGTGAGATCCCGGAATTGATGGCGTTTGCGGACCGCCATGTCGAAAGTGTGCAGGTTGTCGGCATCGCCTTTGAGAAAACACCGATAGATGAAATCCGGTCGTTTGTAGCCGAGCTCGGTGTCACTTATCCGGTATTGATCATCGGCGAAGAGCCCCTAGTGCCAATGGAGCCTCTCAAGGGCCTGCCGTCGACCTTCCTTATCTCACCCGAAGGGCAGGTAGTTCATTTGCACGTTGGGCCTGTGACTGAGGATGCACTGACCGAATGGCTGGCCCGTTACGTCTCAGGCTGATCAAACAGAAGACTGAGATCAACCGCAGATACATTTTTTGTGATCTCGCCGCAGGAGATAAAGTCGACACCGGTGAGGGCAATTTCGCGAATGGTTTGCGCGTTGACGTTTCCTGAGGCCTCAAGTTTGGCCCGTCCCTGATTGTGTTCAACCGCTGTCCGCATGTCGGAAACTGAAAAATTATCCAGCATGATCCGACGGGCGCCTGCATCGAGCGCTTGTGAGAGTTCGTCGAGTGTCTCCACCTCCACCTCAATAAGGTCCACCGTGCCGACATGGGTCTGTGCGGCAGTCAGAGCAGCAGCGATCGACCCCGCTGATCGGATATGGTTTTCTTTAATCAAAATACCGTCGTACAGGCCAAGGCGATGATTGCTACCCCCGCCGCATTGCACTGCGTATTTCTGCGCCAGCCGTAATCCTGGGACGGTTTTGCGGGTATCAAGCAATTGGGCGTTTGTGCCGTGCAGGTGCCGCACTAGGGTTCTAGTGGCGGTCGCGGTGCTTGCCAGCAGCTGAGCGAAATTCAACGCAGTGCGTTCACCGGACAACACTGCTCGCGCAGACCCGTTGATAACGCACCAGATCTGCCCCGCCTTTAGATCCTCGCCATCCTGGCACCGCCAATCGATCTGCACGCTCGGATCCAGCGCCTCAAAGACAGCATCTATCCAGTCACGGCCGCAGGCCACAGCATCTTCCCGGCAGATGAGTGTGGCACGGACCCTTTCAGATTCGTTGCTAAGGGAGGCAGTGAGATCGCCTGTGCCGATATCTTCAGCCAATGCCAGCGCCACCTGGCCCTGAATTTGCGCTTCTGAAGGCTTAATCATTTATCGATTGATTGGAAGTTCACGGGCTACTGTCCAAGAGTTTTTCTATTTCTGATGCTTGTCATGGGCAGCATCGATTGTGGGTGAAATTCTATATCGACCTTGATTCAGTTCAGTTTAACCCCATATTCAAAAGGTAAAAATTTTTCGGGTTCAGGCGAGACCGTCTTCAAACCCGTCCGTCTTTAAGGAGGCGAATCACCATGCGAATGGACAAACTGACAACGAAGTTCCAGATGGCGCTGGCTGACGCACAAAGCCTCGCGGTGGGGCGGGATCATCAATTTATTGAACCTGCTCACTTGACGGTGGCATTGCTTGACCAGGAGGGCGGCAGTGCCCGCTCTTTGCTGACCCGTTCCGGTGCCAACGCCAATACCTTGCGATCGGCGCTCGGCGAAATCTTGGATGGATTCCCCCGTGTGGAAGGCACAGCGGGCGATATTCAGATATCAGCTGATCTGGGTCGCATGCTGAATGTGACAGACAAATTTGCCCAGAGGCGGGGAGATCAGTTCATTTCGAGCGAACTTTTCATCCTCGCGCTGCTCGAAGACCGCGGTCCGTTGTCTGAGGCAATGAAAAATGCAGGCGTACTGAAGGATGCGATGGAGAAAGCGATTGAAGAGATGCGCGGTGGAGAAGCTGTGAGTGACCCCAATGCCGAGGAGCAGCGGGAGGCTCTGGAGAAGTATTCCATTGATCTGACGGAACGCGCAGAGCAAGGCAGATTGGATCCCGTTATCGGCCGGGATGAAGAGATCCGCCGAACGATTCAGGTGCTGCAGCGGCGCACCAAGAACAACCCGGTGCTCATTGGCGAGCCCGGCGTAGGCAAGACCGCTATCGCTGAGGGTCTGGCCCAGCGCATTGTGGATGGAGAGGTGCCCGAAGGGGTTCGCGGCAGGCGATTGTTGGCGTTGGACATGGGCGCCCTGATTGCCGGCGCAAAATTCCGCGGTGAGTTTGAGGAGCGGCTGAAGGCCGTACTCAATGATCTCAGCAAGCAGGAAGGTCAGGTCATCCTTTTTATCGATGAACTGCACACCATGGTGGGTGCCGGCAAGGCCGAGGGCGCGATGGATGCGGGCAATATGCTCAAGCCGGCACTGGCCCGCGGAGAATTGCACTGCATCGGAGCCACTACGCTTGATGAGTACCGGAAATATGTAGAAAAGGACGCCGCCCTGGAGCGCCGGTTCCAGAAGGTGCTGGTGGGTGAGCCGGGAGTGGAAGACACCATCGCGATTTTGCGTGGCCTCAAGGAAAAGTACGAGGTGCATCACGGCGTCGATATTACAGACCCCGCCATTGTTTCTGCTGCGACGCTGTCGCATCGTTATATCAGTGACCGCCAGTTGCCGGACAAGGCGATCGACCTCGTCGACGAAGCGGCAAGCCGGATTCGCATGGAGATTGATTCCAAGCCGGAGTCGATGGATCGTCTTGACCGGCGACTCATCCAACTCAAGATCGAACGGGAAGCGATCAGGAAAGATACGGACGATGCCTCGAAAAAACGGCTCACTGCACTGGAAACCGAGATCCTGGAAATAGAACGCGAGTATGCGGATCTTGATGAAGTCTGGAAGGCGGAGAAGGCAGCCGTTCAGGGCAGCCAGCATGTCAAAGAAGCTCTGGATCAGGCTCGCAGCGAAATGGAAGCCGCAAGGCGTGCGGGCGATCTCACCCGAATGTCAGAGCTTCAGTATGGCCGTATTCCAGAACTCGAGAAGCAGTTGGCGGATGCCCAGGATCACGAATCGGGCGGTGAGACCCAACTGCTCAGAAACAAGGTGACGGATGAAGAAATCGCAGAAGTGGTGGCGCGCTGGACCGGTATTCCGGTATCCCGAATGCTGGAAGGCGAACGCGAGAAACTGCTGCGTATGGAGTCTGAACTGCACCGCCGTGTGATCGGACAGGATGAGGCGATCCAGGCCGTGTCCGATGCTATCCGCCGCTCGCGGGCTGGCCTTTCGGACCCGGAGAGGCCCTATGGCTCTTTTCTTTTTTTGGGACCGACCGGTGTCGGCAAGACGGAATTATCCAAGGCGCTTGCAGAATTTTTGTTCGACACGACCGAATCGATGGTGCGCATCGACATGTCCGAATTCATGGAGAAGCACTCAGTGGCAAGACTGATCGGCGCACCGCCTGGATACGTCGGCTATGAGGAGGGTGGTTATCTCACCGAGGCCGTCCGGCGTCGGCCTTATTCCGTGATTCTCATGGATGAAGTCGAGAAAGCCCATCCAGAGGTGTTTAATGTACTCCTGCAGGTGTTGGACGACGGCCGTCTGACAGATGGGCAGGGGCGTACCGTCGATTTCCGTAACACGGTGATTATCATGACATCCAATCTCGGGTCGGACCGCATTCAGGAGCTTGCGGGAGAAGAACGTTATTCGGAGATGAAAGCGCAGGTGATGTCCGTGGTGAGCCAGCACTTCCGACCGGAATTCATTAACCGCTTGGACGATATGATCGTGTTTCATCCTCTGCTCAAGGAGCAGCTTCATGAGATCGCACGGATTCAGGTTGCCCTCCTGTCGGCGCGGCTTGCCTCTCGGGATCTGACGCTGCGCGTAACCGATGCCGCGATTGATAAGCTCAGTGCGGCCGGGTTCGATCCCGTATACGGCGCGCGACCCCTGAAGCGTACGATTCAGACGCAGTTGGAGAATCCGCTTGCGCAGGAAATTCTTTCGGGACAGTTTCTGCCGGGCAACACGATTGTGGCTGATGTGGTCGCGGGCGACTGGGTATTTCGGTCGGAAGAGACCAACACAGCGCAGGTGGCCTGATCCCAGAATCCGCAGGGATTGATCAGCGTTGCGATCAGAGTCTGCGCCTGCGTGGCCAACTTGGCCGCCAGGCGGTAGACTCCACGGCAGATTTCCACGGAAGCCAGCATGAAAGCAATGATCCTGGCTGCAGGCAAGGGAACGCGGGTGCGCCCGCTGACTCACGTCCTGCCCAAGCCCATGATTCCGGTTCTTGGCAAGCCGGTCATGGAGTATCTGGTAGAGCATTTGGCCCGACACGGCTTCGACCAGATCATGGTGAATGTCAGCCATCTCGCACACACCATCGAAGGCTATTTCGGTGATGGCCGACGGTGGGGAGTCGAAATCGGCTATTCCTTCGAGGGGCATCTGCAGGACGGTGAAACCATTGCTGCCCCGATCGGTTCAGCAGGGGGTATCCGCCGGATCCAGGATTACGGCGGTTTTTTCGACGATACTTTTGTCGTCGTCTGCGGTGACGCCGTTATCGATCTGGATCTTCGGGCGGTGCTCCGCCAACACTGGCAGTCGGGAGCGGTCGCCAGTATCGTGGTGCGTGAGGTTCCCCGCGACCGTGTCTCCAGTTACGGGGTCGTGGTCTGTGATGACCATGGGCGTATCCAGTCTTTCCAGGAAAAACCTCAGGTCGATGAAGCGCTTTCCCAGTTGGTCAACACCGGCATCTACGTTTTTGAGCCAGAGATCATCGATTTGATTCCTCAGGATACCGAGTTTGATATCGGCAGTGAACTGTTCCCGTTAATCCTTGAAAAAGGTCTCGCCTTTAATGCTGTCAGAGTGCCCTTCAACTGGATAGATATTGGGCATCTCAGTGATTACTGGCAGGCGAATCAGCAAATGATGCGCGGGAAGATGCGGGAGGTGCGTATGCCGGGAACAGAGGTCCGACCTCGAATCTGGACCGGATTGAACGTCAACGTTGATTGGGATGAGATTCGCGCCGAGGGTCCGATATACGTCGGCTCCGGTTCCCGGATAGAGCCGGGGAGTCAAATTTTCGGCCCGACGTGGATCGGCCAAGGCTGCCATCTTCAAAGCGGCGCCCAGATCTCGCGCAGCATTCTCTTTGAGTACAGCCGGATTGGCCCCACGGCGAGGGTCAGCGATTCGCTGGTCTTCGGCCGGAACTGTGTTGATCAGAGTGGTGAAAGCATTCCTGATACTGACGGCGCGCTGGATTGGGTCGGTGACGCCCGGGAACTCACCGGCCGTACTGACTAGACGGGCCCCTGCGCCTCGGCGGACAGCACTTTTTGCTGCACGCCTTTTTAGCGTCACTGAGCGGTGAGAGCTGCCTTCGTCAGCAGGTTATTGACCCGCTGCACATAGGCGGCGGGTTCCGGCAGAGGGGCACCTTCGCTGAGCGCAGCCTGATCGAACAAGACACGGGACCAATCCTCCAGCTGCGCGTGCTCGGGATTCAACTGCCTGATCAAGGGGTGGTCAGGATTGATTTCCATAATCGGCTTGGCATCCGGCGCGTCTTGCCCCATGGCTTGCAGAATACGCTCAAGGTTGCCGCCAAGATCCGTCTCGTCTGCCACGAGACAGGCAGGGGAGTCTGTCAGGCGCTGGCTGACCCGGACTGATTTGACCCGCTCACCCAGCAATGACTGCATTTTCTCGGTCAGCCCCGCAAGGTCTTTTTCTTTTGCTTCGTTCGCCTTTTTGTCTTCAGGGCTTGTCAGGTCTTCAAGATCCAACGCGCCTTTTGCAACGGATTTAAGCGGTTTGTCTTTGTACTCATTGAGCGAAGACACCAGCCATTCGTCGACGGGGTCACTCAGCAGCAGTACCTCAACATCATTCTTGCGGAAAATCTCAAGGTGAGGGGAGGTGCTGGCGGCATTATGCGAGTCTGCAGTGATGTAGTAGATCGCTTTTTGCTTTATCGGCATGCGCTTGAAATAGGCCGCCAGGGATTCGGTTTGCTCAGTATCGTCGCTACGGGTCGAATTGAAGCGCATGAGATCCGCGAGCACGGTGCGGTTGTCGTGATCTTCGACGACTCCTTCCTTCAGCACTTTGCCGAATTCCTTCCAAAAGGCGGCGTACGTCTCCGGTTGCTTTTCGGCTAGTCGACTCAACTCGGACAGGATTTTTTTAACCGAAGCCGAGCGGATTCGGTCGATGTCTTTATTGTTCTGCAGAAATTCGCGTGAGACGTTCAGCGGCAGATCAGCGGCATCGACAACGCCGCGCACGAACCTCAGGTAAGAGGGCATCAGATACTTGGCATCATCCATAATAAAAATACGTCGCACGTATAGATTGATGCCGTGGCGCTGCTCACGATCCCAAAGATCAAACGGTGCTTTTTTCGGAATGAAGAAGAGCGATGTGTACTCAAGGTTTCCTTCTACCCGGTTATGCAAAGTCGCAAGCGGCGTTTCGGTGTCGTAACTTAAGGACTGGTAAAAGCGGTGATAGTCTTCTTCCGAGACCTCATTTTTGGGTCGCGACCATAGGGCTGAGCCATTGTTAACCGGCTCCCATTCCCCTTTTTTCTCTTTATCCTCGGAAGGCATTTCGATCGGCAGCGAAATGTGATCTGAGTAGCGGCTGATGATGCCCCGTAGTCGAAAATCCTCTGCGAACTCCTTATCTTCCTCTCTGAGATAGAGCGTAATGGTCGTACCGCGCTCCTCCCGGGTGACTGATTCGATGGTGTACTCACCCTCACCGTCTGAGATCCACCTCACCCCTCCCTCTGCGCCCGCGCTCGCGTGGCGTGTCGCGAGCTCAACTCTGTGCGCAACCAGAAACGCGGAGTAGAACCCCACGCCAAATTGGCCGATCAGATTGGCATCATTGGCAGCATCACCACTCAATGCTTCCATGAATTGGCGGGTGCCCGAGCGCGCAATGGTGCCGATGTTCTCAACGACCTCATCGGCTGTCATGCCAATGCCGTTATCGGAGATCGTGACGGTCTTTTCGTTTTTGTCGACACTGACTTTCAATCCGAGGGTCTCACCGTCCTCCATGAGGCCGACGTCGGTCAGCGCCGCAAACCGGAGGCGATCGCAGGCATCCGAGCCGTTGGAAATCAGCTCTCGCAGGAAGACCTCCTTGTTCGAATACAGAGAATGAATCATCAGCTGTAACAGCTGTTTGACTTCGGTCTGGAAACTGTGGGTTTGAGCGGTCGCTGTCTGTGTCATTTCGGGATACTCCGGACGGCGGAAGGGGGTTTAAAAAAAGCGGAATTTTACCTATTGTGCAAAGTGGGGCTGAAAAAATGAAAATCAAGTGAATTGCGGTGGGCGGATTATGAAGGGAGAACGATTTCATTCGGACCAAAACGATAGTCCCCTTGGCAAATGACTGCGCTAGAAGAGTGTTATCCGCTAGAATCGCGCCTGGGTGGACGCCGTCGCCCACCGACGGGGCATAGCGCAGTCTGGTAGCGCACCTGCTTTGGGAGCAGGGGGTCGGGGGTTCGAATCCCTCTGCCCCGACCAGTCATCTGGCGGATCGATACGGCGCCCGTAGCTCAACCGGATAGAGCAACGGCCTTCTAAGCCGTAGGTTACAGGTTCGAGTCCTGTCGGGCGCGCCAACCTTTGATTCCGTGATTTATGCCAAATGCGTCGGCCCTAGTGGCGTCGGGATACCGATTTAATGGATAATTAAAGGTTCGCGAAAGCTTTTGTGGTGACCGTAGCTCAGTTGGTAGAGCCCCGGATTGTGATTCCGGCCGTCGTGGGTTCGAGTCCCATCGGTCACCCCAGTTCCGAACTGTGCAGTTAGCACTGGCAGGTCGATGGGCCGTTAGCTCAGTTGGTAGAGCAGCTGACTCTTAATCAGCGGGTCGTAGGTTCGATCCCTACACGGCCCACCAGCCACATCGGAATCAATGCTCAAACCGGAACGTAAAGCTATGGTGGTGGGGGGTTGTCAGGCGCGAAAGTGGCGGAATTGGTAGACGCGCTGGTTTTAGGTGCCAGTGGGGCAACCCGTGGGAGTTCGAGTCTCCCCTTTCGCACCAACCTTCCGAGGAGTAATTGGTTCGGGCGTCTGGCTCTGGCCTAACGACGAGGATGTAGGCCCTGTTATCGGAAAAGATGCCCCGAGTGCAGGATAAATTGAAACATGAAAGTAAGGCAGGCTGCACGATGGACGTATCCGTAGAGACAACAGGCGCAATAGGCCGGAAGATGACCGTAAAGGTGCCCGCCGAACAACTGGACGGTGCCGTGGCGGCACGGCTTAAGCGTTTGGCGCGCACCGCAAAAATTCCAGGCTTCCGGCCGGGCAAGATTCCTATGAAGGTCATCGAGTCACGGTTCGCCGATCAGGCATTGGCCGAGGCGGCTGATGAGATCATCAGTTCGAGTTATAGGGAAGCGATAAACGGCGAGTCCCTGGATGCAGCGGGACCTCCCTCGATCGAGCCCAAAAACCTGACGCGTGGTGAGGATCTCGAGTTCATTGCGAATTTTGAAGTTTTTCCGGAGGTGCCGCGTACCGACATCCAGGACATGCCGATTGAGCGTCAGACCTGCGAGGTGGTCGATGATGACATTGACCGGACTATCGAGACATTGCGCGAGCAGCGTACTACCTACGAAGCTGCCGAGAAAGCGTCGGAAGAAGGCGATCGGGTCCTGATGGATTTTGAGGGCCGCGTTGACGGTGAGGTATTCGAGGGGGGTGAAGCAAAAGATTATCCAGTGGTCTTGGGCAAGGGGGCGCTCCTGCCCGAATTTGAGTCCGGAGTCACTGGCACCCGAGCCGGGGAAGAAGTCACGGTGCAGCTGACTTTCCCTGAGGATTATCCCGGCGCACAGGTGGCTGGCAAAGTCGCCGAGTTCAAGATTAGCGTGAAGGAGGTCGGAGCGCCGAAGGTGCCTGAAATCGACGAGGACTTTGTGCGAACTTTTGGGGTGGAGGACGTATCGGAATCGGCATTTCGCCAAGAGATTCGAACCAGTCTTGAGCGGGAGCGTGACCAGCGTGCCCGTGCTCAGGTACGCCAAGCGGTTCTTGAAGCGTTGATGAAAGATAACGAATTTGACGCACCCTCCGCCCTTGTCGACGAAGAGATCAATCGATCCATTATGGCAATGCGTCAACAACTTGAGCAGCAGGGCCTGCCCCATGATGCGCCCATTGATCGAGCGAACTACCTGGACGAGGCCTATCGCCGGGTACGTTTAGGCCTGGCGATGCACGGAGTCGTAAAGCGGCTCGAAATTAAGCCAGATGCTGATCGGGTACGCGCACGCGTTGAGGAAATGGGTTCAACCTACAGCGACCCAGAGCAGTTTGTCCGCTGGTATTTCGAGGACAAGAGTCGGCTTGCCCAGATCGAGTCCATGATTATCGAAGAGCAGGCAATTGATGCGCTACTTGAGGAAGCAAGCATCACAGACACCACTGTGAGTTTCGCAGAGTTCATGCGTCCACCGGGGCCTGCTACAGTAGCAGCAGAAGACGATAATAGTGACGCAGAATAATCTGAATGATGAGTGAAAGAATATGACAAGTAAATTTCAGGACCCTGAACTCGCGACGACACAGAACCTTGGTCTGGTGCCCATGGTCATTGAGACCACAGGAAGGGGCGAGCGTGCCTTTGACATCTACTCGCGTTTGCTGAAGGAGCGAGTGGTGTTTATGGTCGGCCCGGTCGAAGATCACATGGCCAACCTGATTGTGGCGCAGCTGCTGTTTCTTGAATCGGAGAATCCGGATAAGGATATCCATCTTTACATCAATTCACCGGGCGGTGCGGTGAATGCTGGCATGGCCATCTATGACACTATGCAGTTTGTTCGGCCGAATATCAGCACGGTCTGCATGGGCCAGGCTGCCAGTATGGGCGCAGTCATATTGGCCGGCGGTGCTCCTGGCAAGCGCTTTACCCTGCCGCATGCCCGAATCATGATCCACCAGCCCTGGGGCGGGTTTCAGGGGCAGGCCACCGATATTGATATCCATGCTCGGGAAATTCTCCGACTGCGAGAAAGGCTGAATCAGGTTCTTGCCTCACACACAGGACGCGACGTGGAGGCTGTCAGTGCTGACACCGAAAGGGATAACTTCATGGATGAGCATGAGGCGGTCGAATACGGAATCGTGGATCGGGTGTTAAAGAGTCGTGAAGAAGAATGATCCGTATGCGGCCAGTGCGCAGTAAACGGGCGCTTGCAATTTTTTCTTAAAACTTGCATCTTTAGAGGCTGGAAAAAAGGATAAAGCCAGAATTCATCTGGTATTTCACTGACAGAGGCGCGAAGATTCATGGCCGAGGGCGACGAAGACAAGAAAGGCGAAAAACTGCTGTATTGCTCCTTTTGCGGGAAGAGCCAGCACGAGGTTCGGAAACTGATCGCTGGACCGTCTGTGTTTGTCTGCGACGAGTGTGTCGAACTTTGCAACGAGATTATTCGCGAGGAAGCCGAAGAAACTGATAGTGCGGAAACCTCCGATCCGCGTTACCCCACTCCGCGTGAGATCTGTGAGCGTCTGGATGACTATGTTATTGGCCAGGCCGAAGCCAAAAAAGTGCTTTCAGTAGCGGTTTACAACCATTACAAGCGAATCGAGCACGAAGAGGCCAACGGCGCTTCCGCTGAGGTAGATATCTCCAAGAGCAATATCCTGATGATCGGCCCGACCGGATCAGGGAAAACGCTCTTGGCGGAAACGCTGGCGCATGAGCTGAACGTGCCGTTCACCATTGCGGATGCAACGACGCTGACGGAAGCCGGTTATGTGGGCGAAGATGTCGAAAATATTATTCAAAAGCTGCTGCAGAAATGCGATTACGATGTAGAGAAAGCTCAGGTCGGGATCGTTTATATCGACGAGATCGATAAGATTTCCCGCAAGGCAGATAATCCCTCGATCACGAGAGACGTGTCCGGTGAGGGAGTGCAGCAGGCACTGCTTAAATTAATTGAGGGAACGGTTGCATCTGTGCCGCCCCAGGGAGGCAGAAAGCATCCGCAGCAGGAGTTTCTCCAAGTCGATACTCGCAACGTCCTGTTCATTTGCGGCGGAGCGTTCGCAGGGCTCGAGAGAGTGATTCAGGAGCGCTCTGAGAAATCCGGAATCGGTTTTGGGGCTGATATCAAAAGCAAGACCGAGGATGAACGGTTGACGGAATTCCTCAACGATCTAGAGCCTGAAGACCTGGTCAAATATGGACTGATTCCCGAGTTCGTCGGCCGGATGCCAGTAATAGCCACTCTGGAAGAGCTCGACGAAGACGCTCTGGTCACCATTCTGACAGAGCCAAAGAATTCACTCGTCAAGCAGTATCAGAAGCTGTTTGAACTCGAGGGTGTCGCGCTTGAAATCAGGGACGATGCATTGAGCGCAATAGCGAAGCGGGCGCTGGCCCGAAAGACTGGTGCTCGCGGCCTGCGGTCCATACTGGAAAAAGCCCTTCTGGAGACCATGTTTGAATTGCCATCGATGGATAATGTCTCCCGCGTCACCGTGGATGCCAACGTCATTGAGTCTGGCGCGCAACCACTCTTCATGTACGAAGAAGCCCAAAGAAGCGTTTCCAGCCAGTCCTCCTGATTTTTCCTGTTTTATCGAGGGGCTCTTGGGCGCTTGCCCGCTGCCGTGGCAGGCTGGTCGCTGCGGACTACCATGTACTACAGGCGGTGTTCAACACCGGCCGCATTCGCGTTTAGTGCGATTCTTTTCTACGCGGCATTTGTGCCTGAAGTCTTGAAATGCCGTCTTGGCGCCCTCACAATTAATCTATGACCCCGGCGTATAGTCGTGGTACCGGGTCGTAATTTTCGACCTCTGAAATGAACCGACGGATACAGTTATGAGCGAAGATTCCCCTACCGAAGACATTACCCCCCGCACCCGCTACCAGATGTTGCCGCTTCGCGATGTCGTGGTATTCCCCCATATGGTGCTGCCGCTTTTTGTCGGTCGGGAGAAATCGATTAATGCCCTGGAAGAGGCTGTCCAGTCAGGTAAACAGATATTCCTTGCGGCCCAGCACGACGCAGCGGACGATGATCCGGCGCCCGAAAATATCTTCGGCATCGGGACGGTTGCCAATATCCTGCAATTGCTGAAACTGCCGGACGGCACCGTGAAGGTATTGGTGGAAGGGGTCTCCCGCGCGGGGATTGTGAACTACGTTGAAACCGAAGAAAGTTTTGTTGTCGACGCCGCACCGATTGGGGAAGGGGAGTTCGACGAGCGCGAAGGAGAGGTCCTAATGCGCACGGTAACGTCCGAGTTCGAGCAGTACGTCAAGCTTAACTCCAAGATCCCCCCGGAGGTGCTGACTTCTCTCAGCGGTATCGAAGACCCGGGTCGGCTGGCCGATACGATCGCAGCTCATCTGACTTTACGCAATGATGAGAAACAGAAGATCCTCGAACTGGGGAATGCGCGGGAGCGACTTGAACATATCCTGGGCATCATGGAGTCAGAGATTGATCTGCTCCAGGTGGAAAAGCGGCTTCGCGGGCGTGTAAAGAAGCAGATGGAGAAAAGCCAGCGGGAGTATTACCTGAACGAGCAGATGAAGGCGATTCAGAAAGAGCTCGGTGACATGGACGATGCGCCCAACGAGATGGAAGAACTTCAGCAGAAAGTTGAAGAAGCGGGTATGCCCAAAGAGGCTCGCGAGAAAGCAGAGTCCGAGTTGAAAAAGCTCCGTATGATGTCACCGATGTCTGCCGAGGCAACGGTCGTGCGCAATTACGTTGAGTGGCTGGCGCAGGTACCGTGGAAGAAACGAAGCCGGGTGCTGAAAGACCTTGCCAAAGCTGAATCCGTGTTGGAAGCGGACCACTTTGGTCTAGACAAAGTGAAGGAGCGGATCCTTGAGTATCTCGCGGTTCAGCAGCGGATCAATAAGGTCAAAGGCCCCATCCTGTGCCTCGTGGGCCCCCCGGGGGTAGGGAAAACTTCCCTGGGCGAGTCCATCGCTCGCGCCACCAATCGCAAGTTTATACGAATGTCCCTGGGCGGTGTCCGTGATGAAGCGGAAATCCGTGGTCATCGCCGGACCTATATCGGGTCTTTGCCGGGTAAGATTATTCAGAACATGGCCCGCACCGGCACCCGCAACCCGTTGTTCATGCTGGATGAAGTTGACAAGATGTCGATGGACTTTCGCGGGGATCCTTCGTCGGCTTTATTGGAGGTTCTTGATCCGGAGCAGAATCACAAGTTTGGTGATCATTACCTCGAGGTTGACTATGATTTGTCCGAAGTGATGTTTGTCGCAACGGCCAACACGTTGAATATTCCCGGTCCGCTTCTGGATCGGATGGAAGTTATTCGCATCTCGGGATATACCGAGGATGAGAAAATTGCTATTGCGACCCGGTACCTGGTGGACAAGCAAAAGGGCAACAATGGCCTGAAGGAAGGCGAGATCAGTATCAATCGTCAGGCTTTGACCGATATCGTTCGCTATTACACCCGCGAAGCGGGTGTTCGTGGACTGGATCGTGAAATCGCGAAAATCTGCCGCAAGGTGGCGAAAGAGCTGGTGCTGGATACCTCGCGAACCCGTGTTCAGGTATCTTCGCGGAATCTGGGCAAGTACCTCGGGGTGCAGCGCCATCGTTTCGGACGAGTCGAGGAGGGGAACCGGGTCGGACAAGTGACCGGCCTTGCTTGGACAGAAGTCGGCGGTGAACTGCTTTCTATTGAGGCCGCGCTGATGCCTGGCAAGGGAAAGCAAAGTTTCACTGGAAAACTGGGCGATGTGATGCAGGAATCAATCCAGGCGGCAATGTCAGTGGTGCGGACGCGTTCGACCCAGTACGGTATCGACACAGACTTTTTCCAAAGTAAAGATATTCATATCCACGTGCCGGAAGGCGCGACGCCCAAAGACGGTCCGAGCGCAGGAATCGGCATGTGCACGGCTGTGATTTCTGCGATCACCGGAATTCCTGCACGATCGGATGTCGCGATGACCGGCGAAATTACGCTGCGTGGCGAAGTGCTGCCTATCGGGGGACTGAAAGAGAAGCTTTTGGCCGCGCATCGTGGCGGCATTGGAACGGTGATGATACCCAAGGAAAATGAGAAAGATCTTGTGGAGATCCCGGCCAACATCAAAAGCTGCCTTGAAATCATTCCGGTTCGCTGGATCGACGAGGTGATCACGGTCGCCTTGGAGCACATGCCCGAGTCCATTGAAGGAGACGACGGAGTGTCGGCATCTCCCAAGACAAAAAAAGAGTCAACCAAGACCCCGGCCCGGGCGCACTAACCGCGGTTCTGCTGCGAAGGCCGGGTCCAAGGCGCTGGCCCGGAATTCGGGCTTTGGCGGGATCCCGTTGCATCGAGATTCCGCAAAAGCAACGATAAAACGAGCAAATGGACGCACTTATTAGTGTTGTTTCTTAACTCACGCGGAGCACCATGAGTCCTTATTTGGGTGATCGGTTATTGACTCTTTTGAGGTGATTGGTATAACCGTGGCGTAAGCAGGTGTTCTAGAATTCTAGAGAACACCGCGTAGTGTCAGTAGCGAGTTTTTGTCGGCACGATGCAAAGCGGTACGCTAGCGCAATGGAGAAAATGGAGAAAGGGAGGACAAAGTGATGAATAAAGCAGAGTTGATTGATGCGGTTTCGGAGAAAACCGGGCTGGGAAAGAGTCAGTCGGGCGCGGCGGTTGAGTCGGTTCTGGATGTCATCACTGAGGCGCTGACAAACGGCGATAGCGTCTCGTTGGTTGGTTTTGGGATCTTCTCCGTCAGTGAGCGTGCGGGGCGGGTTGGCCGTAATCCCCGAACTGGCGAAAGCATCACGATCGCACCCTCCAAGGCACCTAAGTTCAAGGCTGGAAAAGGCCTTAAGGATGCCGTAAACTAGCGCGCCCCTCTCGGGGTGCTTAGCTCAGTTGGGAGAGCGTCGCCCTTACAAGGCGAAGGTCGTAGGTTCGAACCCTACAGCACCCACCAGGAAGGTCAGGAAATCCGTCTGTATTAACGGGCGGAGCTCAGTTTTGGAGCGGTAGTTCAGTTGGTTAGAATACCGGCCTGTCACGCCGGTGGTCGCGGGTTCGAGTCCCGTCCGCTCCGCCAATTCTTATTTGGCACCCGGCACACGCCGGAAAAGGGAATCATCCGGGACGTCTGGGGTAAAGTTTCCTGACAGGGTCCCAGATGACGAAGCGACCCACGCCATAAATAATACAGAACTGAACGACTATGCTAACCGCTATTAAGGATCGTGCCTCGGGATGGATTGCCTGGGCGCTCGTTTTTCTGATCTCCATCCCTTTTGCACTGTGGGGAATTAACTCCTACTTTGAGGGTGCCTCAAAGATTGTCGTCGCATCGGTGAATGGTGTCGACGTGGATGAGGCGGTTTATCAGCAGGCACTTTCCGAGCAGCGCCGGTCTCTCGTTCAGATGATGGGCCGTAACGTCGACGCTGAATTCTTCGCCAGTAGCCCCTTTAAACTCGAAGTGCTGGATTCTCTGATCGATACCCAACTGCAGGCAGAATATCTCGCAGATCGGGGTTATCGAATTACCAACGAACAATTGTCGGAGCGCATTGGAGCTTTTCCTGCGTTCCAATCAGAGGGCCTTTTTGATCCTGCCAGATATGAAATGCTGCTCCAGAATGCGGGGCTGTCGGCAGAAGGATTTGAGCGCCAGCAGCGCCAGCAAGGCGCAGTGGATCAGTTGCGAATCGGCTTGCGGGCGACCTCACTGGTCGTATCCGCGATGACTGACCGCGCTATCGCTCTGTTGATGCAGGAGCGTGTTGCGCAGTTTACGATTCTTGAACTAGAGCCGTTTAGCGAGGCTGCACAGATCAACGAAGACGCGGTACTTGAAGAATACGAGAAGCATAAGGATCGCTATATCCAGCCGCCCCAGATGCAAGTGGATTATCTTGCGCTGTCGGTGGATGCGCTGGCAGCCCAGGCGGTGGTTACGGCCGAGGCAGAGCAAGCCTTCTATGATGACAATACCAGTCGTTTCACGCAGCCGGGGAGTCGCACTGCCAGCCACATCCTGATCAACGTCACTGGGGATGCCGAGGAGGCCGAGGTGGCAAAGGCGCTTGAGAGAGCGCAAGGACTGGTGAACCAAGGCAGAGACGGAGGGGATTTTGCCTCACTGGCCCGTGAGTACTCAGATGACCCCGGTTCCGCAGGGCGCGGCGGAGACCTTGGTATTATCCGGCCCGGCACGATGGCGCCTGAATTCGAGGCGGTAGTGTTTGAGCTGAATCCAGG
The DNA here is from genome assembly GCA_002477475.1 of Proteobacteria bacterium UBA7447. Lineage (GTDB taxonomy): Bacteria > Pseudomonadota > Gammaproteobacteria > Arenicellales > UBA868 > UBA868. Next base: position 27,232 of record DLPX01000014.1, read on the forward strand.
CGAGATCAGCAATCCCGTCCGAACCGACTACGGCTGGCATGTGATCATGCTGACCGATCTTCGGAAAAGTGTGGTGAGTCCTTTTGCTGAAGTACGCAGCGAGATCAGGTCATTACTGGCGCGCGAGTGGGCTGAGGGGCAATTTATGGTCATGGCGGAAGACTTCCAGAACATGGTCTTTGAGCAACCAGGCTCGCTTGACGCAACCGCAGATTTTCTCGGTCTTCCAATCCAGCGTAGTGGCTGGTTTTCGCGTAACACCGGTGAGGGGGTCGCGAGCCACGCTGCCGTGCGAGATGCGGCTTTCAGCGAGGAAGTCCGTGTCGACCGTCTGAACAGCGAGATGATTGAGATCGATAGCGATCTGTTGATCGCGGTGCATTTTGCGGATTTCCGTGACCAGCGCCAAATGGATCTGGAAGACGTCAGCCAGGAGATAGCCGATGATCTCCTGGCGCAGGCAGCGCTCGCTGGTCAGGAAGAAACTGCCGACAGGATGATGGATCAGCTTCGCGCCGGTTCACCCTGGGCGAGTGTTCTTGAGGGGGCCGGATTGCCTGTGTACGATCTTCCACAGGACGCTGAAGATATTTCTGATCCAGATGACCAGCGTGTCGCGCAAGCGGTCTACGCGGCACCCGTACCTCTCGCTGGGCAGTCGGTTTACGGGGGTACTCGGCTCGATGCCGGCCGTTATGCGGTGTATCGGCTGGCGGAGGTGGTGTCAGGCAATCCAGACGAGATCAGCCCGGAGGAGCGCGAGCAGATCAGATCGCTGATCAGCGCACGGGTCGGAGAAGAACTGTACGCAGGGGCGAGCCGTGCTTTGCGGTCGGCCGCCAGCGTCGAAGTCTTTGAGGAAAACCTATAGGCTGAGAGCTTCCGGGCCTTCGTTGGTCAGGATCCGTTGGCAACGTTCGGACTGATACCGACTGTATTGAATCCGCCATCAACATAGGTAATCTCTCCTGTGATACCAGACGCAAGGTCAGAGCACAGGAATGCTGCCGTATTTCCTACCTCCTCGATGGTCACTCCCCGACCCAACGGTGCCGTGTCTTCATAGAAATTCAGCATCTGCTTTAATCCCTTGATCCCAGAGGCCGCGAGTGTTTTGATCGGCCCGGCAGAGATACCGTTAACCCGTATACCCTCTGAGCCGAGAGACTGCGCCAGATAGCGTACATTGGCCTCAAGACTCGCTTTGGCCAGACCCATGACGTTATAACCCGGCATCGAACGCTGTGAGCCGATATAGCTCAAGGTCAACATCGATCCGCCTGAGGGCATCATCGGACGCAACGCGCGTGCCAGTGCGGTAAAGCTATATGAACTGATCTCGTGGGCCGTTGCAAAACCGGACCGGGTGACCGAGTCCAGAAACATCCCCTCCAGTTCCTCCCTCGGCGCAAAGGCAATGGAGTGCACGAGAATATCCAATTGCTCCCAATGTTCTTGCAATGTCGTCTGCAGTGATTCGATATCACTGTCCTGAGAGACATCGCACCGGACAGTTTTCTCAAATCCCAGCTCTGCTGCAAACTTTTCTGCTCGACCCCCCAACTTGTCATTTTCGTACGTGAGTACCAGTTCCGCACCCTCCCGGGCCATAGCCGTTGCAATGCCCCAAGCGATTGACCGGTTCGAAGCCACGCCAGTCACCAGCGCGCGTTTACCTGTGAGAAATCCCATCCCAAGAAATGTCCGTGGTTAAATTGGATATGACTAGGGTTTTATCCCAACACCAGTAAAGAGTCAAAAGTCGTTGATGTCAAAAAAGGAGAAAGTGGCTGTTGTCGCGCTGGACGCGCAATCCCTGCCGAGAGCGCAGGCGCTTGCTTTGCGTCTTAACACTGCGGTGTCTTGCGATCCTAATGCGGTCTCAGGAATGGTTCTCGAAGTATCTCAGGACAGACTGGCACTGCGGGATACCACGCAGCCCCGTACCCGGGCCCTGACCATTGATGTGGCAAAACGCCGATATGCGCCGGCCGGCAAAGACCTGCTTGCGCGGGCGCTTGGACGCCAATGTCAATCCATTATTGACGCCACCGCGGGATTCGGTTCCGATACATTCGACTTTGTACGTCGCGGCAAGGCTGTGGTCGCCATTGAACGGGTAGAGGTGGCTGCGATCATGCTAGAGGCGGCGTCGGCCTGCTGTCCTGGTCACGAAACGGGAGGACTCCAGGTGGTTTGTGGCGATGCTATCGAAAAAATCGGTTCGCTAAAGACAGTAGATGTGATATTTCTGGATCCGATGTTCCCCGATCGAGATCGCCATACCGCTAAACCCCGTAAAGCCCAGCAGTTTTTGCGCCGTCTTGCAGGGGAGGATGCGGATGGGGCGACACTGCTTCAGGTGGCCCGTTTGCATGCCCGTGGGCGAGTCATCGTCAAACGTCCGCGTCATGCGCAGCCGCTTGGCGGAACGCCGGATATCGTTTACCAAGGCAAGGCGGTGCGTTACGACGTCTACCTTGCTGGCGGAGGAGTCCGATGACCCACTGGCTTTATCTGCCAGAGTTGGCATCAACGGGCACTGCCGCGGTTTTGGAAGACACCGAGGCGGCCCACGCTGTTCGTGCCCGCCGACTGCGCGAGGGTGATGTGGTCTGCGTGTTTGACGGCGCCGGCCGTACGGCCGCAGCACGAATCAGTGAGGTGATCAAACGGCCCCTCAAGGTGCATCTGGCTTTAGAAGCGCAGCAACATTGGGCGCTGCCCGAGGTCCGGATTCACCTGACCAGCGCCCTGCCAAAAGGGGATCGTCAGACCACGATGCTGGATATGGTCACGCAGTTGGGCATGACAGACTTTACGCCGGTGAACTTTGAGCGAAGCGTCAGCCGTGCTGGTACCGGATCTCAGGATCGATGGCGTCGGGTGCTGATTGAATCCTGCAAGCAGAGCCAACGGCCCTGGATGCCACTTGTGCACTCCTCGATAGATCTCGCTGAGTGGATTAGCGGCCCGAGCGATGACGGCGTTGTTAATTTGGTGGCCCACAAAGAAGGGGAATCCCGTAGTGCAGTGATCGAGGAAAGCCTTGTGGAAGCCAAACAGGTTCGCCTTCTGGTAGGTCCGGAAGGCGGGCTCTCAGAGAGTGAATTTGCACGACTGCATCAAACCCAGACAACCATGGTATCTCTTGGCGAGGGAGTACTGCGCGTTGAGGCTGCCGCCGTTGCGTTAACGGCGTTGGTGACCCAAACGCTGGCTCACAGCAGGATTGGATCCCGACTTGATAAGGGGTCAGCGTAAGTCAGCGATGCGTTGCTGACGGGATTTCAACTCTTCTAGATCCCGGACGAGCTGTTCTGCACGACTACGCTCTTTGTTGACGACCTCGGCGGGGGCTCGGTCGACAAACTTAGGATTCGACAGTTTATCCTCGCAGCGCTTGAGATCGATTGTCAGTTTTTCAACCTCCCGGGTCAGCCGACTCAATTCGGCATCGCGGTCGATAATGGATCCCAGGGGCACCAGTACTTTCATTTTTCCAACTAGTGCAGTGGCGTATTCTTCAGTCTCCTGTGCATCCTCAGGCAGGTGTTCAATCCGGTCTAGCCGGGCGAGTGCAATGAGTAAACCCGAGAAAGCCCGACTGCGCCCGTCATCCTTGTCATCTCCACCCTGCAGGGTGACAGGGAAAGAGACCTTGGGTTCGATGTTCATCTCACCGCGAATATTGCGAATACCGCCCACTACGGACTGTACCCATTCCAGATCTTCTACGGCTCCCGGATCAATGAACTGATCATCCTGTTGCGGGTAAGGCTGGTGCATGATGGAGTCCCCGTCGACGGTGGTACGTGAACGCAGTTGTTGCCACAGAGCCTCGGTAATGAACGGCATAACGGGATGGGTCAGGCGCAGCGCGCTCTCCAGTGTGTTGACCAGTGTCTGGCGCACGCCATCTTTGCGAGAGTCCGGTAGATCGGGATCAGAAAGTTGGATCTTGGCGATTTCCAGATACCAACTGCAGTATTCATCCCAGATAAAGGCATGCAGTGCCTGGACTACCTGGTCAAAACGGTACGCCTCCATCGATTTGCGGATCTCGCCTGCGACCTGCTGCAGTCGCGAGGTAATCCAGCGCTCAGCCGGCCCGGTCTCAAAGTCATCAAGAGGGTGACCCGACAAAGATTCCGTATTCATCATGACAAAACGTGAGGCATTCCACAGTTTGTTACAGAAGTTGCGAAAGCCTTCGATGCGTCCCAAGTCAAAACGGATATCGCGCCCCTGGGTTGCAAGACTGGCAAAAGCGAATCGCAGGGCATCAGTGCCGAACGATGGAATGCCGTCAGGGAATTGCCGCCGCGTGACTTTTTCGATGCGCTCCGCCATCTGGGGCTGCATAAGTCCAGTGGTGCGTTTTGCCACCAGCGCGTCCAGTCCAATCCCGTCAATCAAATCGAGGGGGTCAAGAACGTTGCCTTTGGATTTGGACATCTTTTCGCCATCGGCATCGCGAACCAGGCCGTGGACGTACACCGCGCGAAAAGGGACCTGGCCGGTGAACTTAAGACCGAACATGATCATCCGGGCGACCCAGAAAAATATAATGTCAAAGCCCGTCACCAGCACCGTGGTGGGATAAAAAGTGGCTAGATCCTCGGTGGCCTTGGGCCACCCCAGGGTTGAAAAGGGCCATAACGCAGAAGAAAACCAGGTATCCAGAACATCTTCATCCTGATGCAGCGCGACGGCTTTGCCGTGATGCTGGAACGCTTTTTTCTGTGCTTCGTCGGCATCTCGCCCAACAAATATATTTCCCTCGTGGTCATACCAGGCAGGAATCCGATGACCCCACCAGATCTGCCGGGAGATGCACCAGTCCTGGATGTTTCGCATCCATTCAAAGTAGGTGCGGCTCCAGTTTTCAGGAACAAAGCGGATGCGTCCGTCTTCCACCGCTTTGATGGCGGGTTCCGCCAGAGGACCTGCCCGCACAAACCACTGGTCGGTCAAATACGGTTCGACAACGGCCCCAGAGCGGTCCCCACGAGGCACCATCAGGGTGTGTTCATCGATTCGCTCGACCAGGTCAATCGTCTGTAGATCAGCAACGATCCGCTCACGGGCGGCATATCGATCAAGGCCGTGATAAGGCGAATCCGGCAGATCAATCGCAGCGCTCGGATCTAGGACATTGATCGGCTGCATCTCGTGGCGAAGACCCACTTCGTGATCATTAAAGTCATGAGCAGGGGTAATCTTGAGACAGCCGGTGCCGAACTCTGGGTCAACATAGTCGTCCGCGATGATCGGGATCGATCGATCTGTCAGCGGCAACCGGATTTGTTTGCCAACCAGATGCCGGTAGCGCTCGTCATCTGGGTGAACGGCCACCGCGGTATCGCCTAGCATCGTCTCGGGCCGTGTGGTGGCAACAATAACGTGACCACTGTTGTCAGCCAGTGGATACCGAAGATGCCAGAGTGAACCTACCTCTTCCTGAGACAGTACCTCCAGATCGGACACGGCCGTATGAAGAATCGGATCCCAGTTGACGAGTCGTTTGCCTCGATAGATCAGACCCTCTTCATACAACTGAACAAAGACTTCCCGCACCGCGACCGAGAGGTCTTCGTCCATGGTGAAACGTTCACGACTCCAATCCAAAGACGCCCCTATACGGCGCAACTGCTGCGTGATGGCTCCTCCTGATTCCTGCTTCCATTCCCAAACCCGCTCGATGAAAGTGTCCCGGCCAAGATCATGACGGGTTTTCCCGAGTTGGTTGAGTTGACGCTCGACCACCATTTGCGTGGCAATGCCTGCGTGGTCGGTCCCGGCCTGCCACAAGGTTCTGTGCCCCCGCATGCGGTGATAACGGATCAGGGCATCCATGATGGTGTCCTGAAAGGCGTGGCCCATATGCAGACTGCCCGTCACGTTTGGCGGGGGAATCGATATGCAAAAGGCAGGTCCGTCACCCGCAGGCTGGAAAGCACCCTGCGCTTCCCACGATTCGTACAGGGTGCGTTCTATGGTGTGCGGATCGTAGGTTTTGCTGAGGGCTTTGGTGCTCATCGGGGTATTTTCAACGTCGGAAGAAAAGGGCGAAATTCAGGACGCAGAAGTATAGGCTAACGGGTGCCCAGCTTATAAATAGACAGACCTTCGCCAGGATCAGCCTTCGCTCCACCAGGGAGCAAGACGATCCTTGATATCACGAGACAATTCGTCCCGAAGCGATTCTGGGAGAGATTCGCCTGATTGCAGCGAGAGCCGCTTTTCGACGGCGCCGACCAGTTCATCTACCAGTTCATCCAGATAGGCGCCCGAACCTCCGGAACCCGGGTTATCGGGTGGCGTATCCAGAACCGTTTCAACCGCGGCCGATTCAAAGGTTTCGGGCGGCGGTGATGGTGTTGTTGTCTGATCCTGATCC
>DLPX01000014.1:33944-43265 GCA_002477475.1 Proteobacteria bacterium UBA7447
CTGATCCTGATCCAGGCCTTGCTCTGATTCATGGGATGGCGGCGCTGCGTTCGGGGCTTCACCGTGACTTGCGGGGAGGGTGCTTTCTGGGGGATCGTCAGCGACGAACATGTCAACCGTCGCAGGCCCCTCGGGAACCTCGACTTCGGTGGTCTCTGTGCTTGCTTCGTCAAACGCGTCCGACAGAGGTGTGAGCAAGGGCGCAGGCTCAGAAGGCGACTCAGTCTCAGAGGAAGGGCTGTCGTTTGGTGCGATCAATTGTCCCAGATCCTGTAACTCTTGGATCAGTTTCTCTCGACTTTCTTCTTTACCTTTTTTGTTTTCTATGCTCACGGTGCTGAGACTCCGTTATAACCGGATCTCATGCGTGACGGGATCAAGCCCTTGTTCACGATAAAACCGGTACCGTTTTCTTCCCGATTCGCGCTGTGTGCTGTCGTGCCCCACAATCTCAGCTATCCGGGCAAACCTGCCCATGTCCGGGATCGGTTCGTGAGTCAGCGAGACAATCACTTCCGTATCCTCCGACTTGGGGGGCGTATGCCCGATGGTAACGGGGGCATCGGACCGGCCGGAGGACACCAGCTGGTGCGGCACAAAACTGCTCTGCGAAAATGTCCAGAGCAATTCATCCAGCTCATTGGCCTGTTGCGCATCCTCGCAACGTAGGTAAATTCGGTGACCTGCCTGGTACGCTTTTTCGGTCACGCGGCAGGCCAGCGTGAGATGCCCCTTGGGAGCCTCTGCGGCCTGAACATAGAAGTCTACGCGGCAGGCCATTTCGGTTGAGGCTCCTTCAGGCTTCCGCACGGTTGATCAGGAACCGTACCAGCATCGGCACCGGGCGTCCGGTGGCTCCTTTGTTTGCTCCTGAGTGCCACGCGGTGCCGGCGATGTCGAGATGTGCCCACGTCATATTTTTGGTAAATCTGGCCAGGAAGCAGGCGGCAGTGACCGCGCCCGCGGTGCGCCCGCCAATATTCGCCATGTCCGCAAAAGGACTGTCGAGTTGCTTCTGATACTCGTCCCAGATGGGCAATCTCCAGGCCCGATCCCGGGCAGTTTCTCCACACGCAAGCAGTTCATCGGCAAGATCATCATCAGGAGAGAACAGTCCTGATGCCGGATGACCAAGGGCCACAAGACAGGCCCCCGTCAGGGTGGCGATATCGATGACGGCGGCCGGTTTATATCTCTCGGCATAGGTCAAGGCATCACAAAGGATAAGCCGACCCTCGGCGTCAGTATTGAGAATCTCAATAGTCTTTCCTGCCATGCTGGTCACGATATCGCCGGGTTTATTGGCAGCGCCGTCAGGTAGGTTTTCGCTGCTGGGTACGATACCGATGACGTTTAATTTCAGATTAAGCTCCGCCGCCGCGACCATAGCGCCAAAAACGCTCGCGCCGCCGCACATGTCGTATTTCATTTCATCCATCGCGCCAGCCGGCTTCAGCGAGATACCGCCGGCATCAAACGTAAGACCTTTACCCACCAGCACTACCGGGGGATCCGAACGGCGGCCTCCTTGATGCTCCATGATGATGAGTCGGGCGGGTTCACGACTGCCACGGGAAACCGAGAGCAGCGCCCCCATACCCAACGCTTTCATCTTGGCCTCATCCAGTACATTCACCTTTAGTTTGTGACTTTTTCCAAGTTTTTTTGCTTGGTTGGCGAGATAGCTGGGGGTGCAGATATTTCCCGGCAGATTGCCCAGGTCTTTGGCCAGCGACATGCCATGGGCGATGGCACGGGCTTCCTGGATGCCTTTACGCACTGACGTATCATTTTTTGTCGAGCCACCTAAAAGACTGACGCGTTTGACGGTGCATTCCCGGCGTGCTGCTTCCTTCCCTTCGGCAGATTTCAGCTGGTTAAATCGATAACCTGCTTCCTCAATCGCCTGGGAGAGCATCCGGGCGCGCGCCCTCGGGTCGGCACCGGAGACTGCAACCTCGGTCAGGGCGACAACCGCGCTGACCGATCGACTGCTGCAGAGTTGACGCGCCGCCGCGCGTGTGGCGTTTGCGAAGTCGTCGACGTCAGGTTTATCGCCTACCCCGACGAGCAGCAGGCGTTTCGCCTCAATCCCGGCAGGTGAGGGCACCATCAGTGCGCTTCCCGGTCGCCCGTTAATATCGCCTGAGCGCATCAGCGAGTCGATAAGGCCCTTTGTCGCTTTGTCTATCCTGCGTGTGCTTTGCGGCTGCTGTGCATTTTCCCTGACACCAACGACGAGACAGTCCGTCCGGGCATCGAGCATATCTGGGGAAGAGAGTTGAATTTTCATAAATTTCCTGAAGAAGTGGATCGGGCGCTGAGGGGCCGGTAGGAGAGAATCCCTGATTCACGTAAAATGAGGCCGTATTTTGGTTGGTGACAGAGCGCAATGTCAAAACCTCGTTTGCGGCATAACTCATGATTCTTCGCAGGGCATTGGCCCGGGAAGTACTGCTGACCAGCTTTGCCGTGACGGCCGTAATTTTCTGTATCTTTGTGGTGGTTCGCGTCCTAGGATTTCTTCGCCAGGCTGCGGAAGGCATCATTCCAGTCGACAGCATTTTCGTGCTGCTTTTCCTGAAAGTTATCGCTTATATGGATGTCATTTTGCCGTTGATGATGTTTGTGGCGATGCTGCTGGTGCTCGGTCGCTGGAGCCGTCAGAACGAGCTGACCATCATGGCCGTGTCGGGTTTGGGGCTTTCCCATCTGCTTCGACCGGTGGTGTTCCTTATTCTCGTAGGCGCTCTTACTGTGGGCAGTTTTTCGATGGTGGTAGGACCTATGGCCGTGCGGTCGGTCGGCGCAATCGAGCACGAGCTCAAGACTAGGACGGACATCGTTGGAGTAAGTCCCGGGGTGTTCATGGAAACCCAGGCCGGCCGAGCCGTTTACTTTGTGGAGCAACTTAACAAGGAAAACGGCCGGTACGAGGGCATCTTTGCCTGGGGTTCTGATGCAGGCCGGGAGGGCGTCGTCCTCGCTCAGTCGGCACACCGGCATACGGACCCTGAAAAGGGGCAGGTATTCCTGGTCCTCGAGAATGGTGTGCGTTACGAAGGCGCCCCTGGTGACAGCGTCTATCGAGTGATCAATTTTGAGCGCTATACCTTAAGGGACAGGAGCACGATGGCAGCACCCGTCAAGTATCCTCTTCATGGCTGGAAGACGACACGTTTGTGGCGCAGCGGCGGACCTCATGAACAAAAAGAGATTGCCTGGCGGATTTCCAAGATAGTGGTGCTGCCCATATTGATGATGTTTGCGCTGGGGCTTGGCCGAGTGGCCCCGCGCAGCAACCGCTATGTCTCCATGTTTAGCGCCCTGATCGTTTACTTCACCTACACCAATCTCGTCACGATGGCTTGTGCAAGGATTCCGAACGGCGGTGCGAGTGCGGTCACATTACTGGTAGTTGTGCACCTGGGCTTTGCATTGGGCGCGGGCTATCTCTTGTGGCGCCGCTCGCGGGATGAACCGTTATGGTTCTGGGCACGACCGCGCCAACGAGCGGCCTGACGACATGAAGCTCCTGGAACTCTATCTCGCCCGTGTGCTGATGGGGCAGATTCTGGTGGTGCTTGGCGTGCTCGCCGGTATTTTCGCGTTTGTCACTTTCATTGATCAGGTTTCCCACCTGGGTACTGGGAACTATTCCGTTTTGGACGCCTTGCGGTATGTGTTGCTGAGTACACCCAGAATCACCTACGAGATTTTTCCGATGGCGGTGCTGATTGGGGCGATTTTTGGGCTTTCCCTGCTTGCACTGGATTCGGAGCTGATCGTGATGCGCTCAAGCGGTGTGTCGATCGGGCAAATCACCTCTGCGGTGCTCAAGCTGGGTTTGTTGCTTGCATTTATCGCCCTGCTGATCGGAGAGTTCTTGACCCCCTGGACTGAAACATTGGCGCAAAGAGGACGTGCTCAGGCGCTTGAGCAGAACATCGAGCATAAATCTAATTCCGGGCTCTGGATGCGAGATGGAGGCACGTTCGTAAACGTGCGTGAGGTATTGCCCGATCTTTCTCTGAGGGATGTCCGGGTATTCCAGTTCGACAACAGCAGCCAACTCCGGGCCCTGGTTCATGCGGGGCGGGGTTATTTCTCCGAGGACTTCTGGGATCTTGATGAAGTCAAGCAGACGCTCATCGATGAGCAGGGGTTTACGACCGTGGCCCAGGCGCCCAAGGCGCGTTGGACCACCTCCGTGACGCCTCAAACGATGTCGGTCTTTCTGGTTCAGCCAGATCAGTTGTCACTGATGCAGTTGCGAAAGTACATCGCGCATCTTGTCAGCAATGTCCAGGATACGCGCAACTTCGAGCTGGCCTATTGGTCGAAACTCAATCTGCCCTTTGCCACCGCGGTGATGTTGCTGCTGGCGATCCCGTTTGTATTTGGCAGTATCCGGACAGACAGCATGGGCAGAAATCTTTTTATCGGAATTATGATCGGGATTGTTTTTTTTGCCGCAAGCAAGGCGCTTGGATATATCGTTCTTGTTTATCGGCTGCCGCCTATCCTGGGCGCGACTCTGCCGACGCTGACTTTTGCCATTGCTGCAGGACTGTTATATCGGCGGATACCTTGATGTCGGCCCGCGCCCAATACAAAACTGGCTGAGGCGGCCTAAACCTGACCCTCAGCGCCGGTGTTGCCCCAGAGGTTGATGCCCCGGATCAAGCGGGGCATAGGAACCGCCTGAGACTCAACCGCCCGTGAGCGCGGTTGAGGGGTCGACATACTCGTAGCCCAAGTCTCTGGCAACCTCAAGACAGGTCACTTTCCCTGCGTGGACGTTAAGTCCGTTGCAAAGATGCGGATCCTGCTCGAGCGCCACCCGATAGCCATTGTCGGCCAGGGCCAGAATGTGGGGGAGGGTGACGTTGTTCAGGGCAAAGGTTGATGTACGCGGAACGCCACCGGGCATGTTGGCGACGCAATAGTGCACCACATCGTCGACCACATAGGTCGGTTCAGCATGTGTCGTGGGTCGGGAGGTTTCGCAGCAGCCGCCCTGATCGATTGCGACATCGACGATGACAGAACCCGGTTTCATGGCCGACACCATCTCTGCTGTGACGAGCTTGGGTGCAGCAGCCCCCGGGATCAGCACGCCGCCGATCACGAGATCGGCCTCAAGCACGTGCCGCTCGAGAGCATCGCGGGTTGAAAAGACCGTGTTGGTGGATCGCCCGAACTGCTGCCAGTGGGATTCAATGACTTCAGGACTGCGGTCAATGACCCAGACATCTGCACCCATGCCGACGGCGATGTGAGTCGCATGCGTGCCGACCACTCCGGAGCCCAGTACGACGACTTTCGCTGGGTCAACACCCGGCACGCCTCCGAGCAGCATGCCGAGGCCGCCGTGGGGGTGTTCGAGACAATACGCCCCCGCCTGGATCGCCATTCTGCCGGCAACTTTGGACATCGGTGCAAGAAGCGGCAGGCTGCCATATGGGGAGGTCACGGTTTCATAAGCGATACAGGTAGCGCCGCTCGTGACGAGATCGCGGGTTTGATCAGGATCGGGTGCCAGATGCAGATACGTAAACAGGATCTGCCCTGAAGACAGCATGGCGCGTTCGTTGGCTTGCGGTTCTTTGACCTTTACGATCATCTCAGCGCGGGCAAAAATGTCTTTCGGGTCTTCGACAATCTCAGCCCCGACCGAACGATACTCGTCGTCGGACGCGCCAATCCCTTCACCTGCCTGAGACTGAATCATGACCTGATGGCCGTGTGTTACGGCCTCCCGCACACTGGCGGGCGCCATGCCCACCCGGTATTCGTGATTTTTGATCTCCTTTGGAACTCCTATCAACATCTCATTTCCCCCCGGTTTCGGTAAATTGAGGTGAGGGGGTGATCAAGATCCCCCTCGCCAAGAGTATCCAGCAGGGAGCCTCCCCGACTGCCTTACTGGCCCTCTAACCCGCTTGCTGAGTACGCATATCAGAAAGGTTAATTCCGGCAACAGCGACGGGCGCTTTCATCGCATCCCGGCGGAACGGCTCTCCCAGCTCCTGATTGAGAACCACCTCGATAAACGTTGTGACATTGCTGTTCATCTGCTCTTCAATCGCTGTATTGAGTGCCTGAGTAAGTGCCTCGGCGGTTTCGACCTTAATGCCGTGGACGCCGCACGCTTTGGCCACTTCCGCATATTCGACGCCTACATTGAGTTCCGTGCCCACAAAATTGTCCTCGTACCACAGGGTGGTGTTTCGCTTTTCTGCACCCCACTGGTAGTTGCGGAAAATAATCATGGTGATGGGGGGCCACTCGTTTCTTCCGCAGGCCGTCATTTCATTCATCGAGATGCCAAAAGCGCCATCTCCCGCAAAGCCCACGACCGGTGTATCAGGGCAGCCAATCTTGGCGCCAAGAATCGACGGGAAGCCGTAGCCGCAAGGGCCAAAAAGCCCCGGTGCGAGATATTTACGGCCTGCCTCAAAACTCGGATAAGCGTTGCCGATGGCACAGTTGTTGCCGATATCCGAAGAGATGATTGCCTCCTTGGGGAGTGCCGCCATGATCGCCCGCCAAGCCTGGCGCGGAGACATCCGTTCGGGATGGCTGTCGCGCGAGCGTTGGTTCCAGGTGGTGCCAGGATCGTCGTCCTCATGATTCATAGTGGCAAGTTCTTCGAACCAAGCGGTTTTGCTGCGGGCAATCTCGGCAAGCCGGTCCTCGCGGCCGGCGTTTCCGGCACCTGGTGCCAACTGCTCAAGCAGTTGCTGTGTAACCCGCCGGGCATCTCCCTGAATGGCGACCTCAACCCGTTTGGTGAGGCCGATCCGGTCGGCATTGATATCCACCTGAATCAGACGGGCGGCCTGGGGCCAGTAATCAATACCGTAGCCGGGCAGGGTGGAGAAAGGATTCAGCCGGGTGCCGAGCGCCAGCACTACGTCCGCCTTGGAAATGAGCTCCATCGCCGCCTTTGATCCGTTGTATCCAAGAGGGCCCGCTGAGAGGGCGTGTGAGCCTGGAAAGGCATCGTTATGCTGATAGTTACAGCAGACCGGCGCGCTCAGTTTTTCGGCGAGTGCGGCAGACGCCTCGATGGCGCCGCTTAACACAACACCGGCCCCGTTCAGGATGACGGGGAACTTTGCTTCGGACAACAGTTCTGCCGCGCGGGCGATGGAGTCTGCACCGCCCGGTGAGCGCTCAATGTCGATCACCTGCGGCAGTTCAATATCGATTACTTGGGTCCAGAAATCCCGAGGTACATTGATCTGCGCGGGCGCTGAGCCGCGATGGGCCTTTTCGATGACTCGGTTCAGTACCTCTGCAATCCGCGTCGGGTCACGGACCTCTTCCTGATAACAGACGAGATCCTGAAAGATTGCCATCTGCTTGACTTCCTGAAAGCCGCCCTGACCTATGGTCTTGTTGGCCGCCTGCGGCGTAACAAGGAGCAGCGGCGTATGATTCCAGTAGGCCGTCATCACTGGAGTGACAAAGTTAGTGATACCTGGACCGTTTTGCGCGATAGCCATACTCATTTTCCCAGAGGCTCGCGTGTAACCATCGGCACTCATTCCCGCGTTACATTCATGTGCGCAGTCCCAGAATTTAATTCCCGCAGCCGGGAACAAATCTGAAATCGGCATCATGGCTGAGCCGATAATCCCAAAGGCGTGTTCAATGCCATGCATCTGCAGGACTTTGACAAACGCTTCCTCGGTGGTCATTTTCATCAACTTCACTCCTGTTATTGCGCATCGCCAGCCCTCAGGCCAGGATGCGATCCATGTCGAAAAAGAAGGGCTTTGGCGTTGCCACCATTTGCCCGTTTCTGGGCCGCCGTCTCTACCGCCCGTAGCTTCGTTCTCGGCGACAGAGCGTGTTTTCAGGTCACTTGAGCACGGTTTTGCGCAGTGATCGGATGAGCGGCTGGGGAGCCGAGTATCATATAATTCTTCGGTTTGCAAAACCACCATTTTGGCGAAGTCTTTAAAGGGAAAAATCATGAAATACGATCCGGAATTCCTCGAAAACTATTGGATGCCTTTTACCTCCAACCGGGACTTCAAAGCTGATCCCCGGATTGTTGTTCGTAGCGAAGGGGTCTATATGTACAACGATTCTGAGGACCGGATTCTGGATGGCTCCTCCGGGCTATTCTGCTGCGCGGCTGGACACAGCAGGCCGGAAATTGCCCAGGCGGTGCATGACCAATTAAAGGCCTCTGCGTATGTGCCTCCTTTTCAGTTGGCCCAACCCCTTTCTTTTGAACTTGCTCGCCGGGTGGCGAAACTGACCCCTGACGGGCTTGACCATATTTTCTTCGGCAACTCTGGCTCTGAAGCAGTCGACACAGCGATGAAAATTGTTTACGCGTACCACTACGTCCGAGGCGAGGGGCAGCGCCAGCGCTTCGTCTCGCGCGAGAGGGCGTATCACGGTGTCAATATGGCAGGCGTGTCTCTAAGCGGCATGATCAAAAACCGCCAGGCGTTTGGTCCGGGGATTCCGGGAGTGGTACACATGCGCCATACCTGGCTTCCGGAAAACCGCTTCGTCAAGGGACAGCCGAATGAAGGGCTTGATCTTGCTGAAGACTTGCTGCGTATCGCGATGAACTACGGTCCCGATACGATAGCGGCCTGTATCGTCGAGCCCGTTGCAGGGTCCACGGGCTGTCTCGTACCGCCTAAGGGCTATCTGGAGAGATTGCGCCAGATTTGTGATGACCACGGGATTCTTCTGATTTTTGATGAGGTGATTTGCGGTTTCGGGCGGATGGGAACGCCGTTTGCATCGCAGGCCTTTGGCGTCACGCCTGACATTATGACGATGGCCAAGGCTTTGACGAACGCGGCGCAGCCGATGGGCGCAGTCGCAGTCAGCGACAAGGTGTATGATGCAATCATGGACAGTTCTGCTGAGGGGGCGATTGAGTTCTTCCACGGTTACACCTATTCAGCTCATCCGGGCGCCTGTGCCGCTGGTATCGCAACCATGGATATTTTCGAGAAAGAAAATCTGATCGGCCGCGCGGCAGATTTGTCCGAGTATTTCCTTGAGCAGGTGTTTGCGCTGAGCGATATTCCGCTCATCACCGACATTCGGGGTTATGGGCTTTTTGCGGGGATTGATCTGGAGCCGATGGGAAATCCCGGCGTTCGTGGAATAGATTTCCAAAAGCGTCTTTTCAAAAATGGCCTGCACATCAAGATGACCGGTGACGCTGCCCTGGTCGCCCCCCCGTTAGTGAGTGAGCGACATCACATCGACCGGATCTGTGAAGTGATCCGGGAAACCCTGGCCGAATACTGACAGGAATAGGGGTCGTACCCCTTT
>DLPX01000014.1:43648-48237 GCA_002477475.1 Proteobacteria bacterium UBA7447
CCGTCGGCAAGGCTGATTCAACGGTGCAACAAAATAGAAATATCTTTATATTAAGGTCTGGCAAGCCATAACAGATTAGCGAATCCGTCATGGTTTCCGGAAGTGTCCGGCCTCGGGGAAAGACCTGGGGAACTTGGAAACTGTTAAAGATCAAACCACTCAGGAGGATAAAGTGTCAGATCAAAAACCAAATCACAGCAGAAGATCATTTGTAAAAAAATCCGCTGCGGTCTCTACAGCGGCCGCAGTAGGTCCGTGGATCGTTAGCCCCAAGGTGCTGGCCTCGTCTGGCGAGGTCAACGTCTTGCTCTGGTCGGACTACTGTCCGCCGGGGTTTTTGAAATCCTTTAAGGAAAAAACGGGAATCACGGTCAACTTCACCGGGATTGGCTCGAACGAAGAAATCATCAACAAGATGAAGGCGACCAAGGGCAAAGGCTTTGATGTCTGTAGCCCAACCAATATGCGTTCGCTCCAGTGGGAACCGTTGGGTCTGCTCCAGCCGATCGATTACGGCCGTATCTCCAACGTGAAAAACCTTAACCCGGCGATGCTGGCGGTAGGCGACAACGAGTGGAACTTCGGCGGTCAGGGATCCCATTGGCTTCCGCAGATCTGGGGCACGGAAGGTATTGCCTGGCGTTCAGACAAGTGGACGCCGCCGCGTGACGGCGAAATGCCCAGCTATGGAGACGTCTGGCAGTCAGATGTTGAGGGCAAGACCATGATGCGCCCGCATTCTGGCATGCTCGGAGCAGGTCTCTATCTCGAAACGACGGGAGCCTTGGATCCGGGTGCGATGCGCGCGGCTTACGCTGACGAAGCAACGATGCGTAAGACTTGGCAGGTCGTGACAGACTTCTGCATTAAACACAAAAGCCAGATCAAGCTTTTCTGGAACGATGCCGACAGTCAGAAGAACGGCTTCATGAGCGGCGGCGTTGTGGTCGGCCAGACCTGGGATGGCCCGCCCACCGTGCAGATGAAAGAAGGTAAGCCCGTGATCTACCGTGCGCCGGTCGAAGGATCGTTGGCGTGGGTAGATGGTCTCACGATCTCATCGGCTGCCGAAAACGTCGACGAAACCTATGCGTTCCTCGATTACTGCTTTGATCCAGTCGCCGCCGGGCGATCAATCGATGGTGGCGGCATAGATGGATGGGGTCAGCACGGCTATAACTCTGCTGTGCTGGGCGCAGATAAGCATGCCAGTGCTGATTACGGCAAGTGGTTCACTCAGATCTATCCTGGGAATTCCTTGGCCAATCTGTGGCCGTGGCCTAAAGAGCCGCAGTGGTATGCCGACGTTCGTACGGAGTACCGCAACAAGTTCGTGAATGCCTAACCAGGCAGTCTTGCCCCCGGTTTAGGCCGGGGGCGCACGTTCTTTCCTAACGCCATGGCGTTGATCGGATCAGCGCCATGGCTTTTATGGGTTACAGTCATTCGATGAGTGCAGACGTTCAACTCGATGATGTGTGGGTCCAATTCGGCGATTTCGTCGCGGTCCGGGATGCCAGTCTGACTATCGAGGGGGGTGAATTTTTCAGTTTTCTCGGCCCCTCCGGCTGTGGCAAGACCACGTTGCTTCGGGCAATTTCCGGTTTCCAGCCGCCCAGTCGGGGTCGCGTCCTGATTGGCGGCAAGGATATGGCCGGTATCGGGCCCAACCACCGGCCCACGGCGTTGATCTTTCAGAATCTCGCACTGTTCCCTCTGATGCACGTATGGGAGAACATCTCTTTTGCGCTTGAAGTCAAGGGAGTCGACAAGACGGCGCGCCGCAAAAAGGCTGACGAGCTCCTGGAGTTGGTGGCCTTGCCAGGCCAAGGAGATAAGATGGTCCATGAGCTGTCAGGCGGGCAAAAGCAAAGGGTCGCTGTAGCCCGGGCCTTGTGTGCAGAACCTGAGGTGTTGCTGCTCGATGAGCCATTGTCTGCGCTCGATCTGAAACTTCGGCAGCACATGCGTACTGAGCTTCGGGCGATTCAGCAGCGAGCGGGGATCACCTTCATCTATATCACCCACGATCAGGGCGAAGCTTTGACCATGTCCGACCGGATCGCCGTGATGCGTCAGGGAGTGATCGATCAGATCGGAGACGGTACCACCGTCTACGATCATCCTCAGACTACCTTTGTGGCCTCTTTTGTTGGTGAGAACAATGTCTTCTCCGGGCGGGTGGCTGAGGTCTCCGGGGAAACTGCTACCGTCGAGACGCAGGCCGGACGGTTTGGGGCTCGGCTCTCAAGCACGGCGTCGGTCACGTCCGGCGACGAAGCGATTGTGTTTGTTCGCCCAGAGGCCATCCGCTTGGCCGATGGGGCAGCTCATGAAAACAGCCTGACCGCCAAACTCATCCAGCAGGAGTTCGAGGGTCATTTCTGGCATCTCGTGCTCCGGACTGAGTCTGGGGATCAGGTTCGGATGTCGGTGATGAATGATGGTAGCACTGGCGTCCATGATATCGGCTCGCGGATCACTATCGGTTTTTCAGCGCAAAGCGCGATTGTGCTTGCCCACGGCGAACTCGCCGCTGACTGAGCTCCGAGGGTATAGCAATGTTGGGCTGGCTCCGGTGGTTCTTGGCCAGGAACGGTGTAGCGCTTTCAGTCTACATGCTGGGCGCGGTCGCACTTTGGGTCATCATCATGATCGTCCTGCCCCAGTTGTTCATGCTGGATTTTTCTTTCCGGCATAACTGGCAGCAGATGGATCCGTCCAAGATGGGCGGACCCGAAGATGTCTACACTCTGGTCAATTACCATTTCCTCGCGTACGGCAGCCCCAATAATCCAGACCCATTTAATGTGGTCGATGTCACAGTTTTCTTCCGTACGATTATCGCGGCTGTGTTTGTCACCATCTTTGATCTGGCGATTTGCTATCCCATCGCCTACTACCTGGCTCAGGTAGCCCGAGGTGGCAAGGCAAGGCTACTGGTGCTCTCTCTCATCATCCCGTTCTGGGTAAATGAATTGCTGCGCGCGTTTGCATTCCGAATCCTGTTCGGCGAAGAGGGAACCATCAACGCCATGCTTATGGGGCTCGGTATCCTGTCCCAGCCGATCGACTTTGTTCGAGAGGATGTGGCACTGTATGCAGGACTCGGCTACGCCTATATCTTGCTCATGATTTTTCCGATCTACAACGTGGTAGAGAGTCTCGACAAAAATCAGATCGAAGCCGCGCGGGATATGGGAGCCTCCTGGTTCAGAATTCACCGCCGAGTGGTGATTCCCTTCGCCAAGCCGGGCATTACCTCCGGCTGTACCATGGTTTTCATGCTGTCAGCGGGTGCGTTGGCGGCGCCCCAGATCCTGGGAGGTCCAAGCAGTCTTTGGTTTACCCAGATCATCTATCAGTGGTTTAACACCGGCAGCAATTGGCCCCGGGGATCGGCTTACGCCATTGTGCTGATGCTGACCTGTGTGCTTCTGGTGTTGGCTGTGATGAAGATTTTTAAAGTCAAGATTGGAGAGATCGGCCGATGACTTCCGCAGGTGTCATGCGGATAGCAGTTGGGTTCTACATCCTGCTCTTTTTTGCCTACCTCTTCGGTCCTTTGGTCGTAATGTCCTTTACGGCATTCAACAGTTCCGAGTTTCCTTCGATTTCACCCTGGAACTGCATCACGGGCGAGTGGTTTGATGTCCTGGTCAAGGATAAGCATCTGATGGGTGGCCTGCGTAGCAGTCTGTTTGTAGGGATTGGGGTGGTATTGCTCGCGGTGCCCATAGGATTGGCGGCATCGCTTTTGCTGACCCAACTGCAGAAACGCGCGCGCTCGGTGATGTATACGGTGACGATTTCGCCGATTCTGGTTCCTGGCGTGGTTCTCGGCATCTCGACGCTCGTCTTTTGGGAAAGAATCGATCGGGTCGTACTCGGTGCAGAGGACGGCTTTTTTTACGACGGCTACTTCATGACCATTATTGGCCAGTCGACTTTTATCGCGGCCTACGCCATGTTGGTCTTCCTGGCCCGACTGCAGCGCTTTGATCCCGGCCTTGAAGAGGCGGCCTTGGATTTGGGGGCCACGCATACCCAGGTCTTCCGAAAAATTCTTTTGCCCTTCCTGAAGCCGGCTATTGCCTCGGCGGCCGTTCTGGCGTTTCTGGCTTCGTTTGAAAACTACAACACGACCGTATTCACCATCGTTTCTGAGAGCACGCTGACGACTGTGCTGGCCAGCAAGGTGCGTTATGGGATCAACCCGTCCATCAGCGCGCTC
This sequence comes from Proteobacteria bacterium UBA7447, assembly GCA_002477475.1. Classification (GTDB taxonomy): domain Bacteria; phylum Pseudomonadota; class Gammaproteobacteria; order Arenicellales; family UBA868; genus UBA868. The sequence continues at coordinate 47,883 of DLPX01000014.1, forward strand.
GCCGTCATTATCATCGGACTCACCTTGATTGCTGCAGTAGTGCATGAGTATCTCAAGCGCAAGGAAGAGAAGGCGGCAAGTGCTTTGGCGGCAGAGGGCTTGCCGGGCGCGAGTACAGTATCGGCGCCGCGTCCGATGCGCATCCCGGTTGGCGCGCTGACTGGACTCATCGTGGTCAGTCTGCTCGCGGGCCTGTGGTTTGCGCAGGGCTATGATGTAGACGAGTGCAAGGTGAGAGTCGCTGAGGAGAATCGGGTTCGGTTTGAAGCGCTGAAGCAGCAAAAACTTGCCGAGGCAAAAGCCAAACGGGAGGCGAGCGGCGAAAGTGCAGAGGCCGCAGTGGAGGCCAACCAGG
>DLPX01000074.1 GCA_002477475.1 Proteobacteria bacterium UBA7447
GTCTCTTCAGGGCCGATCTCACGATAGCGTTTCATGGTGATGAGTTCATACCCGAGTTCCTTGCTGGGGTTCAGCCAGCTCAAGGTTCGTGGATTGCCGCGCATGCCGATCTGTACGCTGTGACTGGCATCAATCAGACCGTCGCGCACAAGGTAGCTCGCCCAGTGCGCGGCGGATTTCACGGCACCCAGAAAATGGGGCACCTGTTCATAGGCATCGGTATGGGCATCAAAGTGCAAAAAGACGGCTTTCTCCCCGTTCGTCAGCTTTGCGTCGGGCCCGGCGATGGCCTGGATGATGCCGCCGGTGACGGAGTGATCCCCGCCCACCGAAACCGGTCGGGCACCTGCGGCATCAATCCCGCGATAAAAATCAGTGATGCGCTCAATACAGGCTTCGTTGTAATTTGCCTCGGGCAAAGGGACATCCCCCAGGTCATGGATACGATGGGCGTTCCACGGATCGATATTGAATTCCACGTGGACGCGTTTTGCCATCGCGGAAACCTGGCGCAGGGCGCGGGGGCCCAGGTGCTGATCGCGCTCCGTGGTGCCGTTACCTGTGGAGTGGGGGACGCCCACCAGCGCAATGTCGGCATTGGCAGGATCCCGGTCGAGCGGGGCCCTGAAGAGTGTGGGAATATCCCACCAGTAAAGCGACTCCAACATCATCTTGTCGGTGTCTGAAAGGTGCTGTAAGTTCATGGCAATTACCCCAGTGGTGATATCAGTTAGGCACTAGTCTATCGCCCGTAATACGCCGCGTCGCAAATTGACCGGTGTTGCCTCTTGGTTTAACTTTTGAGGTCTTAGGAGTTTGGGTTGCTTCGGGAAAGCGAGCCCCACTCTGGGAGCAAAAGAATGCGGACACTTAAGAAATACAGCCTGGATAAGAAGGGCCTGCCCACTGCGGCTGCGATCAAAGCCTATGAGCGTGATGGGGTGGTGTGTCTCAAGAACGCTTTTGACGAGGCATGGGTCGCCCAGGGCCGACGCGCCGTGGCGGCCGCGATCGGAACCGCGAGCCGGAGCGCGCTTCGCGAGGATCATGTGGAGTCGGGGGAAAAGGGTCTTTTCTTCTTTGATACTTTCCTGTGGCCGCGTCTGCCGTCTTTTGCGAAGTTCAGCTTTGAATCGCCCGCGGCCAGACTGGCCAAAACGGTCATGCGAAGCCGCGGCCTGCTGTTGTACTTCGATATGGCGATCGTCAAGGAACCCGGCACCAGTGTAAAAACCCCATGGCATTATGACGAGGCGTACTGGCCAGTGTCAGGGACGCAGGTCTGTAACGTCTGGATGGCGTTAGATGATGTTCCCCAAGACACGGCCCTGCGTTTTGTGGCGGGGTCCCACAAAATGAATCAGGACTTCAAAGGCATTGATTTCTTCACCAAGAAAGGCATGCAGGGGCAGACCAATCCCAGCCCGCCAGACTGGGATAAAGAAACGCAAGGTTTTGAAATTGCCAGCGCGCCCATGAAAGCCGGTGATTGCGCGATCCTCAATTTCCGAACGCACCACAGCGCTCCGGGCAACCTGCAAAAGCGCCGCCGCCGTCGTGTGATCTGCACACACTGGTTTGGCGATGATGCCCGTTACGCCGATAAGCAGTGGGAGTGCAATCCCAGCGAGCGTGGCGACAACCTGGTGGACGGCGGATCCCTTGAATGCGCTACGTTTCCCCGGGTGATCTAGGTTCCAGACCGTTTACCCGGGCCAGGGACGCTTGGCCGCCAGCCGGTAATCAAAGTCTGCCAGGATGGATTCATCTACGCTGATGCCAAGCCCCGGTTCCTCCGAAAGGATGAACGAGCCATTTTGTGTTTGCTGCCAGTTCAGTCGACAGAAGACTTGAGTTCCTGCCTTGAACCTTGAGAAATACTCAACGCCGGCCAGGTTCTCGATCGCTGCGCCGGCACTAAGACTTGCGGCAAGCGCTGGTCCCATGCTGTTGAAGTTATGAATAGCCACCTTGCAGGACGCCGCCCGGGCTGATGCTGCCATCGAAGTGATCGTGCTTAAGCCCACGCAAGCGATATCCGGATTCAGTATGTCGGCGGCGCGGTGGTTTAAAAGCTGAGAGAACCCAGCTTCGTCACTCAGGGTCTCACCCGTCACGATGTCGACAGACCCAGATTCAGCAAGGCGGGCAAGCGATTGAAAATCCTCGGTAGGTACGGGGTCCTCCAGCCAGCGGATACCCATCGCTTCAAGCGTGTTGAGCACGGTTTTCGCTGACTCATAATTCAGCGCGCGCCAGGCATCCACCAGAATATCGCATTCCGCCGGCAGTGATTCGCGCAGTTGTCTGAGGTGTGTCAGTCCTTCATCAATGCTGGTGTCGTTCCAAAAAGGATAGACCTTCACCTGATTAAATCCCGCCTCATGCTGGCCTCTTGCATAGTCGATAACATCGTCAAAGGGGAAGTCTTTGTTGGCATGGCAGTTGGTATAGACCGGAACCGCTTCCCGGCAGGCGCCACCCAGGAGCTGATACACGGGCTGCGCTTGCGCTTTGCCCTGTAGATCCCACAGCGCGGTTTCTATCCCGGCAACGGCGCATGAAAAATGCAGCCCCGTTTGCAGGGTGGCAAAGCTGTGCACGGCGTTATGGCGAAATTGGGCAATTTGCGGCACGTCATTGCCTTCGAGATATCTTGCCAGTGCGTCGACGAGGGCTGCGACGGCAAGTTCGCAATCATTCGGCACGTAGGCCTCGCCCCATCCAGAAAGGTTTTCGTCAGTTTCCACTTTGACCAGCACAAATGCCTTACCGAAGGCCCAGTCGCTGTCCGATACATGAGCGGGAACAACATAGGTTTTAATTTTTGTGATCTTCATAACTCATGAAACCGGGTAACTGGAATGCGGATTTTGTTAAGCCTCATGGAGAGAGCTGCGCCAACGCGCAAAACTATAACGCCTGTCGGGTTTGAGAGCCTATCCGTAAGGGATAGAATTGAGGCGTCATGACTTTTTAATTTCAGGCAGCAGCCTGAGGGAAGCGCTTTGTGGAGCTTAGCCCTTGAACGCACCAATTTTCGGATTCGATAACTCCTACGCAAGGTTGCCGGAGCATTTTTTCGCCCGCCTGTCACCGACGCCGGTAGCGGATCCGAAGCTCGTCCAGGTCAACGATGCGCTCGCTGGGCAGTTGGGCCTCGATCCGGCGATGTTGCGTTCGCCCGAAGGTATCGAGATTCTTTGCGGCAACAAGCTGCCCGCGGATGCCGAGCCGCTGGCAATGGCCTACGCTGGCTTTCAGTTCGGCGGCTGGGCGCCGCAACTCGGTGATGGCCGCGCCATTTTGCTTGGGGAAGTCACTGATGAGACAGGCCAGCGTCGGGATGTTCAGCTGAAAGGCAGCGGACGAACCCCGTTTTCAAGAAATGGAGATGGCCGCGCGGTTCTCGGCCCCGTGCTTCGGGAGTACCTCGTGAGCGAAGCCATGCATGTCCTTGGGGTGCCCACCACAAGAGCGCTCGCCGCGGTCACAACAGGAGAGGAGGTCCGTCGGGAGCGTGCGCTCCCCGGGGCGGTGTTAACCCGTGTAGCGAGCAGTCATATCCGGGTGGGAACGTTCCAGTTTTTTGCAGCCCGCCAGGATACTGACGCCTTGCGACAGTTGGCTGATCATGCCATCGACCGCCATTACCCGGATGCAGGGCAAAGCGAGCGTCCCTATCTCGCATTGCTTGAAGCCGTCATGGATGCCCAGGCGTTGCTGGTGGCGTCCTGGAAACTGATTGGATTTATCCATGGCGTGATGAATACCGACAACACCTCGATTAGCGGGGAAACGATCGACTATGGTCCGTGTGCTTTTATAGATACCTATCATCCCGGCACGGTATTCAGTTCGATCGACCATCAGGGCCGCTATGCCTATGCCAACCAGGCCCCGATTTCTCATTGGAATCTTGCGGGTCTGGCGCAGACACTGATACCTATCCTTGATTCCGATAACAAAAAATCCCTGGAGCTCGCTCAGCAGGCCATTGATACCTTTCCCGCCAAATTTGAAGCTGCGTACAACGATGGAGCAAGCAAAAAACTGGGCCTGGAAACGACAGAGACGGATGACGTCACGCTGATGACAGACTTGCTGGATGTCATGGCGGATCAGCGTGCCGATTTCACGCTTGTTTTTCGGCGTCTTTCAGATCTTGACGATGAGACAGGCCCCGAAGACGACACGATACGGACACTTTTCGATGATCCCGCCGCGTTTGATGCCTGGTCGAGACGCTGGCGGGCGAGGCTGAAGCAACAGGGAGTTGGCTCCAAACTGCGACGTGAGCGTATGGCGTCGGTAAACCCCGCGTATATTCCGCGCAATCACCGGGTGGAAGAGGTCATTCGCGCGGCAGAAGACCACGGTGATCTCGCTCCTTTTTTCAAGCTGCATGGGATCCTGGCCCGGCCCTTCGATGAGCAGCCTGAGCACATTGAATTCCAGAAACCTCCCCGACCGGAAGAAGTGGTGCACGCCACCTTCTGCGGCACCTGAGCCAGGACGGCGCAACTGATGTTCAAAGAGAACCTGGAGGCACGGTACTACACGGATCCTGCCATTTACCGTCGGGAGCAGTCCGGCATTTTCAATAGCAATTGGCAGTTGATCGCGCCACGCAGCCGATTTGTCGAAAAGGGTGACTACGTCGCGACCGATATTGCGGGCACGAAGGTTTTTGTCGTGCTGGGTGAGGACGGTGAACTGCGCGGCTTTCGAAATCTTTGCCGTCACCGCGGCGCAATGCTGCTTAAACCCGGGCAGGGCCGCTGCAGGTCCATTCGCTGTCCTTACCATAATTGGGTTTACCGGCTCGACGGCTCACTTGAAAGAGCCCCGTGGTTTTCTCATGCCGATGGCGAGGCGTCATTGACGCTTGAGGATTGGCCGCTGCATGACATCTCTGTTGCGCTTTGGCGCGGGCTGGTTTTTGCCTGTGTTGAAAGTCCGAAGACGCTGACTGACCAGTTGGGCGGGCTCTTGAATGAGATGGGGCAGGATCCGATTGAGGACTACCACTGGACAGAACAAAGAACCCTGATATTTGACGCCAATTGGAAGATCTACACCGATAACTTTGTTGAGGGTTATCACATCCCGGGAATTCATCCTGAGTTCTTCAAGGCCATCGACTTTGAAGAGTTTGAAACCACGGCAAAAGACAATCTCGTCCGCATGACGGCACCGACCAAAGGCGATCTTTTCTATCGCGGGCGCTGGCTGTGGATGTGGCCGAATTGGACCCTGTCTTTCTTTAACGGCGGGATGAATACCTCGCGTATCAATCCCCTGGGTGTCGATCGGACCGAGTTAATTTACGATTTTTATTTTGCGGATCTTTCAGACGAAGCTCGCGAGGCGCGGCAGGACACTATCAAGCGGAACATTGCCGTCATCGAGCAGGATTTTGATATCTGCACGCATATCCATCAGAACTATCTTTCGGGGGGTTACCAGCCCGGGCCTCTCAGCCCGCGACATGAAAAGGGCGTGCACCTTTTTCAGAAACTGGTCAAAGAGCATTTGCAGAGCGCCGGCGAGGCAAAGCCCAACTGAAAGCGACCGGGCCTGCCAAAGGCGTGCCCGGCCGGACTCCTCAGACTAAATAGGAATGCTCTAATTCTTCCGTATGGGTCATCAATGATCTCTGGAGGGGACGAGATGGTAGACCGTTCTCCGCTGTTTAGAGCCTGAGACCAAATAGCGCATGACCTTTGACCCAAACTCGGAGAATGTCGGTGAATATTCCGGTTTCCAACTGGTCTCCTGATAGATCTTCTGATGGTTTTTTAGACCTGCAGCAGTTGGGTAGATTTCTACGATCACGTAATACACATAGCCTGCCTGGGGCAGGCTTCTGGTAATGGAGAGACTGGCGAGGTTGTTCTCGTCGTCTGATCCAAGAGGATGAGTTTCCTTGATCCAGTCCGCCCATTTTCTTGCTGCCTGGTCTACTTCATCTACTTTGTCCACGGGCACCTTAAAAACGCCGCCCCAATTTGTTTGGGGGATGGGGTCACCAGCATGCGCTTGAGTGAATACAGAAAAAACCAGACACCAAGCCGATACGATAAATACTTTCATAATTTTTCCGTGTGTAGGTGTATCTATTGAAACAAAGACGTGTGGGCTTTGATCAGTGTGATTGATCCCAGCCACCCAAAATCGCGTGTTTTAAGGGGCTACCTTACTGTCCTAATCACTTTGATCGAGATATGAAACTTATAAATCGAATATTACACAGTGATGTCTTTGCAACCCAGTCCTCAGTGGTCAACCGTATGCCCATAACATGGTTATACCACGCCAGGTCTTCAGTGGATAATCATGTATGTGCGTTGAGATCAGGTCGAGAACTCTGACTCTTTGGCTTTGATCAGAGCGGTGATCACTTCGTTATAAGGGGCGTTGAGCCCCTGCGCCTTGGCCACCTGCGGCACCATGCCGTTTATCGCATCCACTTCAGTGAGTCGCTGTGCCTTGAGATCCAGAAGCATCGAAGGCCTGGCATCGGGCATCTTGCTGCCAAAGTTCTTGAGATACTGAATGGGATCGCTGAATGAAAAATGTATGCCTTGCGCTTTGCCTGCTTCGTAGGCCTCGATAGCCAGTCTGCTCGCGATTTTCCAGAGCAGGGGATCATCCATCACTTCTCCCAGGTTGCGATTAAATGCGGCGGCGGCGCCACTCAAGCCCACGTTGCAGATAAATTTTTCCCAGATCAACTGGTTGATGTCTTCGTAGGTTTGGACGTTGAAGCCGGCGCTTTGCCATGTGTCAGCAACCCGTTCGAGCCGGTCGGTGATACCGCCGTCCATTTCACCCAGACGAATGAGTTCCATACCGTTGTGGTGGACGCTTCCCGGTTGGGGTATCGAAGCGCCAAAACCCCCAGCGACGCCGAGCAGGATATTCGCACTCTCGAGGCTGCTCTTTATCCGTTCTCCTGCACCGAGACCGTTTTGGATCGTGAGGATCAGCGCATCATCCCGAAGTCGACCCTGCAGGCTGCCTGCGACGGATGCGACACTCGATGCCTTGGTCGCAATCACCACGAGTTCGCAGCTATGGGCGGCGGTAATGTCGGTGGAGGCGTTGATGCCGTTGACCGTCCGCTCACCACTGACCCCTGAAACCTTGAGACCTTGCTGGTTGATGGCATCAACGTGCTCACGCCATAAATCGATGGCCCATACCTTGTTTCCTGCCTCGGCAAGAAAGGCCGCGTATACTGAACCCATCGCGCCAGCGCCGATAATTGCGATCTTCATAATGACTATTGCAGCGGTGCGCCGCCCTCTGCTTCGCGTTTTGCAATAAATTCATCCAGCTCCAGGGCGATGCTGTCATCCAAAGGCGGTGCCTCATATGCCTTGAGCAGATTGTCTGCAATCTGTGCTGCCCGTTGAGCGGCGTCAGGTGCGCCGGCTTCGCTCCAGCTTTCGAAGTTTCTCCAGTCTGAGAGCATCGGATGATAGAAGGCGCGCTCGTACCGTTCAATGGTATGCGCACTACCGAAAAAGTGACCGCCCGGTGGAATCTCGCCAATCGCGTCGACGGCCAACTCCTCAGGTGAAAAATCAATGGGCCGAATGGCTTCGACAAGTCCTTGAATCATCTCGGCGTCGACGATGAACTTTTCGATAGACGCGCTGAGGCCGCCTTCAAGCCAGCCAAGACCGTGATAGACATAGGTGGCGCCGCTGATGAGGCAGGCCCACAGGCACATCTGTGACTCATACGCGGCTTGGGCATCCACGGCGTTTGAGGCGTTGGCGTTTGCGGCCCGATAGGGCAGTCCGTAGTGGCGCGCCATCTGGCCAATGACCAGCGTGGTTTTGACATGTTCGGGTGTGCCAAATGCCGGCGCGCCACTTTTCATATCGGCGTTGGAGACGAATCCGCCGTAAGTCACCGGTGTGCCGGCTCTGACCATCTGGCAGAACGCGATACCGGCAAGCGCTTCAGCGTTTTGCTGGGCTAACGCGCCAGCGAGCGAAGAGGGCGCCATGGCACCGGCCAAGATAAAAGGAGAGATCATTAATGCCTGACCGGCAAGCGCGCATTCGATCATGCCCCACAGCATCGACGCATCGTACTCACGTGGTGAATTCGGGTTGATTGATGCAAACACGCAGGGTGTTTTCTCAAATGCTTCTCGACCCAGGCCGTGAACGATCCGCGTCATCTCCAGAGCATCCAGCGTGCGTTGCCGATTGTGGTTGTACAGTCGAAAGGTCTTGTCTGTCAGCGTGACGATCGATCGGGTCGCATGAAGATGGCGGATCGGCACATCGATGTCGATCGGCTCCACCGGGTAGCCGGCGGAACCATGCGCAACGTTGACCATTTGTGTCAGTTTCAGGAAATTTTCGAAGTCTTGGCGGTTACCCCCACGACGTCCATTCAGCATGTCGGTGGTATGAGGTGCGCTGCTTACACACGAAAAATTGATATGCCGGTTATCAAGGTGCAGGTCATGAACCGGGTTACGCGCATGCAAGGTAAAAGAGGCAGGCGCTTTGGCGACATATTCCATGACGAGATCCGGATCGAATCGCACCATGGCGTTATCTTCGTCAACCCTGGCGCCGGCTTCTCTCAGGATCTTTCGGGCTTCCGGCAGGGAAAACCGCATGCCGTGTTTTCGCAGCACCTCAAGGGATGCCGTGTGCAATGATGCGACGTCGTCCTCGGAGAGGATAGAAATCGGGGAGAGGGGGTTCACGACCGGCCCCGAAGGAAGTTGTTCTATTCCACGCGGCGCCGCACGTTTGCTGCTTTTACGTCGAGGCATGAGTGCTTTATTGAAGTTGATATGGAGGTTGAATGGGTCTGCCGGAGAATTGTCGCCTGAGCGCTAACGATTCTCGACAAGGTCGTGCTCGCTCAACACTACCCCATCGGCATCCGCATACAAAAAATGCCCGGGATGGAAAGTAACACTGGAAAATCGTACGGGAACGTCGAGCTGACCGTCACCCTCCGGAGAGGGACGGGTCGGGTTTGTGCCAAGTGCTTTGACTCCGATCGACAGTTTCGAAATCGCGGCGCTATCCCGCACGCAGCCGTTGATGAGTATTCCTTTCCAGTTATGGTCGATCGCAAGTTGTGCGAGTTTGTCACCCAGCATGGCGCATCGTAATGAGCCTCCGCCATCAATCACCAGGACATGACCCTTTCCATTGGTCGCCAGAGTGGATTTCGTTATTCCAAAATTTTCAAAAACCTTCAGCGTTCGGATTGGACCATAGAAATTAGTGTGGCCGCCAAAATCCAGGAAGATGGGAGCGCAGACTTCAAGCTCATCTGCGTGATTATCAAAAAGATCTGCTGTTGCGAATTTCATATCTGTCTTCAGGGGCACCAACTGGGTGTTTGCCCGGACTCTATCGCGAGATACTTATAAAGCAACTCCTGACCGAGACTTATATTGTCTATGTAGACCTCTGCTGAGAGATTTCCCGAGGCAAGGCGCTCTTGCGCGTCGATTGAGATCTCTGACGCCCTCGACAAAAGTTGTGTGGCGTAATCCCGTGCCTGGATCGCTTTTTCTCCTTCGCTCTTGCACCAGACCTCATCTGACTCGGACTGGGCCTCAAGCCGAGGTGTCTGGATGCCAGCGATCTGAACGGTTTCCGCAACGTCGGCGATATTAAGCAAAAGGGTATCCGCACCGATGATTTGAATCAGTGTCGCTGGAGTGTAATTGCAAGGGCAGCCAGCGGTGAGTGGTTGACTGGCCAGAATCAACAAAATACCGATCAATCTATTCCAAAAACTCGCTCGCCTGATCGATTTTTTGTCATTGATACTCATAAGTATAGTCTACGCAAACATGACTTCCCCGCGCAGGGTGTGCTCTGGAATCGATCCGATCTTTGCGCAATATCACTGTAAA